>JBBQTN010000239.1:0-7683 GCA_038213195.1 Acidimicrobiales bacterium | reverse complement strand
GGTCGTGACGACGTCGCCCGTGGCGAGCTGCGGGACGATCTTCGAGATGGTGCCACCGTGCGTCGTCGAGTGGAGCACGACGAAGCCCTGTCCGCCGGGGGAATACATCGCTCCTCGCGCGAAGTCGGCCTGGCCGCCGCTGGAGGAGTAGTACGCGCCGCCGATCGTCTCTGACGCGCACTGGCCGAGCAGGTCGACGGAGATCGTGGCATTGATCGACACGAAATCCGTCTCCTGTCCGATGACGCGCGGATCGTTGACGTATCGCACCGGCCAGAGCTCGAACGCGGTGTTCTCGTGGAGGAAGTCGTAGAGCGCTGACGTGCCGAGTGCGAACGTCCCGACGGTCTTGGTGCGGTTGAGCTGTTTGGCCACTCCCGTGACGACACCATCTTCGACGAGGTCCATGATCCCGTCGGAGATCAGCTCGGTGTGCACACCGAGATCACGATGACCGGCGAGCGCCGCCAGGATCGCGTTCGGGATTGCGCCGATGCCAACCTGGATCGTCGAGCCGTCGAGGATCCGTTCTGCCACGAGAGCGGCGATCCGGCGGTCGTCGTCGCCGACCTCGTAGGGCTGCACCTCCACGAGCGGATAGTCCGCCATCGACCAACCGACGACTTGGCTGACGTGCACCTGGTTCCGGCCGAAGGTGCGCGGCATGTGCGGGTTGGCTTCGAGGAAGAAGCGGGCGCGTCCGATGAACGATGCGGTGTAGTCGGCGTTGAGGCCGAGACTGAAGTAGCCGTGTCGGTCAGGGGGTGACGCGGCGGCGAGGACAAGCGGATCCGTTGTCGCCGCCGCCAGGATGGCGCGCATCTCGCTGAAGTTGTTCGGGACGAGGTCGATCGTGCCCGCCCGGAAGCATGGGCGGGTGACGTTCGACAGGAAGTACGAGATGTGGTGCAGGGCATCGCCGTAGGCACCGTGGAGGTAAGGACGGTCATGCACCACGTGCATCTGGTGGACCCTCACGCCGCGAAGGCCGGCGGCGTGCTGTTCGAGTACGTCGAGCAGCGTGACCGGCTCGCCGTTGGCGAGCGGGACGATGACGTCCGTGCCGTCGCCGACGTGCTCCAGCACCGCGTCCGCTGCCGACGCGACGACCTCGTGGCGGCGACGAGGAGGGGTGATCACTGTTCCGCTCGCAAGGTGCTCACGCCCGGTTGGACGTCGCGGCCGGCAGCGGCGGGCACCACGACGAGCCGTGATCGGTGCGCGTCGCCCGGTCGACATGCCGGACCGACCCTAGGTGATGGGCCGAGCGGTCGCCCAGCGGATCACCGACCGCGTCGAGCGACGGGACATCCCGCCACAGCAGAGGAGGCGGATCTCACGTGGCGTCGGGGTCCGACAGGAGTCATCGGGATCAGGACGCCTTGGCCGTCTTCTGACGTACGCTGGCTGAGCCGGAGATGTCCGCGTCGGCGATGAAGGGGCATCCATTGTCAGTGAACACCGAAGATCGGTTGGGTCTGCTGATCGATGCAGTCGAGGAGTACGCGATCTTCATGCTCGATCCCGACGGTCGGGTCGCGTCGTGGAACGCCGGCGCTCGGCGCATCAAGGGGTACCCGTCGTCCGAGATCCTTGGTCGCCACTTCTCCGTCTTCTACACCGAGGAGGACAGGCTCGCGGGGAAGCCACAGCATGAGTTGGAGGAGGCCACCGAGCGCGGCGTCTACCGTGAGGAGGGGTGGCGGGTCCGTCAAGACGGAACGAGGTTCTGGGCGAACGTGACGATCACCGCGATCAGAGATGCCGACGGCGAACTCCAGGGCTTCGCCAAGGTCACCCGCGACGAGACCGACCGCAAACGGGCCGCAGAGCAGGCTCGCCTCGTCGAGCGCCTCCGCGACCGCGACCGCGTTGCGGACGACCTGCGCGACTCGGTGGTGCACCAGATCTTCAAGGCCGGTCTGGCGCTGCAGAGTGCGCTCAGGCTGATCCGGGATCCGGAGGCTACGAAGCGGGTCACGGAAGGCATTGATGCGTTGGACCAGACGCTGCGGCACATCCGCAGCGTCGTCGTCGACCTCAACACCCCTGATCAATGAACCGCAAACGGCGACGCAGCCTTGAATGACGGCGTCAACGGACGTCACGAGGTCCGGGAGTGGTCGTGCGAGGGTGCGGGACGCCTGACGCGTGAGATCACACGACGACCATTCGGGACGGATCGTTGGCGAAGCCTGAGCGTCCTCGTCACGAAGGCCGCGCAGGCCCAGGACGCGATTGAGACCGCGCCAGATCAATACTGCAAGAGCCACCGCAGGCAGGAGCAGCAGCCCGCATCCAAGGCAAGGCCCGAGTGTCGGGTTGTTGCGCTCGAACACCATGTTGCAGCCGGGTCGGCCGCACACCTTGATGAGTCGGAGTTCGTTGTGCTCGACGGCGTGGATCACCTGTTGTGCGATCGCTGCGAGGAACGTTTCCAGACGGCGCGCGCTCGACTCGATGGTGATGCCGAAGTCGCCGTCGCTGCGCATCACGAGCGCGTGTTGGGCGCGCATCCCCCGTAGATCGCTGGTCGTAACTTGGCGGGTGCTCCGTTGTGGACTGCACACGGGGCCGTGGCCAACCACGCTCCGGTCCAACTCGGACGGTCGAGAACGTCGCACAGCACCTGCTGGTCGATGTACAGGGTGTTCGCGAACTCGGGGATCAGCGGCTCGCCGAGAATCGGCAGATCCGTAAGCTAGTTGGTCATACTCAACCATAAATGTTACGGTAGGAGACCGAGCTACAGTAAGAAGAGAGATGAGGTCATATGTCGATTAGGCTAGCCACCGCTGCTGACATCCAGACCATCAAAGCCATCGCTGTCGAAACCGACATGTTCGGACCCGACGAAGCAGGGTTCGTCGACGAGACAGTTACTGGCACCCTCGACGGATCGCTCGGTGATCATCACTGGCTCGTCAGCGACACTGCTGACGGAACGGCCATCGGCGCTGCGTACTACGCCCCTGAGCCGTTCTCGGACCGGCTGTGGAACCTGTACTTCATCGCCGTGATCCCAGCCCTTCAGGGCGCAGGCATCGGCGGTGCACTCATTGAGCGAGTCGAGAGCGACCTTCAAGGCACAGCTACGTACGGGCGACATTGACCGATTGACTCGCCCAACGACCACAGCAACAACACGCCGATAACACGGCCCAACCCGTTTCCGACACGGCTCTGGAGTCCTATTGAGACTGTCCCCCGCGCGGTGATGCTGTCAGTCCCGTCTGGTCCCAGTTTCGGCGCGCTATTCCCCGATTCTCACATCTACATTTCTGGCCAATGTGCCGAAAGCGCCGGAGGCAGCGCCACAGTCCCAGCCTGACCCCCACCGAACCGGCGGGACGATCCACCCGAAGCCCCGGAACGGCCCCCACCGCCATCGCACCAGCGCGAACACTCGCGAGGGCGCAGCGCGCTGATCTCAAAACGAGTTCAGTCCTGGTGGCGGTTGCATACCCATCAGCCGACCAACCATCCCAGAACGCCCCCACCGAGCACCGCCACCGAGCGCGCCCTACCGCCGGCCTGGTGACGCCGTGGAGCTCAATGTCGCCGCCATCTGAGCGTTGATCGGCAGGCGACGGCAAGCGCGGTCGCACGGGCCGCTCAGCAGTATCTCGGTCGACCCGAGCCAGGCCGCGTCACGCTGCGAGGCGCACGTTGCACGCCCCGCCCGGGTGCGCCGGCCTGGAGTTGTCGTTCGATCGCTCCCAGTCCGATGAGCCGATTCGACGGAGTGGTGTCGTGATAGTGCGCGGGCTCGCCGTCTGTAGCTCCGCCAGACCCTCGCCGACGGGGTGCGTAGGCGTGTCAGGTGGCCCGACGATGAGGATCGTTCGGTGTCGTCGGTGTTCCAGCCGTCGCTGCCGGTTGCGCACGCCATTTCCGGCGACTATCGATAGGACCTTGTCGAATGGGGCTGCTCGCGCTGCGGTGACGCCCGGTCACCAACGATCGGACACGACTACGACAGCGAGGTAGTGCAACGTGCCGACCCGCTTGACGAGGCGCCCAGCGATCTCCGCCATCAGCTCACCGACGAAGTGGATGTTCTTGGGGAAGATCTCGGCGGCTTGGGCACGCATCAGCACCGTCGCGTCGAGGATCTCACCGTCGAGATGGAAGTGGACCTCGCGCAGGCACTTCGCCAGCCCGTCGTTGGTGTGCGGCGCGTCCGGCTGCGGCACGACGGAGATCACCGCCCGCTTCGACGCCGGGAAACGTGTCAGGCAGTCGACGACGTTCGCGACTCTGTCTCGCATGCCGGCTCGGTAGTCGCCCTGATTGCCGCCGCGGTGGGCCGAGAGGTAGGTGCGACGCTGTTCGTCGGACACCGGCAGCTCCAGGTTCCACGCGCTGTAGGCGGCGAGGGCCTCAGACGGGAACAGCTCGGTTTCGATGACGTGGTCGAGCATCGCGATGTCGACGTGGAAGTTGCGGATCACCCGACCGCCTGCGGTGAGCTCGGTCATCTGTTCGAACACAGCGCGGCACGACCGCACGTCCGCCGCTGTCACTCTTGTCATCGGCGAGAACCCTTCCGCACGTACGCCACGCTACGACATGCTCGCGAGCGCGGCAGTCACATCGTCGCTGCGAACCCGAACGTGCGCGGAGCATTGCACTGACGTTCGGTCACCTCGTTGACGCCGACACGATGCCGCCCCTCGTCGACATGTTCGCCGATCCCGAACCACGAGTCCGTGCCGAACTGCTCCACGCCCTCGCCTGCGACCGTGGCGTCTCAACGGACCATACGGCCGGATGAGCGCCCCCGCCGCTTGCGCCACGTCGTTTCCAGTCCTCGTAAGTCGAGTGGTACGCCTTGCGGAGGGTGGCCGCTACCGGCTCGTGCGCGATCCGCAGCGCCACGGCCGCACCGACCAACATCAGCAACACGACGATCGGCGTGGCGGCGACCCACGCCTCCGACATCCACCAACTCCCGACGCGCCGAGCCTGCCGCTGCCGCAGCGTTGTGTGCCGAGGTGTGCCGAGCGATCTCGACAGCGCTGTGGAGTTTCTTCAGCGCGCGTTCGGGCTGACGGTCGACGAGAAGGTCTACGACGACCGGGGCGCGTTGCGCTTGGCGACGGTCGGGCGGGGCGACGGTCGGGTTCCGCTTCAGCCCGACCTGCCCAACGAGTTGCACGGCAGCCACGTCGGCCAGGCTTGGGTGTACGTCGCCGTGGCTGACGTGGACGCTCAGTTCCGCCGGGCAGAGGCGGAAGGTGCGGAGGTCCTGAACAAAGCCCCACGACGCGTTCGAGGGGTCATCGCGCGGTTACAGCGCCAGCGACCGTGAGGGCAACCTGTGGAGCTTCGGTGTCGATCGACCCGGCCGCTGATCAGGTGTCCCGGACGACGGCGTAGCGCAGGTGTAGAGCCATGTCGCTGTCGGTGCCAGGGAGGCGGCGCAGTCGAAGATGGTGGCCGCCGAGGTCGTTGATCAGGCGGGTGCCGGCGCCAAGCAGTACCGGCACGAGATGGATGTGGACCTCGTCGACGCGGCCGACGGCGAGCAGTTGTTGGCCGACGCTGGCGCTGAAGATGTCGACGTCCTTGTCGCCGGCGACGGCCAATGCTGCGTCGAGCGCTTCCTCGGGACTTGACATGAACGAGTACACGCCGCCCGCGGGGATGTCGTCGGGGTGGCCATGGGAGACGATGAACGTCGGGGTGCGCAGCGCGCCGCCGGGGCCGTCGGCCTGCCACCATCCGATGGAGAGGTCGTAGGTTTTGCGTCCGGCGATGCTCGCGCCGACGCTCGCTTGGCTTTCCTCGACCGCCCGTCGGCCGATGTCGTCGGCGCTGAACGCCAGCTGGTGCAGGATCTCACCACCATGTCCCATTGGCTCCTCGAGCGTCGGGTGCTCGGCGGTGACGTAGCCGTCGAGCGACGCGCTGATCTCGAATCTGACCTTGTTCATACCGGTGTGTCCTTCGTGATGTTGGAAGGGATCGCTCGCTACGCCGCTCATCGCGGGCGCAGCGTGGGTACGCCGAGCGCCGCGAGTACAACGGGGGAGCGAAAGGCGGTGATCCGGGAGATCGTCGTGTCGGTGACGGTGAGGACGTCGACGGCGATCAGCCGGCTGTTGGGCGTCTGATCAGCGTCTTGGTAGACGGCGACTGCGAGCTGGGCGTTGACGCGCAACGGGACGGCGTGCAAGCCGGTCGGACGCTTCGTTGGGACGAGCCAGGACTCGGCCACCTGGTCGCGCCCAGCAACCCACTGCGGTCGGGGTGGCATCTCGAACACGACATCGGTGGCCAACAGCTCGATCAAGCCGCTGACGTCACCACGCTCCATCGCCTCGGCGAACCGCACGACGAGCTCAGCCGCCCTGGACCCACCCAACTCACGAATCGCGCGCTGTTGACTCACCACTGGTCGGATCATCTCGAGGCGTGCTCGTGCCCGCTGCAGGGCACTGTGTACGGCCGGGACCGTTGTATGCAGCGTGTCGGCGATCTCGCTGGCTCGAAAGCCGAGGACCTCGCTCAGGATCAGCACCGCCCGTTGGCGTGCCGGCAGGTGCTGCAGTGCTGCGACAAAGGCGAGCTCGATCGACTCGCGAAGCTCGTAGCGCGAGGCGGGATCCTCTCGTCCGGCACGAATCTCCGCCTGTGGATCGGCGAACGGTTCGATCCATCGTGCGTTGAGCGCTGCAGTACCCTCGCCGCCACCGTTGTCGAAGGTTCCGCTGGCCAGGTCCGCAGGCAGGACGCGCCGGGATGAACGACGCCGCAGCGCAGTGAGGCACACGTTGGTTGCGATGCGGTACAACCAGGTCGACAGGCGGCTTCGTTCGTCGAACCCGTCCAGCGCTCGCCAGGCGCGCAACAGGGTGTCCTGGTAGGCGTCCTCGGCGTCGTGAAAGCTGCCGAGCATGCGGTAGCAGTGCGCCTGGATCTCGGGGCGATGCCGATCAACCAGACTTCGAAAGGCGTGCTCGTCCCCCGCCTGCGCGCGCGCCAAGAGCACACCGTCCAGCTCGACGAGCTCCGAGGACCTGCGCGGCGAAGCCATCGTCGAGTTAGACCATCGACTACGACGCAGATCATCGCGGCCGACGGCGATTTGCGCGCGACAGTGGTCGAGCGATGAGATCCGCTCCGTCGGCGGGTCGGAGTAGGCATGGCGGCACCCCAGCTGCGCCGTCCGGCTGCCGGCCGAGAATCGTCAAGGAGAACCCCCCGATGCACGTACCGCCGATCGTCTCATCCCAGGTGTGGGAAGCAGCCCGCCAAGAGCTGCTGGGGGAGGAGAAAGCACTGACGAGGGCCCGCGACGCCATGGCGGCGAAACGCAGGCGGATGCCGTGGACTGCGGTCGCGAAGGAGTACCGGTTCGAGGGTCCGAACGGCGCGGCGAGTCTTGCCGATCTGTTCGACGGTCGTCGCCAGCTGATCGTCTACCGGGCGTTCTATGCGCCGGACGTCACCACGTACCCGTCGTCGGGTGGGTCGTACCCGTTGCGGGCCTGTGTCGGCTGCTCGCTCGGCGCCGACCAGGTCGCGCATCCCGCCCACCTCAACGCCCGAGACACCTCCCTGGCCTTCGTCTCGCGAGCTCCACAGGCCGACATCCACGGTCTGCAGGAACGCATGGGGTGGGAGCACATCCCGTGGTACACGCTCACCGACGACTTCGATGCTGACTTCGGCGTC
>JBBQTN010000238.1:0-7697 GCA_038213195.1 Acidimicrobiales bacterium | reverse complement strand
GACGAGGTAGCGGATCTTGCCCTTCTCGTGGCCCTCGACGTTCGAGTTGTAGCCGGTGAACCAGCCCTGCGCCTTGCGCATCAGCATGATGTCGTACAGCTTGGCGACGTGGGCGCTCCACTCCGCCTCCGCTTCGGGCGTGGCCTCCTCGCGGACGAAGTCGTTCTTCCACATGTGCTGCAGCAGGTCCATGGCCCAGTTGACCCCGATCTCGATCCCACGTGGGAAGTTCGTCGAGGCCGAACCGCTCTGCGGGCCTGTCGGGGTGATCATGTTCGGGAACCCGGAGACCTGCATCCCGAGGTAGGTGATCGGACCGTCCTCCCATTTTTCGCGCAGCGTCTGGCCGCCGACGCCGCGGATGTCGATTCGGTCGTAGGCGCCGGTCACCGCGTCGAAGCCGGTGGCGTAGACGATGATGTCGAACTCGTGGTCGCCGTCCGTCGTGCGGATCCCCTGCGGCGTGATCCGCTCGATCGGGGTCTCCTTGAGATCGACGAGGTGCACGTTGTCGCGGTTGAAGGCCTCGTAGTAGCGAGTCTCCATCGGGACGCGCTGCACGCCGAAACCGTGGTCCTTCGGGATCAGCTTCTCGGCGAGCACCGGATCGTTGACGCGGGAGCGGATCTTGTCGGCGATGAACTCGGAGAACTCGGCGTTGGCCTCCTCGTTCATGAAGATGTCGCGGAAGTTGGCCAGCCAGATCCCGAAACCCGGCTCGCCGTACAGCTTCTCCCACATCGCCACGCGCTCCTCGCGCGGCACGTCGAAAAACGGGCGCCGGTCCGGTTCGTGGATGAACCCGCCCGGGGTCCGCGCGCAGATCGCGAAGATCTCGTCGTAGCGGTTCTTGATGTCGGCCATCTCGTCGGCGGAGATCTCGGCGTTGTGCAGCGGAGCGCACCAGTTCGGCCGCCGCTGGAAGACGGTCAGCTCGCCGACCCGGTCGGCGATCGCGCCGATCACCTGCACACCGGTGGCGCCGGTGCCGATGACCGCGACGCGCTTGCCGGCGAAGTCGACGGGCTCCTGCGGCCAGTTGTAGGTGTGGAACGCCTGGCCGACGAAGCTGTCGAGGCCCTCGTAGCGCGGCAGCGTCGGCGCCGAGAGCAGCCCGATCGCCGGGATCAGGATGCGGCAGGTCAGCTCGCGGCCGTCGTCGAGGTGCAACCGCCACAGGGTGGCCTCGTCGTCGAACACAGCGGACTCGACGGAGCACCCAAACTGCATGTGCTTGCGCAGGTCGAACTTGTCGACGACGTAGTTCAGGTAACGGAGGTTCTCCGGCTGGCCCGAGAACCGCTCCTTCCAATCCCACTCCTGGAGCAGCTCCTCGGAGAACGAATACCCGTAGGTGATGCTCTCCGAATCGAAGCGGGCGCCGGGATAGCGGTTCCAGAACCACGTGCCGCCGAGGTCGCTGCCGGCCTCGAGCACGGTGGCGCTCACCCCCAGCTCGACCAGCCGGTACAGCTGGTAGATGCCGCACACGCCGGCGCCGATGACGATCGTCTCGTAGTTCGGTTCTTCTGTGCTCCCGCGGTCCACCATGTGACCACCCCCTGTTCACCGATCGTCGGACCCCGCACCTGAAGTGCACGGGCTGCGTGCTCCATCGTACGAGGCGGCGCGCTCCGACGTCAGAGCGAGCTCGCCGAGCCCCGGCGCACGGTGAAGGACCACGGCACGGCCGATGGCAAGATCGGCGACAGAGCAGAGGAGGACCGATGGACACCGCGGCGCTACTACACCCCGACATCGTCGAGGGCCTCAAGGCGATTCCCTTCCCGACCATCTCCGACGAGACGCTGCCCCGCATGCGCAACTTCGTCGTGCCCGGACCGCCGCTGTCCGACGAGGTGGAGCGCACCGACGTCGTCATCTCCACGGATCCGCAGGTCTCCGTCAGGGTGCACCGACCGAAGGGCGTGTCCGGCGCGCTGCCGTGCATGTACTCGATCCACGGCGGCGGCTACGTGCTCGGCAGCGCGGCGATGGACGACGCCCGCTTCGACAAGTGGTGCCGGAAGTACCCGTGCGTCGGCGTGTCGGTGGAGTACCGCCTCGCCCCCGAGACGCCGTTCCCCGGCCCGCTCGAGGACTGCTACCTCGGGCTGCGCTGGACCTCTGACAACGCCGAATCGCTCGGCATCGATCGCGAACGGCTCGGCATCGGCGGGATCAGCGCCGGCGGCGGGTTGGCCGCTGCGCTCGCCCTCGTCGCCCGCGACCGCGGCGAGATCCCCGTCAGCTTCCAGCTGCTCGAGTGCCCGATGCTCGACGACCGCCAGTCCACCCCGTCGAGCCAGCTCGACGGCCTCGCCATCTGGACCCGTGAGTCGAACACGTTCGGCTGGCGCAGCTACCTCGGCGCGCTGTACGGCAACGACGACATCTCCTACCACGCCGTGCCGGGACGGGCCGCCGACCTCTCGGGACTCCCGCCGGCCTTGATCGCCGTCGGCACCGTCGACGGCTTCCGTGACGAGGACATCGCCTACGCGATGCAGCTCAACCAGGCGGGCGTGCCGGCGGAGCTGCACGTCTATCCCGGCATCCCGCACGGCCACGCCCTGTTCCCCGGCGTCACCGCGGTCGGCCAGTGGCAGCGCGACGTCGAGGACTGGCTGGGCCGTCAGTTCGAACGCCGCTGAGGAGCAGACCATGAAGTTCGGCGCGGTCACAGGGAACTTCGGGACGTTCGGTGAGGACCCGGGCGTCGACGGCTGCCTCGCGGTCGCAGAAGAGGCCGAGCGCCTCGGCTACGACTCCGTGTGGGTGCACGATCACGTGATCATGCCGTCGGACGTGACGTCGCGGTACCTCTACAACAAGACGGGAGCCTCGCCGTTCCGGGTCGACCAGTTCATCTACGACCCGCTGGCGGTGATGGCGGCGATCGGGGCGCGCACCTCGCGGGTCGGGATCGGCACCAGCGTCCTGATCGTGCCGTACCGCAACCCCCTGGTGCTGGCGAAGGCGCTGTCGACCATCGACCGCATCTCGCACGGGCGGGTGATCCTCGGGATCGGCGTCGGGTGGATGGCCGAGGAGTTCGCGGCGCTCGGGATCACCGAGTACTGGCAGCACCGCGGCAGCGTGACCGACGAGTTCATGTCCGTGTGCATCGATCTGTGGACGCAGGACGGGCCGAGCAGCTTCGACGGGAAGTGGGTCAAGTACGCCGACGTCGGCGCCAACCCGCTTCCCGTGCAGAAGCCGCACATCCCGATCTGGGTCGGCGGCAAGACCCCCGCCGCGATCCGCCGCGTCGCCCGCTACGGCACCGGCTACCACACGGTCGCGTCGACTCCCGCCCAGCTCGCGGAGGAGGTCGCTGCCGTGAAGGTGGAGATGGAACGGGCCGGACGCGATCCCGACGACCTCGTGGTCTCGATGCTGGCGGCGTTCTTCGCCGTCGCCGGCAAGGAGCAGCTGATCGACACGCTCGGCGAGTACGCGCGCGCCGGCCTGCACCACCTCGTCGGGATCCCGTCGCTGCGCACCGGCACCCTCATCGAGATGTCCACCCACGACCGCCTGCAGGCGACGATCGAGGACCTCAACGCGTTCGCCTCCGACGTGCTCCCGGCCGTGCGGTGAGCGGCGCTGCTACGAGCCGGGCCGCGCGAGCGGCCGCGGGTAGGTTCCCGCGGATGGAGTTCGAGACGATCGAGGTCAGCGTCGACGGGCCGCGGGGCGATCTGGTGCTTGCCCGGCCGGAGAAGTTGAACCCGCTGTCGTCGCAGACGTTGGGCGAGCTCGAGTCGGCGGCGCGATGGTTCGACCGCCACGACGGCCTGAAGGTGGTGGTCGTCTCCGGTCGCGGTCGGGCGTTCTGCGCCGGTGCCGACGTGTCCTCGTTCGCAGGCGGGGCAGCGACGGAGCGCCCGCCGCGCGACGACGCAGACGGCGGCTGGCGGATGGCGCGGGCGATGGACGAGATGCGCTCGGTCACCATCGCCAAGCTGCACGGGTGGTGCGTCGGCGGCGGGGTGGTGCTTGCCGCGGTGTGCGACCTGCGCGTCGCGACCCGCTCGGCACGCTTCTCGATCCCCGAGGTCGAGCTCGGGCTGCCGCTGGCGTGGGGCGGGATCCCCCGGCTGATGCGCGAGATCGGGCCGGCGCTGACGAAGGAGCTCGTGATGACGTGCCGCGAGTTCGGCCCGGAGGAGGCGCGCGCCGCCGGGTTCCTCAACCGTGTCGTCGACGACGATCAGCTCGACGCCGCGGTCGACGAGCTCGTCGCCAACCTGGTGCGGATGCCCAAGCTGGCGTTGCTGTCCACGAAGGCGCACACCAACGCGGTGAGCGAGGCGATGGTCTCGACCGGCCGCAGCTGGTCGGACGCCGACGGCCTCCTCTCCGGTCTGCGCGACCCCGAGGGTCGCGAGTCCGCCGGGCGGTACCTCGCGAGGATGCGCGCCAGACCGTGATCACCGCGCCCGCCCGTACGGCGCCCGGCGGCGACTCGCACTGCCACCTCGATCACCAAGCACGAAAGGACATGCATGGAACATCTCCTCTACGACGTCGACGGCGGCGTCGCGCGGATCACCTTGAACCGGCCGGAGAAGCTGAATGCGATCTCGAGCCTGATGCTCGAGGAGCTGCACGAGGTCCTCTGGCAGGCCGACGACGACACTCGCGTGCACTGCGTCGTGCTGCGCGGCGCCGGCCGTTCGTTCTGCGCCGGCTACGACCTCGGCGAAGTGCGGCCGGCCGCGGATCGTGACGGCCCGCCGCGTCGGGGCCGGTCGACGTTCGACGACGACACCTGGCAGATGGAACGCGGGCAGCGACTGCGGATGGCCTTGTTCGACATGCACAAGCCGGTCATCGCCCAGGTGCACGGCCACTGCCTGGCCGGTGGCACAGACCTCATCACCCTGTGCGACATCACGATCTGCGCCGACGACGCCCGACTCGGCTTCCCGCCCGCACGCGACCTCGGCGTCCTGCCGACCCAGATGTGGCTGTACCTGGTCGGCCCGCAATGGGCGAAGCGCCTGCTGCTCACCGGCGACACGATCACCGGCGCCGAGGCGGCGCAGATCGGCCTCGCCCTCAAAGCCGTGCCAGCGGATCAGCTCGAAGCGGAGGTGGAGGGGCTCGCCGGGAGGCTCGCGCTGATCGACCGCGAGCTGCTCGCCGCGAACAAGCGGATCGTCAACCTCGGCCTGGAGCTGATGGGCGCGAAGACGCTGCAACGCCTGGCCTGCGAGACGGATGCCCGCGGGCACCAGGCCGCGTCGGCCGTCGGCTTCCGCACGCAGGTCGCCGAGCACGGGCTGCGCGAGGCACTGCGGCGGCGTGATGCGCCGTTCGGCGATGGGCGGGCGAGGGTCAACGGGCCGGAGGTCCGCGACGATCGGGGTTGGCTGGTCGAGTGAGCCCGACGGCTCCGTGTCCGCCCGGCACGTACCGTCTGCGGGAGGACACAGATCAGCCAGCGCCGCCGGCTGCGCTCGCCGAATCCGGCGATGGTACGTTCGGCGCGCATGCCGGTCGAGCCCGCTGATGTCCTCGAACGCATGGCAGCCACGTTGCGGATGCAGGTGGGACCGGCGGTCGAGGATCCGTTCGCGAAGACCCAGGCGTTCATGGCGGCCGTGATCCTGGCCAAGCTCGCCGGCCAGCTGCGCGGCGAGCAGCAGGACGCCCGCGCCGGCGACGAGGAGCGGGGCGCGCTGGTCACCGACATGCGCGCCGCACTCGGCGAGACCTCGTCCACGCGCGTCGCGGACGCGCTGACGGAACTCGCCGGCGACGGTCGTGACGCGAGCTGGAACGTGCTCGTGCACGCGTTGTACGCGGATCGCGACGAGTTCGGAGCGGAGCGGTTCGCGCAGCTGCTCGACCGGCTGCGCGTGGCGATGCGCGCCCGACTCGACCGGATGCTGGTGTACGCAGCGTGAGCGCCACCGTCGACGAGCAGGCCGGTCCGCGCAGCGACGAGCCGATGGAGGAGCGGATCCGCGGGTACCTCGCCGGACAGTTCGCCACAGCGGACCTGCAGCTGCGCGACGTGCAGCGCATCGCCGTCGGCTGGTCGCACGAGACCTGGTTGTTCGACGCGACGTGGACCTCTGGTGGCGATCGGCACGAGCAGGGTTTCTGCCTGCGTCGCGACCCCGGCAACGCGCTGCTGCGCGAGATGTCCGACCTCGGCACGCAGTTCGAGGTGCTGCGCTGCCTCGACGCCACCGTGGTGCCGACGCCGCACCCGTACTTCTACGAGTCCGACCCGCGCGTGCTCGACGCGCCGTTCCTGGTGATGGAGAAGGTGCCAGGCGTGTGCCCCAGCCCGTGGGGCCGCGACGGCCGGCGCTTCTACGAGGATGCAGCGCAGCGTGGCGTGCTGCCCGACAGCTTCACGGACGCACTCGTCGCCCTGCACACCCTCGACTGGCGTGCAGCCGGGTTGGACCTGCTCGGCGTGCCCGACACCGGCACCGAGTTCGCGCGCCGCGAGATCGCCAAGTGGAGCAGGTTGATCGAGACGACCGAGGTCGAGCCGGACCCCGTGCTCACCGATCTGATCTGCTGGCTGGAGGGCAACATGCCCGCGACCGAGCGCCTCGTGCTCGTCCACGGCGCCTATCGCACCGGCAACCTGCTGATCGACGACGACCGTGTGTCGGCGGTGCTCGACTGGGAGACCGAGGTGATCGGCGATCCGATGTACGACGTCGCCTACGTGCTGTCGCCGCTGAACCGAGAGGGCACCGACCTCTTGTCGAACCTCGTCGAACGTGACGCCTTCTGCCGACGCTACGAGCAGGGCACCGGGATCGAGATCGACGAGGAACGGTGCCGGTACTACCAGTTGCTGTACGCGATGCGCTCCGCGGCGTTCTGGATGAGCGCCAGCGGGCTGTTCGCCGACGGTCGCAACGACGATCTGCGCCTGGCGCGCACGGCATGGTCCATCCCCGTCGTGCTCGACCAGGCTGCCCGAGCACTGGGGTACTGAGCCGATGATCGCTGACGAGCGGGATGCGCCGGTGGTGTTCGGACCCGACGACGACGCGTTGCACACCTCGGCGATGAGCGACCGGTGGTGGGAGACGGAGACATCGTGGTTCTCGTTCCACCACCCCGAGCGACGCCTTGGCGGGTGGCTGTACACGATGGTCCGCCCGAACATCGGCACGGTGGCCGGCGGGGCGTGGGTGTGGGACGACACCGCCTGGCTGCCGTGGGACGTGCTGTACAGCGCCAACTACACCGCGTTGCGGTTGCCGCCCGAGACGGACCTGCGCGACGTCACCCTGCCGACGGGTGTGTCGATGCGCGTCGTCGAGCCGGCGCAGCGCTATGAGCTCGGCTACGACGACGGCGACCGGCTGCGGCTGCGGCTGCTGTTCGACGCGGTGATGCCACCGGAGCCGCTCGCCGCCGTCGGCTCCACGTTCGGCTCGGCCCACCACTTCGACCAGTTCGGGCACGTCACCGGTGAGGTCGTCATCCACGGCGAGCGTCTCGCCATCGACTGCCTGGCGATGCGCGACCGCACCTGGGGCCCGCGCCCGGAGAACCGCCCGCGCCAGGCTGCCTACGTCACCGGCGCGGTGAGCGCCGGGCACTCCTTCCTGGCCGTCACCAACAGCCGCAACGGGCGCGACCGGGTCGCCTACGGGTTCCTGCGTCGCGACCAGCGCACGGTCGGCCTCGCCTCCGGTGATCGCCGCGTG
>JBBQTN010000237.1:0-7725 GCA_038213195.1 Acidimicrobiales bacterium | reverse complement strand
CGTCGGGCGCATCGCCTACCACGGGCTCATTCCCAACATCCAGGCATCGTGGGTCAAGATCGGTGCCGACGGCTGCCGCCAGCTGCTCCAGTCGGGCGTCAACGACCTCGGGGGCACCCTCATGGACGAGAACATCAGCCGGGCCGCCGGCGCCGCCCACGGCCAAGGCATGGAACCCGACGACTTCGCCGCGCTGGTGGCCCCCCTCGGGCGCCGACTCGCGCAGCGCACCACGCTCTACGCACCCGCGGTGCCTCACGTTTCCGCCACAAGAGCCGTCCTCTCACGCGCTGATCCTCATCGACCCATGCGGCGCAGCCGGTCGTCGAAATGCGGGGGCCGCGCGCAAGGGTGACACCGACGGAGTGTCGACCGGAGACCAGCTCGGCGATGCTCGGGTCGTGCTCTGCAACCAAGGGGTTGACAAAGGCAGCACCATTGCGTAGGTTGTCTACAACCAACCGCTTGAATAAGGAGGGCGTCGTGGCCGACCAGCTGTCCCGAGTCTTCGCCGCCCTTGCCGATCCGACCAGGCGCGACATGGTGGCCCGTCTCGCCGCGGGCGACGCCACCGTCGGGGAGCTGGCCAATCCGTACGACGTGTCTGTCCAGGCGGTGTCCAAGCACATCAAGGTGCTTGCCGACGCCGGGCTCGTGAGCCAGACCAAGGAGGCCCAGCGACGGCCGTGCCATCTCGAGGCGGAGGTCTTCGACCTGATGACGAAGTGGATCGACCGGTACCGCCAACAGGCCCAGGCACGATACGAACGCCTCGACGACGTCCTCGCCGAGATGCGCGACGACGAACGACACACCCTCCACCCAGACCTCGAACAAGGAGCAGCGTCATGACCACCACCAGCAACCGCCACCAGGTCTCGATCGAGGCCGACCCCACCCTGCCGATCATCCGCATGACCCGCGACTTCGACGCCACCCCGTCGGAGCTGATGCGCGCCCACACCGATCCCGCGCTGTTCGCGCGCTGGGTCGGACCGGACGGGATGGACACCGAGATCCTCGACTGGGACGCCACGACAGGCGGTCGCTGGCGCTACATCGCGAGACGCGACGGTGTGGAGTTCGGCTTCCACGGTTGCTTCCACGACGTGGGTGACGACCACATCGTGCAGACCTTCACCTTCGACGGCCAGCCCGACGACGTCGCGCTTGAGACGTTGCGCTTCGAGGACCTCGGCGACGGCCGCACCCGGCTGCACGCGCAGTCGTTGGTGGACAGCTTCGAGGGCCGCGACCAGTGGCTTTCGAGCGGCATGGAGACCGGGGTCGACCAGGGCTACGCCAAGCTCGACGCGCTCGTCGCGGCGCTCCGATGAGTAGCCCGGCCGACGAGCACCGGCGCATCGCCGGCGCGTTCACCGCAACCGTCGAGGGCGTCGCGCCGCAGGCGTGGAACAACGCTGCGCCGGTGGACGGCTGGGTCGCCCGGGACGTGGTCGGCCACCTCGTCGAGTGGTTCCCGGCCTTCCTCGATGGCGCGGTGGGGATCACGCTGCCGGCGGGTCCGTCGGTCGACGACGATCCTGTCGGTGCCTGGCGCACGCAGACCGACGCCGTGCAGGCGCTGCTCGACGACCCGGATACCGCGGAGCGCACGCACGATCTCCCGCACATCGGCAGGATGCCGCTCGAGCAGGCGATCGACATGATCTACACCAGCGACGTGTTCCTGCATCGTTGGGATCTCGCCCGAGCCACCGGCCAGGACGAGACGCTCGACTCGGACAAGTGCGCCGCGATGCTCAATGGCATGCTGCCGATGGACGAGGCGTTGCGCCAGAGCGGCCAGTACGGGCCGCGCGTCCACGTCCCTGACGACGCGGACCTCCAGACCAGGCTGCTGGCGTTCATCGGCCGCACCCCGTAGACGGCCTTGGACGAACCACGCGGACGGTCATCCGGGTTGGTCGGGCTAGTCGAGGTCCGTGGGGCCTTCGTGGTAGTCGTGGATCCGTTCCTTGACGGTGTCGATCGCGTCGGTGATCTTGGCCTTGAGACCGTCGTGTGGCTTGTCGTCGGGGGTCGGCGTCGGGTCGGGGATGTCGGTGGAGCTCATCTGTGTTCCTTTCATCGGGTCCAGGTCGTGTTCGCCAGGTTGGTCACTGCTTGGTGCCGCGGCTGGCCGGTGGTGGTGGTGCCAGTTGCTTGGCTTGCTCGGCGCGTTGTTGGGCGCGTTCCTGGATACGTTCCTTGGCCCCCTGAGAGGCTTCTTGGATCTTCGGCTTCTCCTCGTCGTACTTGGCGAGGACGTTGGTCCACCGTTCACGCATCGGTTCGATCCCGCCGCCACCGATGGCGATCACTGCGGAACCGACGATGATCGCCAACACCGCGTAGAACAGCCCGGTGACGATCGCCGGGGCGATCAGCAGCTCGTTCAGCGCAGCGAACAGCCCAATCACCAGGATCGCTGCGCCGGCTGCGGTGCCGAGCCGCTTGCCGTAGCTCAGCCCGCCAAGGCTGGCATCGATCAGCTCGCGCACCGCCGCACCGATGGCGGAGGCGACGACGATGATGATCACTGCGACGATCACGCGTGGCAGGTAGGCGATGACGCTACGGATCAGATCACTGATCGGGTTCGGCCCGAACACCCCGAACGCCATCTGCAACACCAGCAGGAACAATGCGTAGAAGATCAGCTTGGCAACGATGTCGGAGGCGTCGTACTTGCTGTTGGCCAGCGCCTTCTTGACCCCGCCCCGCTCGACGGCCTTGTCGAACCCGACCCGCTCCAGGATCGCACTCAACGCCTTGCTGATCGCCTTCGCGATCAGATACCCAACGATCAGCACGATCAGGAACCCGATGAACCGGGGAACGAAGCGGACCAGGTCGTTCCACGCCGACTGGATCCCTTCGCTCCACTTGACCGCGGCGATCATCGTTGCGTCCCCTTCGAGACGTCGCCCCGGTCGTCGCCGATGAGTTCGCCGCCGTCGACGCCGACACGCTCCTTGCGCACGGTCTCATCGACCGCGACCTGGCCGGTGACAGTCTCCTTCTCCAACCCGACGCGCTCCTTGGCGACGACCCGCTTGGAGACATCGACGACTTCTTCGGAGAGCACGATCTCCTCTTCACCCTCGACGAACTCGCCGCCCGATGTCGTGTCACCCTCGGCGACTGGTTCACGCACGACTCGGGCCATCTGTCGCTCGACGGGAACTGTCACGTTGACGTTCTCGGTCTCGACCCACTTGCGCAACCTGACCCGTCCCGCTTCTTGGGTGCGCTTGTTGATCGACAGTTCTTCTTCCGAGCGGACCATCGACGCGTCGCGCTTGGAGGTGTCGCTGCTGACCGTCGGAGCCGGAGGCGTGTCGGTCGTCGCCCGTGGTGGAAGGGTGTCGCCGCCCGTGTGCGGGGTGTAGTCCCGCCCGTAGTAGGCGTACAGAGATTGCTCCTCGTCGACCGACAATGAGCCGTCGGCCTCGGTGCGTGGGGCGGCTTTGACGATGTCCTTGGTGTAGGCGACCATCACGCCGTCGCCGTCGGCCCGGGCGCCCTCGACCGGCACGAAGCTGACCTTCGTGCCGAACAGACCGGTGCTCACAGCCAGCCAGTCGGGCTGATTGGTCTCGTCGTCGACATACACGTCGGTGACCGTGCCGACCTTGCTGCCCGACGAATCGACCACCGTCCGGTTCATCCAGGCTTCGACCTTTGGGTTTCTCTCACTCATGTCACACTTCTCCTTGGCTGATCACCACGGGGGGCGTGGCGGAGGCCGACTGTTCCGGCCCTACCCATGTGAACGCCTTCGGTCGGCGCGCATCACGCAGAACTTTTGGTGACGGCACGCGGGTGGCGCCTGCGCCGGCGCCGGCGCCGGGTGAATCGACCGAAGGTCGGTCGGTACCGTCGACGCGATGGACGACGCCGTCCGGCTCGACAGGCGCAGCGTCTTGGACGAGCCCATCCGACGAAGTTGATCAGGCGCGGGCTTGTCGTGCTGATCGAACCCAACGCGTTTGCCTCGGCCTTCGTCAGTGACGGTGGTCGGGCCGGTGTGCGGTGGCGGGCCCCAGCGGTGTGCGACCTCCTGGCCACGTGGGCCAAAGCGGACGCTCACTGGCAGACTCCGCCTCGACGCCGACACAAGGGGGATGACGACATGGCCAACCAGATGCGCGATCGATGGGACGCACGGGGCACGGCACTCGGAGCGTGGATCTCGTTGCGCGACCCGATCGTCGCTGAGACCGCTGCCAGCGTCGGGTTCGACTACGTGTGCATCGACCTACAGCACGGCTTGAACGATTATGACGGCATGGCGAACGCCCTGGCGGCCATGGCCCGCACCGGCGCCACACCGTTGGTGCGCGTGCCATGGAACGAGCCGGGGATCATCGGCCGCGCGCTCGATGCGGGTGCCGCCGGCGTGATCATCCCGATGGTCAACTCGGTTGACGAAGCGCAGCGGGCAGCGAGTGCGTGCCACTACTGGCCGACCGGCACGCGCAGCTTCGGGCCGATCGCGCTCGGGGCGCGGGGCGGCTTCGCCGGGATCGAGGCGGCCAACGAGCAGGTGCTGTGCATCCCGATGATCGAGACCCGCGAGGCCGTCGAGCGGATCGACGACATCCTGGGTGTGCAGGGGATCAGCGCGGTGTACATCGGCCCCGCCGACCTGTCGATCACCTACGGGCTGCGCCCGGCCATGGACCAGCCCGACGACGAGTGGAACGCGGCGATCGCCAAGGTGGTCGCCAGTTGCGTGGCCCACGAGGTCATCGCCGGGGTGCACAGTTCAGCATCGCTCGCCGCCAAGCGCGGTGGGCAGGGCTTCCGGATGATCACCGTGGCCAGCGACCTCGGGTCGGTCGCGGCCGGGTTCGGCGCCGACCTGCGCGCGTCGCGCGAGGCCACCGGGGGCTGACGTCGACTGGGGGACCGGGCAGGGCCACAGTCAGCTGCCTCCGCGAGCCATGCCAGGCGCGGCCCGAGCGCCATCCCGAGACGCTCCCGAGGCCTGGGGGTCCATGGTCGAGGTACCTCCCGAGCTCATTGACGTCGATCGACGTCGGGCCGGCGCAGCGGGTGCGCGCGCAGTTGATCAACGCGTACACGGCCCGGCGGTGTGTTGTCATGTCAGCCTGCTCCGGCCGGTCCTCCAGGCGTTCTGGGGGAACCGTCCCATGTCGTGGCAGTGTCGACGTGAGTGGCTCCGACTGGGACGGGAATCGGTGTGCCGCCCCAGGTGAGGTTCGGGAGGGCGATCGCTTCGGGCAGGGTCGCCGTGGGCTCCAATCGGTAGTCGCCGTGCGCGGGATCGCGAAGCTTCGGCTCGATCCGGTTGATCGTGTTGTCAGCCAGGAGTTGCGCGGCGTTGCAGGTCGGATTGTTGTCGGGGCAACCGTCCCCGGCGCCGAGCTGAAGATCGGGTGGTCCGTTCCAGATGACGTTCCCGGCGATGCGCAGATCGTCGTCGGCCCTCGACGGGTTGGGCACGCCGCTCGCCGTTGACGCTGCGAGCGGACCGTCGACCTGGAACTGCTGCCACTGTGACTGGGTTCCGGTCGGGTTCAGCACGATGTTGTCGAACACGAGGATGTGTCGGTTCGGGATGATCTGTTCCTCGCCACCAGTCGAACCCCATCCTCCGGCGTCGTGATGCATCGCGCATGCTTCCGTGAGCCCGTCACAGCCGCGCCGGCCGTGGACGATCTCGATCACGTGGCTGCGCGCACCGACGGCGTAGAGGGTGTTGTAGGCCAGGACCGTGTTGTAGCCGCCGGCGACTCCGAGTCCAGCGCCTTGGGTGTCGTGGATGACGTTGTTGATGATCGTGATCCCGTACGACTCGTAGTTCAGCCACGGCGGGACCATGAACTCGAACCCCGTTCCCTGCCCGGCCGTGATCCCGCCGGTACCGCAGTCGTAGACCTCGTTCGCCGAGAACGTGATCGATGCGCTGCCGCCTTTGGCGTACGCGCACCAGTCGACCGCGTCGTGGATCCTGCTACCGCTGACGTGACCGTCTTGCACGGCGACGAAGTCGATCGCGTTGTCGTCGGCTCCGTGCACGTCGACTCCCTCGACGAAGATGTGCTGCGATTGGTTGACCTTCAGGTTGTCGTGCGCCTGCGAACCGCCGTCCAGCTCGAGGTTGCGCAACAGGATGTGGTCACACCGTTCGCAGTGGAACGTGTCGCCGTCACGGATGATGTCCACACCGATCAGCGAGAAGTGGCTGACCGCGAACATGTTGATGTCGCCCTCGAAACGGGCGGAGTGCGGTCCGTCGGCGGCCTCGACGATGATCGGCGCGACGTCGGTGCCGTGCCGGTCCTCCCAGTAGTTGACTGATGTCGCTTGCGGGTACGTGCCGGCGACCAGGCGCAGCCGGAAGCCAGTCGTCAGCTCCGTTCCGGCCGGGATCCGCTGCCATGCCGCGTTGATCGTGCGCATCGCCGCGGACCGCTCGTGACCGTCATGGGCGTCGTCACCGTTGATGGGGTCGACCCACACGTCCGTGCCCGTGAACGCTCCGAGATCGACAGCATCCTCGACCGCACCGAGGGCGTTGATCTGTCCACCCAGTCGCTGCCGGGCGGTCGTGGGTGTCGGTGTTGTCGACGAGGTGCGCGCACCGGAGCCGCACCCGGCAGCCAGCAGCGCAACGATGAGCAGTCCGACGACCTCACAGCCGACCGCGATGGGCGAGCGCCTCACGCGAACCGCGACGGTGGAGGCATCGCTGGACCCCGTCGCACATGGCGGACTGCTCGGATCACCACGAGCACCGTCGCGAACATTGCGAGCAACGCGATCGTGTACTCGAGCCACAGCACACCCAGCAGCTGGACCGACGACACCGTTCGCGTCGCTCCGTCGTCTGCCACGCATTGGGCCCGGAAGTTGTAGCCCGTCGCGCCGACGGAATGCTCGACGACGTTGCCGTCGACGAATCGACCGTCGCTGCACAGCGCCCAGCCAGCGGGCCGCTGCAACCACGTCACCGCAGCCGACACACAAGCGAGCACGAACCCCATGACGACGGAGATCAGCAACGCCACCCACGGACGCAGCGACCCCCGGCGGCGGACGCCGCCAGCCACCGGTGGGGCTGTGGACTGTGGCAGACCCGTTGCAGCCAGGATGAGACGCTTCGCGGTCGCGAACTCCTGAGCGTCCAGGTGCCCGTCGGTGTGCAGGTCGGCGAGGCGACGCAAACGGTCTTCGAGCGCAGCCGAGATCTGGTCATCGCCGACGTTCGTGTCCGGCACGGACTCTGCCGGGGGCGCGTCCGCGCGGAGGTCGACACGAGGTGGGGCCGTGTCGTCGGTGACGATGTCCATGTGATGGCGTGCATTGTCCATGATGAGGCTTCAGCGCGTGTGGGCGACGCGGAGCACGCTCCCGTTGACAGGATCGAGGTAGACGTGGGGTTCGCCGCCGATGCGTGGCGGCAGGTCCGGGCGGGTCGGGAAGGCGACCTCGGCGGAGGTGTCGGTCCGCTTGACCACCGGCTCGCGGTCACTGCTCACGGGTTCGCCGTTGTTGTCCAGGGCCGTTCGGGCGATGGCGACCAGTTCCTCATCGGTCAGCCCGGCTCGTGTCGACACGTCCGTCACCGCCGACACCGCCGCCACCGCCGGGGGTCGGGCACTGCTCGCCGTCGTCGTGCCACTGGTGGACGTGTCGTCAGTGCACGCGGCGAGGAGCGCCAACACAGCGATCGCTGAGGCACACCGCCGG
>JBBQTN010000236.1:0-7746 GCA_038213195.1 Acidimicrobiales bacterium | reverse complement strand
ATGGTCTGCTCAGCAGGGCTTGGTGAGGTTCACGGGGTGGTCCTTTCGGTTGGCGGGGTGGTGTGGTGGGTGTGTTCAGCAGGGCTTGGTGAGGTTCACGGTGTGGTCCTTTCGGTTGAAGGGGTGGTGTGGTGGGTGTGTTCAGCAGGGCTTGGTGAGGTTCACGACCTATCTTCGGTTGGCTTCGGAGACTCTTGAACCCGGTTTCGCGCGCCGGCGCGAGGATCGAGCGCCGACAGCCACGCGGGCGACAGCCCCCGCTCCGCGTCCTCGAAGGCCTTCAGCGTGCCTGATTACACTCCGCACATGCTCACCGCCGGCGACGCCGCTCCACCGATCTCGCTGCCGAACCAGCATGGTGACGTCATCACCCTGCGCGACAACCTCGGGCATCGGGTGCTCGTGTTCTTCTATCCGAAGGCCGACACGCCGGGCTGCACACAGCAGGCGTGTGGCCTGCGCGATGTGGCCGGACAGCTCGGCGACACCGTGGTCATCGGGATCAGCCCGGACAAGCCCGCCGCGCAACAGCGGTTCGACACCAAGTACTCGCTCGGCTTCGATCTGCTGGCCGACACCGAGCACGAGGTCGCCGAGGCGTATGGCGTGTGGAAGGAGAAGAAGAACTACGGGCGCAGCTACATGGGCATCGAGCGCTCGGCGTTCCTCATCGACGCGAAGGGCAAGGTCGAGCAGGCCTGGTACAAGATCAGCCCCAAGGACACGCCGGTGAAGCTGCTCGGTGCGCTGGCCGCGTGAGCGCGCCGGCCGAGCTCCCGCGACCGATCGACGTCATCGCCCATCGGCCGCCGTTCCTCTTCGTCGACGAGCTCGTCGCCCTCGAGCCGGGCGTGAGCGCCACAGGTCGCTGGCACCTCACCGGCGACGAGTGGTTCTTCACCGGCCACTTCCCGGGGCGCCCGACGCTGCCCGGCGTGCTGATGTGCGAGGCGATCGCCCAGGTGGGCGCGCTCGCCGTTCTGACGGCGGAGCGCTACGCGGGCCGGCTCCCGCTGTTCGGCGGTCTCGATGCGGCGCGGTTCCGCCGCCAGGTCGTGCCTGGCGACACGCTGGAGATGAGCGTGGTCCTCGACCGGATGTCCTCGCGCGCCGGCAAGGGCAGCGGGCGAGCGACCGTCGGCGGCAAGACGGCGTGCGATTGCGCGCTGATGTTCGTCTTCGTCGACGTCTGACCGAGCGCGGCGCGGCGTCTCGAGCCTGACGAGGGAGTGGGGAGAGCGAGCGTCAGCGAGCGGACGCCGGTCCCGGGCTCACGATGGCGGTGCGGCGATGATGCTGCCGTTGTGGCCGCCGAAGCCGAAGTTGTTCGACATCGTCGGGCCGGGCTCCCACGGGCGAGCCTCACCGAGGACGAGGTCGATGTCGAAGTCGGGGTCCGGCTTCTCGGTGCCTGCCGTCGGCGGGATCAGCCGGTGCTGGAACGACAGCAGCACGGCCGCCAGCTCCAGCGCGCCAGCGGCGCCCAGCGCGTGGCCGGTGACGCCCTTCGTGGACGTCGTCGGGACGCCTCCCGGGCCGAACACGGCAGCGACGGCGGCCGCCTCCGCAGCGTCGTTCAGCGGGGTCGACGTGCCGTGTGCGTTGACCTGGGCGATGTCCGCCGCGGTCAGCCCGGCGTCGGCGAGAGCGAGGCGCATGCAGGCGATCGCGCCGACCCCGCCGGGGGAGGGGGCGGTGATGTGGTGCGCGTCGGCATTGCTCCCCGCGCCGAGGATCTCGCCGAGGATGGTGACGCCACGAGCCTCGGCGGCGCCCCACTCCTCGAGCACGAACACGGCCGCGCCCTCGCCGAGCACGAATCCGTCGCGCTCGAGGTCGAACGGCTTGCTCGAGCCACTCGTGCTCAGCGCGGTCATGTTGGCGAAGGCCGACAGGCCGATCTGGCAGTTCGCGGCCTCCGAACCGCCGGTGACCACCGCATCGCACATCCCCCATGCGATCAGCCGCGAGGCGTAGCCGATGGCGTGCGTCGACGCCGCACAGGCGGTGGTGATCGTCTCGTTCGGGCCTTGCAGCCCGTAGCGCATCGAGATCGCCGCGCCAGCGGCGTTGGGCATCATCATCGGCACGAGGAAGGGCGAGACACGGCGCTCGCCCTTGGTGAGCAGCACGTGGATCTGGTCCTCTGTGGACTGCAGGCCGCCAACGCCTGTGGCGAAGATCGTGCCGATGCGCGCCGGCGGGGCGGCCGGCCGGCCCGACTGCTCCAGCGCCTGGGTTGCGGCGCCGATCGCGTACTGCTCGACCTTGTCGGCGCGCCGAGCGTCCTTCGGGCTGTCGTAGTACGGCGACGGGTCCCAGTCGACCACCGAGACACTGCGCGCCCCTGAGATGCCGGGACCGTTGAGCCCGGCCCAGAACTCGTCACGACCGATGCCGCTCGGGGCGACCACCCCGAACCCGGTGATGGCGACGCGGCGACCGCGCCCGTCCATCAGAGCTTGGAAACGACGAGGTCGTAGGCCTGTCCGACGGTCTCGACGCCCTCGAGGTCCTCCTCGGGCACTTCCACGCCGAACTCCTCCTCGAGCGCCATCACCAGTTCGACGAGGTCGAGGCTGTCTGCGTCGAGGTCGTCGCCGAACTTCGCCTCCGGCACGACCTGATCCTCGGAGACCGAGAGCACTTCGACGGCGCACTTGCGGAAGCGGGCGAACTTTTCTTGATCCACGGGGATGTCTCCTTGGGTTGGACGATCACGGTGTCGGGCGATCGCCGCTGAGGCTAGTGGCCCATGCCGAGGCCGCCATCGACCGGAATGACGGCGCCAGTGATGTACCCCGCATCCGCTGAAGCCAAAAAGGCGACGACACCTGCGATCTCGTCGGGCGACGCCATCCTGGCCAGCGGCACCATCGCCGTCAGCTCGGCGATCCGTTTCTCCCCGAGGGCCGCGGTCATGTCGGTGGCGACCGGACCGGGGGCGACGACGTTCGCGGTGATGCTGCGCGACCCGAGCTCGCGGGCCACGGACCGGGCCAGTCCGACGAGACCGGCCTTCGACGCGGCGTAGTTGACCTGCCCGGGTCCGCCGAGCAGGCCGACGACGGACGAAACGTAGATCAGCCGGCCGCGCCGGGCGCGGAGCATGCCCTGCGCGGCGCGCTTGGTGACCCGATACGCGGCCGTGAGGTTGGCGTCGATCACCGACGTGAAGTCGGTCTCGCTCATCCTCAGCAGCAGTCCGTCCTTGGTGATCCCGGCGTTGGAGACGAGGATCTCGACCGGCCCGAACTGTGCCTCGACGGAGGTGAACGCGGCATCGACGGACTCCTTGGAGGTGACATCGCACTGCACAGCGAACAGCTCGGGGGGTGGCGGCGAGGAGTTGTACGTCACGGCGACCCGGTCACCGAGGGCGGCGAAGCGCTGCGCACACGCGAGTCCGATGCCACGGGATCCTCCCGTGACGAGCACGACTCGGCTCACGCCGGGATCACAGGGGGTGGACGGGATCGGCGCCTCCGCCCCAGCGCAGCACCGCGCTGGCCGCAGTCATCCCGGCGCCGAAGCCGACGAGCAGGACCAGATCACCGTTGGCGACGCGTCCCGCCGAGAGGGCGTCGGCCAGCGCCAGCGGGATCGACGCACTGGAGGTGTTGCCGGTGCGCTGCAGGACCGTGGCGGCACGCTCCATCGGCACGCCGAGGCGATGGCAGGCCGCTTCGATGATCCGGATGTTGGCCTGGTGGGGCACCACGAGCTTGATCTCGTCGATGCCGACGCCTGCGGCGAGGAGCGACTTCTGCGCCGAGTCGACCATGATCCGCACGGCGCGGCGGAACACCTCCTTGCCTTCCATCACGACCGTGCCGCCGATGTCCGCGTACAGGTAGTGCTCGGCGGAACCGTCCGCATCGAGGTCCCAGCCGAGCAGCTGCCCCGGACCTTCGACGGCTTCGAGCACCACCGCACCCGAGCCGTCGGCGAACAGCACCGCTGTGTTGCGGTCGGTCCAATCGGTGATCCGTGCCAGCGTGTCGGTGCCGATGCACAGGATCTTGCGTGCACCGGTGGCGATCAGCCCGTGGGCGATCACGAGCGCGTAGGTGAACCCGCTGCACGCAGCGTTGACGTCGAACGCCCCGCAGCGCAGCCCGAGCTCGTTCTGCACAGCGGCCGACGAGCCGGGCACGGTCCGGTCCGGCGTGGTCGTGGCGAGCACGACGGCGTCGATCTCGCGGACGTCGAGTCCGGACATCTCGAGCGCCTGCCGGCCCGATTCGATCGACAGGCCGACGGTGGTGCCGCCGACGTGGCGCTCGCGGATCCCTGTGCGCTCGACGATCCACTGGTCGTTCGTGTCGAACATCTGCTCGAGATCGTGGTTGGTGAGGACCTTCGGCGGCAACGCTGTCCCCCAGCCGGTGATCACCGCACCTCGGGTACCTGCGGGAACGTGGGGCATCGTGCTCGTCTCCTTCAGTTGGTGCGCAGCCATGCAATGGGCTGACGCAGGGTGACACGCTCGCCTGAGACCGCGATGTAGCTCTGCAGCACGCCGGCGAACGCAGAGCGCACCTCGGTCTCGCCGATGCGGCCGAGCACCTCGCCGACGGTGATCAGCGCGCCGTCGGCGAGCTCACCGGTGGGCTCGAACACGCCTGCCGCGGGGCTGACGACGAGGCGCTCGGCCGCGAACAGGTGCTCGCCTTCGAACTGGGGAGCTGTCGACTGGGCTGCCGGTGCGGCGTTGACCCATTCGAGCAGCTCGTCGAGATCCTCCGGCTTGGCGAGCGAGAACGTGCGCGCGTCGGGCACCGTCCGCTTGGTCATCCCGGTCAGCACACCTCCCAGACCGAGCTCGACGAACGATGTGACGCCCAGCGCGTCCAGGAGCAAGAGCCCGTGCTTCCATCGCACAGGATTGCTCAGCTGCGCCGAGAGCAGGCTCGACCAGTCCGCCCGGGTGTTGTGTGCCAACGCGTCGACGTTGGAGATCACCGGGACCTCGGTGTCGCGCAGGTCGGCGTTGGCGATCGCTTTGCGCAGGCAATCGCGCGCCGGCGTCATGTACGGCGTGTGGAACGCGCCGGCAGTCTGCAGCGCCATGACCCGCTTCGCGCCGAGCTCCTTGGCGATCGCCCCGGCGGCGGCGACACCCTCGGTGGAACCGGCGATCACGACCTGGCCGGGGGCGTTGTAGTTGGCGATCCAGACGTCGGCGTCGGCGCGCCGGCACGCCACCTCGACCTGGTCGTCGTCGAGGCCGAGGACGGCGGCCATCGTGCCCGGGTTGGCGATCCCCGCCTCGTGCATCGCTTCGGCACGCTCGCACACGAGCTGCACGCCCTCGTCGAAACCGAGCGCGCCGGTCGCGACGAGGGCCGTGTACTCGCCGAGGCTGTGCCCTGCGCAGAAGCTCGGCTCGAGTCCGAGGCGTTCTGCAGCGTCGAGGACCATCAGGCTCGACACGAACGTCGTCAGCTGCGCGTTGCGGGTGTCGCGGAGCTCGTCCGCGTCGGCGTCGAGCAGGAGCCGAGCGACGTCTCGCTCTGCGACCTGGGAGGCCTCCTCGACGAGATCCCAACTGTCGTGATCGGTCCACGGTCGTCCCATGCCGGGCCGCTGGGAGCCCTGGCCCGGAAAAGTGAACGCAAGCATGCTGCCGCCACAGTAGACCCTCTCAGCAGGCGGTGTGGTGTACCCGGGCACCTGCGGCCGCCGGCGCGCGAACGCCTCACGCCGAAGCATCGGCGGACGCTGTCGACCCGCCGCTACGATCGGCGGGTCACTCGCCCGAGTGGCGGAATGGCAGACGCGCCGGACTCAAAATCCGGTGTCCGCAAGGGCATGTGGGTTCGAGTCCCACCTCGGGCACCGGATCCGACCGATCATCAGACGAGCTGTGCTCGCCAGCCGTTCCGGCGCCGACGATCGGCAACGGCGGGCGCCGCGAGCCGAGCTCGACCGGATCAACGTAGCGGACGCACGTGAACTGGGCCGCGACGTCGTGGCGGGCGTCGGTCAGGCGCCGTCGCGCAACCTGATCTGGCCGGCGGCCACGCCGATCATCGTGTCGATCCGTTCGGCGGCCGTGATCCCGGTGAAGCCCTCGACCGTGTCGAGTGCTGACGCGGCGAACATCGCCATCGCCATGAGCACATCGACGATCGCTTGCGGATCATGAAGGACGGCCTTCAGCACCCGCTCATACTCGTACGCCTCGATCGCGATCGGTTGTCCCACCGAGACCAGGATCAACGCCTTCGCACGACCGAGCGCCGCAGGATCTCTCGGGTTCGGCGTCACATCGATCATCGCGCGAGAAGATAACCGGACGGGCGAGCGCCGTGATGGCCGAGCCTCGTGCGTTCGATCCGGACGGTGTTCGTGGCGACACCTCACGGAGTGGGCCACCCCCGTGGGCCGGCATGCGTTGCGTGTGAGACTCGATTGGTTCGGGCGACGTTGTGGTGGGTGCGCGTGACGTTGAAGTCATCCTCGCTGGTAGCCGCGCCTCAAAGATCGACGAGATCAATCGAGCAGGTCGTAATGGTCGCGAATGTCCTCCTCGCTGAACGACGCGCACGCTTCGGCACTGTGGACGAAGGTGATCCATCTCCCGGTTCGCTGAGGATCCCTTCCAGTGATGTCGATGCGTCGCTTGCTCAGCTTGCCCTGCCAGCTCTGGCCCGGTGCAATCCTCGCGGCCTGCCTTCTGTCACTGGATCGTTTCTGCTCCACGGGTTCTCCCATTCAAAGACCATGAGCGACCGCGACGTCGATGTCGCCTCCTCTACGAGTCGGACCGACGCAAAGGATGACGAAAATCACAAAGAATTTCGGGCACCAAAACCCTGGGGCCGACGATCAGAGCAGCGATGCCGAGAAAACCCGCCATCCCCAGCGCGGGTTACCGTCGAAGTGCCCGTCCGGATACAGCTCCCCGGCTGCATACGGGAACGTCGTCAGCAGGGAATCAAGCCGGCGCCGGCCGGCCCGATCGAGCGTCGGATCAGTCGGCCCCCCCGACAGCGCCGCGAACGACGGTCGCCGTTGCCAAGATCGACTCCCTGCCCGGCTGGCGGGCGGCTCTCGGTCACCCGCGTGTGCCCCGTCCGACGAGTGCGCCGGCGCGGGTACGGCTTCGACGACGATGTAGCAGCATCCGGCGGCCTCGAGGGCGATCGCGTCGCCGCCCTCGAGAACGTCGACCTGCTTCGCCGCCTTGCCGCCGCTCGACGCTCGGGACGACGCATGCACCGGAACTGCTCACTCGTGAGCAGTTCCGGGACGCGCGTCGGCAGGGCGCACGAGCGCCGCGGTGTGTCCGCATCGTCGGCGTCGCCATCCCGCCCAGTGGCAGTTTCGTACACTTCGACCATGGGACGTCGACAGGTCGAGCGACGGCTGCGCCAGGTCAGCAGCAGGCTCCGCGAACTGCGCGGCGAGCTGCGGATCGCCGACGAGCAGCTGCTCCACCTCTCCGAAGAGGCCGACGAGATGAACATCCGCGCGCTTGTCGCCGAGACGCCCGGCGCGGGGGTGGAGTACCGCCAGGCACGCGGCCACGCCGATGCGATGGCCAAGCACAGGGCCCACGTGCTTGCCTCGATCGCCGAGCTCGAGGCCAAACAAGATCAGCTCCTCGACGCCCTCAACGCCACCTGACAGCGGCGAGGGAAGCGCTAGCGTCGAGCCGCACGGAGGGAGCAGGCGAAGCGCAGCGGAGCCCAGTCCCGACCATCTAGATCGTCGCGATGGCGTCGAGGATGTCGGACT
>JBBQTN010000235.1:0-7752 GCA_038213195.1 Acidimicrobiales bacterium | reverse complement strand
GCGACGAGGTGCCGTCGGGCGTGCAGCGTGTCGCCGCCGCGGCGGACTTCGGCAACGGCATCTCCCACTCGCTGCCGTACGACGATTTCGTGTTCATCAACCCGGAGCTCACGGTCCACCTGCTGCGTCCGCCGGCAGGTGAGTGGGTGGGGATGCGCACCGCGTCGCGTTACGGCACGACGGGCGCTGGGCTGGCCGAGTCCGAGCTGTTCGACGGCTCGGGGCGGGTCGGGCGAAGCTGCCAGAGTCTGTTCGTCAGCGCGCGCTGACGAGTTGAGGGGGAAGACGAAATGGATCTGAACGAGACGATCTACGCGGCGATGCCGATGTGTCGCACGCTGCAGATCGACACACGGACGTGGCAGGCCGACCTCGTCGAGATGGACCTGAAGTGGGAGGAGTCGTTGTGCACCAGCGGCGGACTCCTCCACGGCGGGGCGTTGATGGCGCTCGCCGACGCCGCCGGCGGGGCGTGCGCCGCAGCGAACCTCCCCCAGGGCGCGGTCGGGACCTCGACGATCGAGTCGAAGACCAACTTCCTCGGTCCGGTGACCGAGGGCACGGTCACCGCGTCGGCGCGGCCGTTGCACGTCGGCTCGTCGACGATCGTGGTCGAGACGGAGGTCCGCCGCGCCGACGGCCGGCTGGTCTCCAAGACCACCCAGACGCAGGCGGTGCTGCGCCCTCGCTGACGAAGCGCGACGTGCTCGGGCCGCGGTGCCCGTGCGCGTGGGCTACGGTCGGGCGAACGGCTGCGGCTCGGCCTCGTCGGTGCGCGCCGGACCGTTCATCCGGAAGCTCGGATCGTGGCGGAGGATCTCCCGCCGGGCGATGGTCATCTTGTGCACCTCGTCCGGGCCGTCGGCGATGCGCAGCGTGCGCTGCATCGCGTACATCTCGGCGAGCCGCGTGTACTGGGTGACGCCGGCGGCGCCGTGCACCTGGATCGCGCGGTCGATGATTCCGCACACCATCCGCGGTACCGCGACCTTGATCCCGGAGATCTCCGTCGCCGCCGCCTTGTTGCCGACGGTGTCCATCAGGTACGCGGCGCGCAGCACGTACTCGCGGGCCATGTCGATCTCGATCCGCGACTCGGCGATCCAGTCCTGCACGAGGCCCTTCTGGGCGACGAGCGTCCCGAACGTGGTCCGCTGCAGCGAGCGCTTGACCATCAGCTCCAAGGCGACCTCGGCAACGCCGATCGAGCGCATGCAGTGGTGGATGCGGCCTGGCCCGAGCCGCGCCTGGGAGATCGCGAAGCCACCGCCCTCCTCGCCGAGGAGGAAGTCGGCAGGGACGCGGACGTCCTTGTAGATCACCTCGGGGTGGCCGCCGGAGTGGTCGTAGCCGAACACGTGCGGGGTGCGGCCGATCGAGATCCCCTCTGCGTCGCGCGGCACGGCGATCATCGACTGCTGCAGGTGGCGTGGGGCGTTGGGGTTCGTCTTGCCCATCACCACGAGCAGCTTGCAGCGCTTGCGCAGCGCGCCGGAGCTGAACCACTTCTTGCCGTTGAGGACATAGTTGTCGCCGTCGCGCTCGATCCGCAGGCTGATGTTGGTGGCATCCGACGAGGCGACGTCGGGCTCGGTCATCGAGAACGCCGAGCGGATCTCACCCTCGAGCAGCGGCGAGAGGAAGTCGCGCCTGACCGTCTCCGACCCGTAGAGGTTGAGGATCTCCATGTTCCCGGTGTCCGGCGCGGCGCAGTTCAGCGCCTCGGAGGCGAAGCCGACCTTGCCGAGCTCCTCGGAGATCGGCGCGTAGTCGAGGTTGGACAGCTTGGTGCCCGGCGAATCGGGGGCGAGGTGGGGGATGAACAGGTTCCACAACCCGCGTTCGCGCGCCGCGGCCTTGAGCTTGTCCATGATCGGCGGGTCGCCGTCGTGGCCGAGCTCCTCGTACTGCTCGTAGTACTCGTCCTGATTGGGGTAGATGTGATCGGCCATGAAGCTGCGGACCTCGTCCAGCAGCCGCTTGGCCGTCTCACTCGTCTCGTAGGGCATCGTCGTTCTCCTCTGGGGAATGGTTGCTCGCCGTTGGCTCGTCCCTCACAGTACGAACCACACGGTTCGCGCGAAGGACCGGACGCCGACGTCATGGTCCGGATCGCAGATCAACCCGTCCCGTCACCCGAGCCTCTGCCGGAGCGTTGCTACGTTTGGCACGCGGTTCGATGGGGTCGAGCCGCCTCGACACAGGGGGTTGACGATGACCGACGCAACGGGCCAGATGACGCTGGTGGCCAGTGGCCTGCAGTTCCCGGAGGGACCGATCGCGCTGCGCGACGGGCGCGTGCTGGTCGTCGAGATCAAGTCGGGAACGCTGGCCACTGCGGCACCCGACGGCACGGTCACCCGCGTCGCGACCACCGGCGGCGGCCCGAACGGCGCGGCCATCGGGCCCGACGGCAAGGTCTACGTCTGCAACAACGGCGGGTTCGAGTGGTACGACCTCGACGGCCTCGTCGCCCCCGGGCCGCAGCCGTCCGACTACATCGGCGGCCGGATCCAGCGCGTCGACATCGACACCGGCCTCGTCGAGGACGTCTACACGGAGTGCGACGGCCATCCGCTGCGCGGCCCCAACGACATCGTCTTCGACGCCAACGGCGGCTTCTACTTCACCGACCTCGGCAAGTCACGGGCCCGTGACGTCGACAAGGGCGGCATCTACTACGGGCTGCCCGACGGCTCGTCGGTGCGCGAAGTGGTCTACCCCCTCGACCATGCGAACGGGATCGGCCTGTCGCCCGACGGCAGCAAGCTGTACATCGCCGAGACGATCACGGGACGGGTGTGGATGTGGGAGATCGACTCGCCCGGCGTGGTCAAGAAGAACCCTGCATCGCCTGGCCCCGGCACCCTGCTGCACAGCTTCGACGGGTACCAGCTGCTCGACTCGCTGGCCGTCGACAGCGACGGCAACATCTGCGTGGCCACGTTGGTCACCGGCGCGATCAGCGTGATCTCCCCCGAGGGCAAGCTGCTCGACCAGTACATGGTGCCCCAGCCCGATTTCTTCGTCACCAACGTCTGCTTCGGCGGTGACGGGTACCGGACGGCGTACATCACCTCGTCGGGCCGCGGCCTGCTCTACTCGATGACCTGGCCGCGCGACGGTCTGCGGCTCAACTACGAGGCCTGAGCCCCGGCCTCGCCCCGCCGCCGGTCGCGACGACCTGCGGCGGGGACCCGACGCCGCAGTGGAAGCACGGATCGCCGCCGTCCGGCGCGCCCTCGCCGTCGCTGCCGCCGGGCGGCGCCTGCTCGAGGACGGTCGACCTGATCGTCAGCCAGGCGATCACCCCACCGAGGGCGACCAGCCCCGCCGCGCCGACCAGCGCGGCGTGGAACCCGTCGACGAGCTTGGCGGGACCGACCACTGCGCCCGGGGCGAACCCGGCGATCAACGGCACCGCAGCCACGGCGAGCAGACCGCCGACGCGGGCGACCGCGTTGTTCACGCCCGAGGCCACGCCGGAGTGCTCGGCATCCGCGGCCGCGAGCACCGTCGCCGTCAGCGGAGCGACGGTCAGCGCCAGACCGCACGCGAAGACCAGGACGGCGGGGAACACCGCGCCCACGTAGCCGGCGCCCGGCGCGATGCGCGTCATCAGCAGCAAGCCACCAGCGATCACGAGCGGCCCGATGGTCATCGGCCACCTCGGTCCGATCCGCTGTGCCAGGGCACCGGCACGGGCGGAGAACACGAGCATCACCGCGGTGATCGGCAGGGAGGCCGCGCCGGCCTCGATCGGCGAGTAGCCGAGCGCCTCCTGCAGCACCAGCCCGATCAGGAACAGCGCCGCGGCGAGGCCGGCGTAGACGAACAGGGTGACGATGTTGGTCGCCGAGAACCGCACGGAGCGGAAGATCTTCAGCGGCAGCATCGGCGCGTGGCCGCGGCGCTCCACCAGGACGAACGCAACGAGCCCGATCAGCCCGGCGATGCCGATCGGCCACGACCGTTCGATCAGACCGTACGTGGTGCCGGCGAGGCCGAGCGCGCCGACGACCGCGCCGGTGACGTCGGCCCCACCGCCCGCCGGCGGCGAGCGAGTCTCCGGGATGTGGTGCCAGGCCACCCACAGCACGAGCGCGGCGAGCGGCAGGTTGAGCAGGAACACGAACCGCCACGACGCCGTGTCGACGAGCCACCCGCCGACGAACGGTCCGATGGCGGTCGTGATCCCGCCGAACCCCGACCACGCGCCGATCGCCCGCGCCCTGTCGTCGGGATGGAACGACGCCTGCAGGATCGCCAGGCTGCCCGGCGCGAGCAGAGCCCCGCCGACGCCCTGGAACATCCGCGCCGCGACGAGCAGGGCGACGTTCGGCGCCAGCCCGCACAGCAGCGAGGCGAGCGCGAACACGACCACCCCGATCGAGAACACCTTGCGCCGGCCGTAGCGGTCGCCGAGCGAACCGCCGACGAGGATCAACGAGGCGAGCGTCAGCGTGTAGCCGTTGAGCACCCACTGCAGGTCGGCGAAGTCGGCGTGGAGGTCGCGCGACAGCCGGGGCAGGGCGACGTTGACGACAGTGGCGTCGAGCGAGGCCATGCCCGACCCCAGGATCGTGCCGATCAGCACCCATCTGCCCTTGGCGGTTCCGAAGCGGATCAACTCGTCGGGTGCAGTGACGGCGGCGGTCACACCCGCCCGCGATCATCGACGGTCATCGCGGCAACGTATCGGACGCCGCGGGAGGTCCGCGGCGAGGAGGGTTGGGCTCGGCGATGCCCTTCTCCCGTCCTGGTCGCAGCCAGAACGGTACGTGCTGTTCTGGCTGCGACCGGTTGGCCCCCCGGGCAAGCCGGCGATGCGCTCCGCAGTCGGACTGAACGCTCATCGCGCCGTCCGCCGCGCCGCTGAGCCGGCTCGAACCCAGCCGCACGCCGATCAGCGGCGGTGCGGACGATGCCTCAGCAGCCCGCCGATGATCACGCCGGCCACCGCCGAGCAGAGCATAACCACCCAGATCGGCCCGTCCTTGTGGCCGATCGCGTACCCGACACGGACGTGCGCGCGGTTGTCGAGCGCGACCGCGACCAGCGCGGCGATGATCGCGAGGATCACCACGACGCGCAGGATCAACGCCGCATCATGGCGGCGAGCGCTCCCCGTCGTGACGGTCTGTTCATCGTGCGTGTCGTGGCTCATGTGCCCGCCCTTTCGAGGTCGGCCGACCAGTACCCGGGGGATGGTGCGCCGACACACCCGAACGGGCAACGCGCTGCGCCCCCGCGGCACGCACGTCCGCGGGGCGGTCAGTGCCGTGCCGCGAGCACCGCCTCGTAGACGTCGACGTACTGCGCGACCATCGTCGCTCGATCGAACCTGGCGACGGCTGCGGCGCGGATCGCGGCACGGTCGAGGTGGACGACGGTCTCGACGGCGGCGACGGCCTCGTCGAGCGATCGCGCCAGGACGCCGTCTCGCCCGTCGACGATCAACTCGCGCATCGAGCCGCGGTCGTAGGCGATCACCGGGGTGCCACAGGCCATGGCCTCGACGACGCTGTAGCCGAACGGCTCGTCGAAGTCGATCAGGTGCAGCAGCGCGTGCGCACCGCCGAGCACTGCCGCCCGGTCCTCGGCGGCGACCGGTCCGACGAAGCGCACGGCGTCACCGTCGAGGTGCGGGGCGACCTCGTCGCGGAAGTAGCGATCGTCCTGGATGATCCCGGCGATCACGAGCCGGCGACCGCTGCGGCGGGCGACCTCGATCGCGTGCGCGGTGCCCTTGTCCGGATGGATGCGGCCGAAGAACAACAGGTCGTCACCGGGCGCATCGTGCAGCGTGAACGCGTCGGTGTCGATGCCGTGGTGGATCGTCGCGGCGTAGTGCAACCGTGGGTGGCGGTCGGCGTCGCTGATCGCCACGTACGTCGACGTCGCGTCGTAGCGTTCGTAGACCGGGACGATCCGCGGCGAGGAGAACCCGTGGATCGTCGTGACCACCGGTGTGTCGACCAGCCTGCTGTAGGTCAGCGGCAGGAAGTCGAAGCCGTTGTGGATGATGTCGAGCTCGCCGGCGTGCTCGAACGCCTCGGCGATGTGCGTGCACTCGGCGACCTTCGGGTCGATGTCGTCGTCCTCCGACCAGCCGCAGGCGACGGTGCCGCGCAAACGTGCAGTGGTCACCGAGTCGCGCGTCGCGAACAGCGTCACGTCGTGGCCGAGCCCGACCAGCCCCTCGGCGAGCAGCGACGCGAACAGCTCCCACGGGCCGTAGTGCCGCGGCGGGGTCCGCCACGCGATGGGCGCGAGGACCCCGATCCGCAACCGGCGCCCGCTCACGGCACCCCGCCCCGTGCCGAGACGTCCGAGCAGCCGACGGCGCTGCCCGCGAGGACCGTCACGGCGAGCCGCAGATCGAGACGACGGTGGCTCGAGCGATGGCATGATCCTACCGATCGCCTTCGCGGCGAGGGGTACGCTCGCCGCTGATGACAGTGAACGAAGCGTCGCCGAGCGAGGTCGCAGGGAGTCCGCTGGAGGGGGTCCGCGTGCTCGACCTGTCGCGGGCGATCGCCGGGCCGTACCCGGCACGGATCTTCGCCGACCTCGGCGCCGACGTCGTCAAGGTCGAGCCGCCGGAGGGCGATGTCGCCGACGCGTTCGGCAAACGTCGGAGCAACCGCTCGGGCCTGTTCGCGCAGATGAACGCCGGCAAGCGCAACCTCCGCCTCGACCTCAAGGATCCCGAGGACCGCGCCACGGCGGTCCGCCTCGCCGCGGTCGCCGACGTCGTCGTCGAGAACTACCGCGTCGGCGTGCTCGCCCGGCTCGGGTTGGCCTACGACGCGGTCGTGGCGACCAACCCGGGGCTGATCATGCTGTCGATCTCCGGGTTCGGCCAGAGCAGCCCGGAGGCCCGCCGCCGGGCGTACGCGCCGGTCCTCCACGCGGAGTCCGGCCTGCTGCGCCGCCAGGCGCGCTTCGACGGCGACCGCCCGGTGACCGACATCGCCTTCAACGCGGCCGACACCCTGACCGGGCTGCACGGGGCGATCGCCGTGCTCGCGGCGTTGGAGATGCGCCACCGCACCGGCCGCGGCCAGCACATCGACATGAGCATGCTCGCCGCGATCGTCGCCAGTGACGACTACGTGCACTACGCCCTCGACGAGGTCCCCACGGAGCGCGGCACGGGCACCGTGTTCGACCTCGGCGACTGGTCCCTGCTGCTCGCCGGCGAGATCAAGTACCTGTGGTCGGTGCTCTCGCGCAGCGCCGGATTGGTCGACGAGGGTGGCGGCGACGTCGAGGCAAAGCGCATCAGACGGACCGCGCTCATCCACGCGTGGCTCGCCTCCGTCAACGACCGCGATGCGGTGATCGAACACCTCGAGCGGGCCGGTCTGGCGTGGGCCGAGGTGGCCGCACCGGAGGACGTGCTGGGCGGGGCGACGTTCACCGCCGATCCGCCGTACACCGAGGTCCCCGATGCCGATGGCGCGCCGCGCCGCATCGTGCGGATGCCGTACCGCTTCAGCGCCGCCACGTCCGAGGTGCGCAGCAACGCAGCCCAGTTGGACGAGCACGCCGCGGCGGTGCGCGCCGACTGGCTCGGCGAGGGCGCGGCGCGCTGATCGCGCCGCACGCCCTGTTGCTACTTCCTGGCGCCGATCAGCTCGGTCAGCGCGCACTCGATCCGCTCGAGGCGGGCCTCGATCGCGCTCGTGCCGTTGGAGCCGTTCGCTTCGGCCGACACGGCGGCGCGGCAGGACTGCAGCATCCGGT
>JBBQTN010000234.1:0-7813 GCA_038213195.1 Acidimicrobiales bacterium | reverse complement strand
CGTCAATCGGGGAGCTGACCCCACTGTGGTGGGAGCTGGCGGATGTCGTTCGGGTAGTAGCCCGCCCCCACGATCGCCGCGGCCAAGGGCTCCAGGTAGCCGAGCAACTCGTCGAAGTCGCCACCGATGGCGTCGAGGACCGGTTGCTGTTGGGCGTTGGTGGATGCTTCGATCCACTCCCGCACGGCGCGCCCTCGGGACGTGAACGTGACCGGGTCACCGTCGATCCAGCCGCGCCGGCGCAGCCGGTCGAGACCGGCGTCGAGTTGCGACGGACGCCACCCACGCCCGGAGTGGTAGTACTTCGTCGGCATCTCGTAGAAGATCTCGGTCATCAGACCCGCCTCGACGGGGTCGAGCCCGGCAGCGACCCAGGCGGTGATGTGCGAGTCGCCGCGATACTCGCGGATGATGTCGGCGGCTCGCCACAGCCGTCCCCAACCGGGGCTGGGGAGCGCCAGCGAACGCAGACCCGCGAACAGGAAGCGCCCACCGTCGCTGCATGCGTCGCCGGCGCGCAGCAGGATCTCCGTCGCCCGTTCGACGCCTGGCCGATCACCCAGGACGTGTTGCAGAGCCGCCGTCTGGCCGGCCAGGCGCACCGCGAGGACCGTGGCGCGATCGGCGGTCTGCCATCCACGCTCGACGTTGGGAATGATCAGGTCGGGGCTGAACACACCGAACGCGGCGACCACGACGTGGCCGGACACCTGGCCGATGCAGCCGGCCCGGCTCGTGAAGTACGCAGGGAGATCGGCAATGGGCAGGCAGCCGTCGGAGACGGTCGGCGGTCCGAACCCGGCTGCCGTGAACGCTTCGTGCACCTCGGGGGCGAAGTACACGGATGCGGCGATCGGCTCGAAGCTCGCGTACAACCGGCGCGCCCGCTCGGCGTCCCGGCTCGACTGGGTGAACGACGGCGCACTGAGGTCGCCGGCCGTGCCATCGGCCAGGGAGACCGGGGGGCGGCCGGGCCCAGCGACGACATCGCTCACGGTGCACCGACCTCGACGGCGTCCGACGACGCACCAAGCGGGCGCAGGCCGTTGGCGATCAGCCACTCGTCGACGCAGGGATGCAAGACCTGCTGCTGGGGGCTGGACGGGTAGTAGCCGCCAGCTGCCCGCACGGCGTCGCCCCACGGCTGCAGCAGACCGACGAGCTCGACCAATGCCACGTCGTCGAGGCACTCCTCGATCGGCCGGCAGTAGCGGTCGACCGTCTCCTCGACCTCCTCGCGAGCTGCCCGCCCGGCAGCGGTCGGCCGGCCGGCGTCGAGCAGGCCACGGGCGGTGAGCCGATCGGCGGCGCCGTCCAGTTCTGCGTCGGTCCAGCCGCGAGTCGCGCTGTAGGACTTGGGCGGGAAGCCGGCCAGACGCTCGGTGAGCACCTGGATCTCACAGCCGTCGAACTCGTGGTGCACGAAGGCATGCACGAACGCATCGCCGCGGAACTCGCGGAGTCGCTCGGCCAGCCGCCACAGGCGCAGCAGCGGGTCATCGGGGAGCCCTCGGGCGACCACACCGGCGAACATCGGCCGCCCGGCGAGCTGCAGGCGACTGCCGGCGCGCTCGAGCAGTTCGTTGGCACGGTCGATGCCGGCGATCGGGTCGCCGAGGATCCGACGCAGCTGCGCGGCGGTCCCCCGGTCGCGCGCGTCCCACATCGCCTCCGGATCGGCGACGGGCCAGCCCTCGGCGGCGGCGGCCACGACGATCGCCGGGTTGAACACCCCGAACGCCGCCGCGATGACCTGGCCCGGTGGCCTGCCCAACAGGGCGCCACGACTGCAGAAGTAGGCGTGGTAGTCCGCCATCAACACCGTGCCCCAATGCGCTCGGCCCCACTCGTCCTCGGCGCGCCCTGACGTCGGCCCGTGACCGAGGGCGTGGAACGCGTCGTGCGCCTCCTCGGCGAAGTAGACCGATCCGACGATCGGCTCGATCACTGCGGCCAGAGCTCGACCCTTGGGTGAGCGGCTCATGCAGTCGCCTCCTCGCCGCGAGCGGCCTTCTCCGACTCGTACTTGGCGGTCATGTGCGCGACTGCGTCGAGCTGGGCCTGGGCGTAACCTTCACGCAGCTTGCTCGCCCTGGCTGCGGCGTCCAGCGTCGGCTGTCGCTGTCCCTGGAACTCGGGCATCACGTCGCGAGCGATGATGTCCAGCGAACGGCGGGTCGCATCCGGGTCGGCCCAGTCGTGGGCCAGGAGCAGCACGCAGCCGAAGCCGCCGGACTGCTTCTGCAGCGCACGGATCTTCTCGACCGCGTCCTCGGCAGTGCCGATCACCCCCACCCCCGAGTCCCGGATGAACGCAACCATCTCGGCGAGGTTGCCGCCCTCGACAGCCATCTGGGGGAACGCGGCGACGTGCTGGAAGTAGTTGAACCACGCCTCCAGCCCGAACTCGACCTCGGCCTCGGCCGCGGCGCGCGTCGGCGCGATGTGCATCGGCGACACCAAGCGCCACTGCGACCGGTCGACCGTCGTGCCAAACGCCTTGGCCTGCTCCTCCATCACCGCCCAGTGCAGACCGAGCGCGTCGAAACCCTCCGCCGTCAACGTTGCCCCGACCGACAACAGACCGACGCCGTGACGACCGGCCAAGCGTGGCCCGGTCGGCGACGCCACCGCAGCGACGGCCACCTCGAAGCACGGATCGGTGTACGGCCGCAGCTGCAGCTCGGCGTCGATCAACGTGTGCGTCCTCGTCTCGGCGGACACGGTCTCACCGCGTAGCAGGCGCAGGACGATGTCGAGGTTGACGTCGAGCAGCTCGCGGGTCTCGGTCGGGTTCAGCCCGATCATCATCGAGTCCGTCGGCAACGAGCCGGGTCCGACGCCGAGCATCGCCCGACCGCGCGTCAGGTGGTCGAGCATGACCATGCGATCGGCCACCCACAGGGGATTGTGGTACGAGAGCGAGGTCACGCCCGTACCGAAGCGGATGTTCCGCGTGCGCTGCGAGGCGGCGGCGATGAAGATCTCCGGGCTGGCGATGATCTCCGACCCGGCTGAGTGGTGCTCGCCGATCCAGGCCTCGTCGAAGCCCAGTTGATCCAGGTGCTCCATCAACGCCAGATCGTGGTGGAGCGCACGCGTCGGGTTCTGACCCGGGACGTGGAACGGCGCTAGGAACGTGCCGAAGCGAAGCCGACTCATGCGGATGCTTCCTCTCCTCGTTGGCGGTCGATGGCTCCCAGCTTGGCTCGGCGAACACGTGGTTCAGCGAGCTGAAGCCACTCGACCACCCGCCGGACCGATCACAACCTCATTTCATCGAGTTCGACGGGGCCACTGCACGCCGTTGCGACGAGAGCGATCAACACCAAACGATCGTACCGATCAGTCATGCTGCATCGAAGCTCGTCTGCGGTCTGCCTCAACGGTTGAGAGGCATGCCCCAGCAAACCGTCCGTGCTGACGTCACGCATCTCCAAGGGGCCAGCGGTGCGAAGCGGCCCTTTCCATTCGCCGACAATAGTGGGTGCCCGACCTGGTGAGAGAGGACATCAATATGCGATGCTCGCTGTCGCCACGCCGGTGCCTGTCAGCGAGCAACCAGAGATGTGTGGCCTAGCGGGGGGCAGCCCGACGACACGGAAGGTTCGACAACGATATGAGCACAGTCTTGATCACGGGGTGCAGCAGTGGATTCGGGCTCCTCACGGCGCTGGAGTTCGCGCGCGCGGGCGACGATGTGTACGCCGGCGTTCGCGATCCGGAGTCGGCCGATCGGCTGCGTGCTGCCGCTGTGGAACAGCAGAGGCTCAACATCGTGACCATCGACGTGGTCGAGCCGAGCAGCGTGGACGCGTGCGTTTCGCGCGTGATCACCGAGTCCGGGCGGATCGACGTGCTCGTCAACAACGCAGGCGTCGCAACTCTGGCCGCTGTCGAGGACACGGACGACGACGAGGCACGACGACTCATGGAGATAAACTTCATGGGCCCGCTGAGACTGACTCGCGCCGTGCTGCCACATATGCGGGCACAGTGCGGGGGACGGATCATCCTGGTGTCTTCAGTGAACGGATTCGTGGGTCTACCTTTCACAGGAGGATACTCGGCGAGCAAGTTCGCCTTGGAAGCCATGGGCGAAGCACTCGCGATGGAGGTGGCCCAAATGGGTATCACGGTCTCGATCATTCAGCCTGGGCCATATCACACTGCCATCGACGCCAAGCTCGCGCTCACCAAGCCGTCGGAAGCATTTCCCGGCGTTGCCGAGGCTGTCGCTGCGGGTCGCTATGCGATGGCGTCTGACCAACCTGAAGAGGTTGCCGCAGCTATCGTCGCCGCGGCACGTGCGCAGCCCGCCCCGCTACGCGTTCAGGTTGGGGGCGTCGCTGAACAGATGTACCAGGCAAGGCGCGCGATGGGAGACGACGCGTTCTTCCCGGACCTGCTGCGTTCGATGGGGATGTGACGTTCGATCTGCCACCGTCACCTGACACGCCGACCGTCGACGGTCCGCCACGGAGATCAACTACCTCCGATCGCTCAAAGCAATCGTCGATCAAACGGTAGGGTGCGGCCGGGTCACCAGTCGTCGAGGACCGTGCCGGTGGTCAGCAGGACGCTGTGCGGGAACTCCGCCATCGCCGCCGTCGGCAATCCAACGATGAAGATCCCGTCGGCACCGAGCTCGTGCGCGTACGCAGCACCCTTGGGGCCCATCGCACCGATGTAGAGCGGAGGGGGAGCCGGCGGGGGCTCGGGCGAGAGCTCCGGAGGCATCATCTGCATGCGCGTTCCCTCCCACGTGACGACCTCGCCGCGCAGGAGCCCGCTGTACGCGGTGATGTAGTCGTGCATGTACGACCACGGCAGCGGTCGCGACCCCATCGCAGCGCGACCGGTGAACCCCGTCCCGAAGGCCACGTTGACGCGCCCTGGGGCCAGACGCTGAAGTGTCTGTGTGGCGGCCGCGTTGACCATCGGGTGACGCAGGCTCGGCACGAGGACACCTGGTCCGAGACCGATGCGTGTCGTCTTCAGGGCTGCCTCGGCCAACGTCATTCACACGTCGGGGCTCTGCTGCGGCGTGTCGTACAACGTGAGTGCCGACGGCGGCCGGCGGTGCGCAGGGGTCAGCGTGCGGGATGACATGATCATAGGCAGAATGCCTCTGTCAAGACATCTCTTCACGACCCACTCCGCGGACTGGTGCGCAAGTTCCGGTCGACCGGCTCTAGCGTGAGCCGATGGCCTGGTCACCCGCTACCGGCCACGACCTCGTGCGGGCTCCGGGCGGCCTCGGTTTCGTCCAAGACTTCCTCAACACGGGTTACATCGGCCTTGCCCAGCCCGTGGACCCGCTCGTCGAGGTCGAAGATGCCCGGTCGTGGCTCGGCGAGGCCTTCCGGCTGCGCGCCGTCGATCTCGGGCCGATCGAGCCGGTCACCCTCGACGCTCGCGACGTCGAACGGATGCGCGAACTGCGCAGCTTCGTCAGAGCCGTCATCGCCGACCCGGACGGTCGAGCATCGTCGGTGGGCTGGCGCGGACCTGCCGTGTCGACCGCGATCCGAACCGACGGGACAGTGGTCCTGGAGCCTCGGGGCGACGGTTACCGCAGGTTCGCCGGGCTCGTCGCGATCGACGTGTTCGTCGCCCAGCAGGCGGGGACGTGGTCACGCCTGAAGATCTGCCGGAACGGGCGATGCGCGGTCGCGTTCTACGACCGCTCCCGCAACTCGAGCGCGGTGTGGCACGACGCCAAGGCCTGCGGCAACGCGCACAACCTGCGTACGTCGCGACAGCGACGACAGTCGTCCCCGGCGGTATCGCGCCGCCTGTGAGAGCCGGTCAGGACAGCAGCGCGAGGGCGCCGTACCAGACCGGCGCCTGGTTGAGTCGCTCGGGGTAACGGGCGACGACGGTCTCGAAGAAAGCCGTCGGCGTCACCTTCTGCTCGATGAGCGATCTCGTGAACAGCAAGTACTCACGCGTCTGCTCGATGATCGCCGGGTCGTCAGGCAGGCGGGCGTCCTTGTGGCCGGCCACGATGTGCCGTGGCTCGAGCGCCGCCACGGTGTCGAGTGCGGCGAGCCAGCCATCGAAGCCGCCGTGCGGCGTCTCCAGCAGCATCTGGTGCACGCCGTTGTAGACGACGTCGCCACCGACGACCAGCCCGATCGAGGGCACGTGCAGGACCGTCGTGTCGTCGGTGTCGCTGTGGCCGACCTCGACCGCCACGAGCGAGTGCCCTTCCAGCCCGAAGCCCTCCGCAGGGATCAGCTGGTAGGTCACCGGGCTGTCCGGGATGAGGCCGGGGAAGTCGCTGTCCCACATCGCCCGACGATCGTTGTTGGCGTGCATCATCGCGATGGTGCCGGCCGTCGCGTAGGCGACGGCGCCGGGGAACCGGTCGACCAACACTGCGGTACCGAACCAGTGGTCACCGTGCCCATGGGTCGCGTAGATCGCCACGAGCTGCTTGCCGGAACGCTCGACCCAGTCGCCGACCTGCTGGACCTGGTCGTGGGTGAACGGAGGATCGACGAGGACCACTCCCTCCCCGCCGATGATCAACGTCGACGCGCACGGCGAGGAGATGATCGGACCACCGTCGGGCATCCTCAGCTCACGGTGGCGTTCGACACCCTCCACGACCAAGACTTCATAGTGCAGGTCAGCCATCGGTTCCCCCCTCAGCGCCGCTTCCGTCCGCCTTCGTTGACAGAGGCGTCATGAATATGCTTACGTCACTGTAGTGAGCGGCAGCGCCGAACGCCAGGGTTCCTGTCGGCGGCCGACCGTCTTCTGGAGTCGCAGCGCCGCTCCCGCTCACCGCGAACAGCTGCAGATCGGGGACCATCATGAGCACACCTATCCCGAAGTCTCCTGCCGACCTCAGCGGTCGGCACACGGTCATCCCCGCGGAGGAGATCGAGGCCATCCGTCGGGAGGTCCACGAGTGGTTCTTCGACGACTACCTGCCACGGTGGGTCGCCGCCTCGAGCGGCAAGTCCGGCGAAGGGCCCGAGTTCATCCTGGAGTACTGGGGGACCCCGATGTACGTGACCGGACTCGGGGTTGCGTTCTGGTGCCTCACCGACACCGACGTACTGGCATTCCTCGAGGCCAACCAGTCGTCCCTGCGCGATGCCGGATACGACCACACGTTCGTCCCGGACCGTCAGATCAACGTCTACAACACCGTGGGCGCCGCAGTCGAGGTCATCTGGTCGCGCCGCACGGCCGACGAAACCGAGATCCAGAGGTGGGCAACCCACTTCGAGGTGGCCAAGATGGACAACCGCTGGCGGGTGGTGGGTGTCCAAGGAGCTCACACGGATGCGAACACGCTCGCCGAGAGCTGGTCGCACGGGCACGCTCCGCAGGAGCCGACCGATGGCTGAGAAGGACTACCCGCCCCTGCTGATGCCCGACAACGTCGGACGTACGACCGTGGCCGTCTGGTCCGACGGCTTGGCGCTCGACGCCGACATCCATCGACCCACTGACGTCGCGGAGGGCGCGACATTGCCTGCGGTGGTGCTCGGGCACGGCTGGGGCGGCATCGATCACTACGGCATCTACTTCGACGGCTACGAGTCCGGCAGCAAGACGCGTGTCATGGTGGCAGCGTCACCTGTGGATGGACGCGCCGCCGACGATGCTTTGATGGCCTTGGTCGACATCCTGCACGGCGAGCGCCGATAGGTGGGCGGTGACGACGACGAGCAACCGCGGGACGTGTTCGAGCGTGTCGACGAACGGCCACGCTGCCGGCGTGGCGCGGCCCGCTTCGAGTCGATGTCGTTGTCCACGTACCGTGGTCTGAGTACCACAAACGGCGGCTCGC
>JBBQTN010000233.1:0-7814 GCA_038213195.1 Acidimicrobiales bacterium | reverse complement strand
CGATCTGATCCGCTACTACCTCGCCGAGGAGCCGCTGCTGCCGAACGTGCCGACGTACCGCTGCCTGTACCAGGACGAGCGCGAGTACGTGCTCGACAACATGGCCGAGCTGGTGATCAAGCCGGCCAACGAGAGCGGTGGCTACGGTCTGCTGATCGGTGACAGGGCGACGCGCAGCGAGTTGGACGCCCATGCGGCGAAGATCGAGGCCGACCCGCGCAACTGGGTCGCCCAGCCGATTCTCGCGCTGAGCACCGCGCCGACGTTGTGCGACGGCTCGGTCGAGCCGCGGCACGTCGACCTGCGGCCGTTCATCCTCAGCGGTGCGAGCCAGTACGTCACCGCCGGCGGGCTGACGAGGGTGGCGCTGCGGCGCGGTTCGCTCGTGGTCAACTCCTCGCAGGGTGGTGGCAGCAAGGACACCTGGATCGTCGAGGACTGATGCTGCTGTCGCGGGTCGCAGATCATCTCTTCTGGGGCGCGCGGTACCTCGAGCGGGCGCAGGGCACGGCGCGCATCGTGCGGACCTTCACCGAGGTGATCGTCGATCTGCCGACCGGTCTGACCACGTCGTGGGAACCGCTGCTCGCCGTCGCAGGGAGCCGTGAGGAGTTCGACGCCGGCCACGCCAGGGCCGGTGAGGCGGACGTCGTGCGCTTCCTCGTCGCCGACGCGGCGAACCCGAGCAGCATCCTGTCGAGCATCGGCTCGGCTCGCGAGAACCTGCGCACCACTCGCGAGGTGTACCCGCGCGAGGCCTGGCAGGTGGTCAACGACCTGCACCTCTACGCGTTGAGCAACAGCGAGGCGGCCGTCGACCGGCGCAGTCGCAACCGCGTGCTGACCAGGGTGATCGCCGAGTCGCACCGCCTCGACGGGGTGCTGACGTCGTCGATGAGCCGCGACACCGCGTACGAGATGTGGCGGCTCGGCCAGTCGATCGAGCGTGCCGACATGACCACGCGCGTCGTCGGCGTGCGCGCCGCTTCGTTGCTCGCGGTGCAGCCCGAGACCGACGACTACGACGAGGTCCAGTGGATGGGGGTGCTCCGCTCGCTCAGCGCGATGCAGATGTTCCACCGCTCCCAGCGCGGCCCGATCGACGGGGCGAGCGTCGTGCGCTTCCTGCTCACCGACGAGCACTTCCCCCGCTCGGTGCGGGCGTGCCTGGCACGGATCAAGCGCGCCCTGGCCGCGTTGCCGCACTCGACGGCACTGCTGCACGTCGTCGATGAGCTGGACAGCTTCCTCGGTTCGCTGTGGGTCGAGGACTCCGATGGTTCCGCACTGGACAAGGCGATGGACGGCCTCCAGGCCAGCATCGCCGCGCTCAGCAGCCGCGTCTTCGACGAGTTCTTCGCCGGGCGGCCCTGACGTGCCGGCGGCGACCGCGCCGTCGTTGGCCTACGCACCGCAAGTCGGTCGGTTCGACGAGGCGATGGCCGACGACGGGTTGCTGCGCCCGGCGTGGTCGCGGCTCGTGGCCGCACTCGGCCCGACGAACCCGGTGCAGTTCGCCGAGCGACAGCGCCAGGCCGACCGGCTGCTCGATGCGGAGGGGGCGGGTCACCTCGTCCATCGGATCTCGCTCGAGCGCACCGGTCTCCCGGAGCAGGTGAGCACCTCGTTCCGGCTCGACCCGCTGCCGTTCCCGATCGGCCAGGAGGAGTTCGCGGTGCTCGCCGACGCTGTGACCCAGCGGCTGCGCGTCCTCGAACTGGTGCTCGCCGATCTCGACGGCCAGCGCCAGCTCGTGCGCGACCGCATCCTGCCCGCGCAGACCCTGTACGCGTTGCGTTCCTACCGCCCGGGCAGCCCGCGCGCGGGACGTCGGCTGATCACCTACGCGATGGACGTCGCCCGCGACGCCGATGGCCGGTGGGGCGTGGTGCGCGACATGACCGACTCGGCGAGTGGGCTCGGCGTGTCGCTGCTGTTGCGCTCCGTCGTCGCCAGGCTGCTGCCGGACGCGTTGCGGATCGCCGGGGTCGCGCCGATCCACGATCACTTCGTCGCGCTGCGCCGCGCCCTGCTGGCCTGCGCGCCGGGGGATCGGCGCAGCCCGCGCTGCGTGCTGCTCACGCCCGGGCCGGCGTACAGCGCCTACGTCGAGCACTCCTACCTGGCGACGCAGCTCGGCTACCACCTCGTCGAGGGTGCCGATCTGGTGATGCGCGAGGGCCGGTTGTGGCTGCGCGCCCTCGACGGGCTCGAGGCGGTCGACGTGCTTTTCCGCCGGGTCGGCGACGACGAGCTCGATCCGTTGGAGGCGCGCACGACGGCCGGTGTCGGCGTGCCCGGTGTCGTGTGGGGCTGCCGCCGTGGCGGGATCGGCGTGGCCAACGCGCCAGGCACGTCCGTCGCCCAGGAGCCGGCGGTGACCGGGGTGCTCGACCTCGCCGCACGGCGTCTGATCGGCGAACCGCTGCGCCTGGGGATGCTCGGCGACGCGCAGCTGGCGACCACGCCGATCGTCGGCACGACGGGTCCTTCGTTCGCCGCCGGCCAGGTCGTGCTGCGGCTGCACGCCGTCGCCGGACCCGACGGGATCATGGTGATGCCGGGCGCGACGGCGCGCCTGCAACACCCGCCCGACGGCGCAGCACCCGACGGGATCACCACGCTCAAGGACGTGTGGGTGATCGGCGCCCAGGTCAGCCGCAGGATCTCCGTTCGCGTCGCCGCCGTTCCGCAGGTGGACCTGTTCACCTCGCTGCCCAAGCGCGCCGCCGACTCGCTGTTCTGGCTCGGCCGGGCGGCGGAGCGAGCCGAGTTCGCGGCGCGGACGGCCCGCGAGGTCGGCGGTCAGCTCGACCGTGATCCCGGGCTCGGGGTCGAGCCGAGCGGCTGGGCAGACGGCGCGCTCGCCCTGCTCCGTGCCGCGCAGGCGAGGTCGCCGACGCCGCCGCTCGCCGGCGTGCTCTCCACGGACCGGCTCGCCGCCGAGATCGAGCTGACGTGCGGCGTCGTCGCCGCGCAGATCGCGACGATCGTGCAGGAGGCCGTGCTCGTGCGCGAGTTCATGTCGACGACCACGGGCCGGGTGCTCGGCCGCCTCGCCGAGGTCCGCGAACGCCTCGGCGTCCCTGCACCTCGCGCCGACGACCTCGACACGGTGCTCGTCGACCTCGCCGCGCTCACCGGCCTGGCGACGGAGAGCACGGTGCGCGGGCCGGCGTGGCGGTTCCTCGACATCGGCCGCCGGCTGGAGCGTGCGTTCGCGGTGCTCGGCGCGGTCGAAGCGGGGATCGGGATCGCGGTCGAGCCGTTCGCGCTGCAACCGCTCGCCGAGGCCGTGCTGGCCTCCAACGAGAGCCTCGTCACGTACCGCCGCCGCTACCGCAGCGACGTCGTGCTCGACGCTGTGCTCGACCTCCTCGTCGGTGACGACACGAACCCGCGGGCGCTGACGTTCCAACTCGACCGCCTGCGCGAGCATATGGCCGCGCTCGGCTGGGCGGACGGGTTGGCGCTCGTCGACCGGTCGAGCGTCGGCGCGCTCTCGCCCGTCGATGCCGTCGCGGCGAACGGCCGGCGGATCGCCGTCGACGCGCTCGTGCTCGCGGCGCGCGGCCCGCTGCTCGAGCTCGGGACGGCGATCGTGCAGCGCTGGTTCGCCGATCCGGTGAACCCGACGGTGATGGGCGGACGATGACGAGCTCGCACTTCCGGGTCTCGCACCGCACCGCGTACACGTACGGCACGCCGGTCAGCGACGGGTTCACGATGGCCCACCTGCTGCCGCGGGCGACGTCGTCGCAGGAGGTGATCTCCGCCGAAGTGCGGATCACCCCCGAGCCCGACGAGCTGGAGGAGAGCGTCGACGCGTTCGGCAACCGCGTCGTGCGCTTCGCGATCCACCGCAGCCACAGCGCGTTGACGATCGAGGCGATCAGCGATGTGATCCATCGCCCGCGGGTGTTCAACGGCGAGCACCCGACGTGGGAGAGCGTCGCCAACCTCATCGCGACGCGGGGTGGGGAGGTCGCCCTGGAGGTCGCCCCGTTCGCCGCCGATTCGCCGTTGGCGGCGATCGTGCCCGAGCTCGACGAGCTGACCGGTCCCGTGTTCACGGCGGGTCGGTCGATCATCGACGTCGTCATCGACCTGTGCCACACGATCAACCGCGAGTTCCGGTTCGACGCCGGGTTCAGTGACATCACCACGCCGGTCAGCGCAGTGCTCGCGGCGCGCCGCGGCGTGTGCCAGGACTTCGCCCACGTCGCGGTCGCCGCGCTGCGTTCCAAGGGCCTGGCCGGGCGGTACGTCAGCGGCTACATCGAAACCAGGCCGCCGCCCGGCCAGCCGAAGCTCGTCGGCGTCGATGCCTCCCACGCGTGGACGTCGGCGTGGTTCCCGGGGTTCGGGTGGCTCGAGTTCGACCCGACGAACGACCAGATCCCGCCGCGCAACCACATCACGGTCGGCTGGGGCCGCGACTACGGCGACGTCACACCGGTGCGCGGTGTCGTGATCAGCTCAGGTGGCGGTCAGCAGCTCGACGTCGCCGTCGACGTGCTGCGCCTCGTCGATCTCGGCTGACCACTGCTCGCCGCGCTCGGCTCGCGGACGGGTGTCGATGTCCGATTTCCGCCATGATCGTCGCGGTCGAGCGTGCACACTGGGGTCGTGAGCCTCGACCAGGACCAGTGCTACCTGGCGGTGCAGAGCAAGGACGCCCGCTTCGACGGGTGGTTCGTCACCGCCGTGCGCACGACTGGGATCTACTGCCGCCCGTCCTGCCCCGCGATCACCCCGAAGCGCCAGAACGTCGAGTTCTTCGTGGCCGCAGCCACCGCGCAGCAGCACGGCTACCGCGCCTGCAAGCGCTGCCGCCCTGACGCCAGCCCCGGCTCGCCGGAGTGGAGCTCGCGCGCCGACGTCGTCGGCCGGGCGATGCGCCTGATCGCCGACGGGCTCGTCGACCGCGAAGGCGTCGGCGGGCTCGCCGGGCGGCTCGGCTACAGCGAACGGCAGATCAACCGCCTGCTCGTCGCCGAGGTCGGATCGGGCCCGCTCGCGCTCGCACGGGCGCAGCGCGCCCAGACCGCGCGGGTGCTGATCGAGACGACGGCGATGCCGATCACGACGATCGCGTTCGCATCCGGCTTCACCAGCGTCCGCCAGTTCAACGAGACGGTGCGCGAGGTCTACGCCTCCTCGCCGACGCAGCTGCGCCAACGCCTCGGCACCGGCCGGAGCCGGACCGTCGGCGGCGGTGAGCTCACCGTGCGCCTCGCGGCACGGACGCCGTTCGATGCGAACGCCCTGCTCGAGTTCTTCGCCGCCCGTGCCGTGCCGGGCATCGAGCAGGTCGACAACGGCACGTACCGGCGGTCGCTGCGCCTCGCCCACGGTGGCGCCGTCGTCGCCCTGACCCCCGGGCCGGACGCGGTGATGTGCTCGCTGCGCCTCGCCGATGTCGCCGACGTGCAGGCGGCCGTCCAGCGCTGCCGGCGGATGCTCGACCTCGACAGCGACCCCCATGCGGTCGACGCGCACCTTGGCTCCGACCCATTGCTCGCCGACCTCGTCGCCAAGCGGCCCGGCCTGCGCTCTCCGGGCCACCCCGCCGGTGACGAGCTGCTCGTGCGCGCCCTGCTCGGCCAGCAGGTGTCCGTCGCCGGGGCGCGCACCCTCGCCGGCCGCCTCGTGACCCGCGCCGGTGACCCAATCGCGCCCGCCGGCGGCGTGACCCACCTCTTCCCGACCGCCGCGGCGATCGTCGCGTTGGGCCCGGACGGTCTGGCGACGCCGAAGGCCAGGGCGAGCGCGCTGATCACCGCCTGCGCACACCTCGCCGACGGCCGGATCGTGCTCGACGCAGGCAGCGATCGCGCCGAGGTCGACGCGAGGCTCGTCGCACTGCCGGGCATCGGACCGTGGACGGCCGCCTACGTCGCGATGCGCGCCCTCGGCGACCCCGACGTGTTCATGCCGACCGACCTCGGCGTGAGCCACGCCCTCGCCGCGCTCGGGGTGGACCCGTCGCCGCGTGCCGCTGTGGCGTTGGCGGCGCACTGGAGCCCATGGCGCAGCTATGCGCTGCACCACCTGTGGGCCTCGCTCCACCACGAAAGGACCTCCCGATGAGCACCGTCACGCCACCCGAGACCCTGTCCACGACGACGATCCCCTCGCCCGTCGGCGAGTTGCGCCTCGTCGCCAGCGGCACGGGGCTGCGCGCGATCCTGTGGCACTGCCACGAGGCGCACCGGGTCCCGTTCCTCGGCGCCGAGATCGTGGCGGTGCGCACCGAGTTGCTCGACGCAGCGGCCCGCCAGCTCGGTGAGTACTTCGACGGGCGACGCGAGGAGTTCGACCTGCCGCTCGACCCCATCGGCTCACCGTTCCAGCACGCCGCCTGGTCCGTGCTGCGGACGATCCCGTTCGGCCAGACGCTGACCTACGGCGAGCAGGCGCGGCGACTCGGCGACCCGGGCAAGGCGCGGGCGGTGGGGGCGGCGAACGGCCGCAACCCGCTGAGCATCGTCGTGCCGTGCCACCGCGTGGTCGGTTCGACCGGCAAGCTGACCGGCTTCGCCGGCGGCCTCGACACGAAGGCGTGGCTGCTCGCCCACGAGCAGCACACGTTGCTGTAGTTGCGCGTCGACCGGCGTGCCGTGCCGGCGCATACGGTGTCGAGTGGCGCTGCCGACGGACACGTCGACACGTCGAGACGAGGAGGACGACATGACGACCTTGGACGATGCGATGCGACTCGCCGAACGCGAGCGGTACCTCGCGGTGATCTCGACGCTGCGCGCCGACTCGACGATCCAGTCGTCGCTCGTCAACGCCGGTGTGCTCGCCCATCCGATGACCGGGCAACCGGCGATCGCGTTCGTCACCTACGGCGCCATCAAGCTGGGCAACCTGCGGGTCAGGCCGCAGATCGCGGTGACGTTCCATTCGTCATGGGAGTGGGCGACCGTCGAAGGCGGCGCAGAGCTGATCGGTCCCGACGACCAGCACCCGTCGATCGACGCCGAGCGGCTGCGGGTGTTGCTGCGCGAGGTGTTCATCGCCGCAGGAGGCGAGCACGACGACTGGTCCGCCTACGACGCAACGATGGTCGCCCAGCGCAGGACGGCGGTGTTCGTCGCGCCGTCGCGGATCTACAGCAACTGACCGCCGGCGTCGGCAGGCCAGCCGGTGCTCGGATCACAACCGAGCGGATCCGGTGCGGTTGCGGGCGTTCGTCAGGGCAGGCCGGCGTGGGGGGCGTCGACCTCGAGGGTGAAGATCGCCCCGCTGCCCGTGCCGGCGACCTCCGCTTCGTGAGTGCCGGTCGCGCAGAGGATGAACAGGGTCCGGCCGTCGTCACCGCCGAGGGCGCAGGCGAACGTCGGCATCGGCGTCGGGACGCGATGGGTGACCTCGCCACCTTCGACGACGCGGATCACCTGCGAGCCGAAGGCATCGGCGAACCAGATCCCGCCGTCGGCGTCGAGCGTGCACCCGTCGGGCGCCGTCCCCTCGACCTGCGCCCACTGCCGCTGCGCGCCCAGCGTGGCGTCGTCGTTGATCGCGAACGCCTGGTACCCGCCGCCGAAGCTCTCGCCGACGATCAGGGTCGCGCCGTCGGGGGTGATCACGGAACCGTTCGGGAACTTCAACCCGGACGCGGCGACCGTGACCGTGCCGTCCGGGCGGACGAGCGCGAGATCGGCCGCGGCGAACTCGGCGCCGGCGTAGAAGTCGTAACCGAAGTTGCCGACGTAGGCGTTGCCGCTGGCGTCGACGACCATGTCGTTGCAGAGCCCGGCCGCGAACTTCGCCAGGTCGGCGTGCTCGACGAGCGTGCCGCCTTC
>JBBQTN010000232.1:0-7836 GCA_038213195.1 Acidimicrobiales bacterium | reverse complement strand
TCGTACGTGGCGTTGCCCAGCTCACGAAGGATCCCACGCCGCCAGAGCTCATCGACGCCGGCCACCGCATCGAACCAGACGCGGGGGTTGGCGCACTGCGCGACCTGCGCGACGAGCTCCACGGTGAATGGGCGACCGATCATCGCAGCGATCGCAGCCACCTGATCAGCGGCTGCTGGAAGTCGGGCGAGTCGTTGGAGGATCACCGCCCTCATCCGCTCGGGCAGCTGACCACCACCCGCAGATCCTGATATCCCGGCCCGTGCCATCTCGACGAGGAACAGCGGATTGCCCTCGGCGTACTCCACCACCTGGTCGACCGCGTCGGTGCGGCCGAGCAGCCCGATGGCCAGCTCGGTCGCCGCCGCCGAACTCAATGGTCCGAGTTCCAGCTCGACCACGACATCGATCGGTCGCAAACCGGCCAGAAGCATGTTCACCGGGTGCGCGGGGGTGAGGTCTTCTTCGCGGACCGTGCCGATGACGAGCAAGGGTGCGCCGGTCTGCGCCGCGAATCGGATCAGGAAGGGAAGGAACTCGAGCGTCTCTGCGTCGCACCACTGCAGATCGTCGATGACCACCACCATCGGCTGCGCTGATGCGACGACGCCCTGCGCCATCGCTTCGAACAAACGGCGCTTCGCTCCCGGCTCGTCGGCCGAGACAGCCCTCAGCGTCCGGTGCTCAATCCTCAGCTCGGGCAGGAGACGCGCCAACTCGCTCAGCGACGACTCGTCCAGCTTTCCGAGTCCTTCGCGAACGCCGTCAGACCGCAAGACGTCGACCAATGGTCCGTAAGGCAGGTCACCTTCGGCCTCGAAGGCACTGGCCGCCACCGCCATCGCATCCTGACGCGCGCACCAGCCACGAAACGCCTCTGCAAGGTATGTCTTCCCGATCCCCGGCTCTCCCCGAACAATGACGAACCGGGTCCGCCCAGCCGTCACCGAGTGCCAACAATGGAGCAGTTCGCTCCACTCCGCGTCGCGGCCCACCAACACGCTGTTCGCCATCACCGGCGACGACTCCGCGCCCCGAACCCCGCCCACGCCGTTCCGCTCGGCATCGGCCACGATGCGGCCGTACAAGGCGACCGTGTCGGCACAAGGAGTCACGCCGAGCTCACGATCGAACGTCGAAACGCATGCGTGATACACGTGCACGGCACGGGCCCGATCCCCCAACCGGTGGTACACGCCCATCAGCCGCCGATACGCAGACTCGTCGAGCGGGTCGGCGCGCAGAAGGCAACCACCCCAATGGACACTGCCACGCAGATCCTTCCGGTCCTCCGCCAAACCGACCAGAGCGTGCAGCGCGTCGACGTACGAACGTCGCAACCGCGCTCGCTCGGCGTCGACCCACTCGTCATACACACCCGACAACAGATCGCCCGCGTAGATCGACACCGCTTGCTCCAACGCCGCCTCACCCACCGAACCGTCCGTGGGCATTAGCAGGCGTTCGAAGTCCACGACGTCGACATCAGCCGGCGCATCGTCGCGCCATTGCACCAGTTGGCCGTCGAAACGGACGAACCGGTCTCCATCTCCCAACGCATGACGGATGCTGTACAGCGCCTGACGCAGGTTGGCGCGCGCCTGAGTCTCGCCCGACGCCGGCCAGAACAGGAACGCGAGTCGACGCCGCGCCACCGCCACCTCGCGGTGCACCACCAGGAACGCCAACAACGAAACCAACCGAGGCGAGGCGAACGCCCCGACCAGATCCGAATCCGACCTCACCTCCGGATCGCCGAAGAGCCGGACGCGCAGCCTCCCCGCACCCACCTCGCCTGAACTGTGCTCCATACCCCCTCCCAATCCCCGTCCACAGCATCGCGCCGCCACCGTCGTGATGCGCCTGTCGAGGCACTTCGGGGAGCCGTCCCGATGGTCGAGGGGCTCGACGCCCCCTACCGTTCGGCAAGTCGCCGGAACGCCCTCGCCCAATGTGCCTACTTGAGGCTGGTGGCGGCGCTGCAGGTTTCGTAGGCCGGCGACCGCCGCCGCCATCGAACCCGTCGTCGTCCGCGCCTACCGACACGGAATGAACCAAGGTGCACACACCGCCTCGCTCGCCGACATCTGGTCCGGATACACACACAGCCTCCGCGACTCTTCGACCAACTCACACACCCCCCTCCGACGAGCCGACGGCACAGCTGCGTGGGTCATCTGCGTTCCAGAATGGGTGCTCCACGTGACCACCGGACGTCGCTTCAGTGGATCGGGATCCCGAGACGGGCAGCCTCGGAGGCGAGAGACGCTTCGAGCCGGGCTGCGTTGTCGTGGTCGCCTGGTCCGGCGCGACCGCGGAGGGCTCGTGTCAGGTCGTGTCGGGCGACGACGAGCCACGGCGGGGAATGGAGGCGTTGGTAGCGGTCGATGGCCTGGGTAAGCGCGTCGACCGCTTCCGTGAAACGGCCGGAGACGATCAGGAGGCGACCGGTGTGGTGGATGACGGCGCCGCGGTGCTGCAACCAGTCGAAGGTGCAGTCGAGGTGACGGTACGGTTGCAGTTGCCCGAGGAGCGCGCCGGCGCGCACCGGGTCATCGAGGTGGACGACGGCGGTCGTTGCCTCATCGACGGACCATCCCCAATAGTGGTCGAGGTCGATGGTCGGCATCCCGCTGCCGAGCGCTGCCTCGGCTTCGTCGAGCCGGCCTTGGCGTGCTCGAAGGCTGGCCGTCCACAGCGATATGGCTTGTCGAAACTCGCCGTAATCGGACATGCCCAGCAACATCGTCTCGATCTGGTCGAAGCGGCGCTGCCAGTTGCAGAGTGGCAGGAGGATGCACGACGCATTGGCCTCCATCGCCATCTGGCTCATCCCGATGCGCGCGCCGAGGTCGAACTGGTCGGCAGCCAGACTCTCGACGCCCGCGAAGTCACCGTCGACGCAGGCCCGCCGTGCGTCGATTTGGCTCGTGGTGAGTGCGGCGAACGGGTCGCGACTGACCCGCTCCAGTCGTCGCAGGTTCTCGTGCGCGACGGCTTCCGCGTCGTTGTCGCCGAGGGATACGTGGCAGTCGGTCTGGAACGCCCATCCCACTGCTTCCCAGTCCGGTCGGCGCGCCGCCTGCGCGGCGGCGAGGAGCTGGTCCACTGCCCGTTGACGGGTGGCGGTGTCGCCTGGGCGGAAACCGACGTACAGGCTGGCGATCAGCGCAGCGCCGAGGGTGAATGGATCACCGACCGCACGAGCGGCGGCGATCGCCTCGGCGACGTGACGGTGCTTGCGGTCGGTCGGTTCGTCGAGGTAGGCACCGCGTCGGGCGCGGGCGGCGAGCAGGCGGGCGCGGGTCGTCATCTCCAGGGGATCGCCGGAGAGCGCTTCGGCGATCAGTTCCCCGTGGCGAGGCGTCCACGACCATCCGTAGCTGGTCGTGGCGAGGACCGTGCGGGCGAACAGTTCCGCCGCACCATTGTGTCGGGCCAAGTCTGCTGCGCGATCGAGGACTCGCTGGGCTTCGGTGGGGTCGCCGGCTTTGGCGATCTCCGACCCGATCCGGGTGAGCAGTTCGATCCGACGTGTGGCGTCGAGGTCGTCGGCCGCCTCGGCGCCGTCCAGGGCCCGCTCGAGCAGGGTGGCCGCGTCACGGTGAGCGCCGTTGAGTGCGGCCTCGTCTGCTGCGGCGAAGGCATACCGGAGGCTGCGCTCGACCTCGCCGAGGCCGGCCGCGGCCGTGAAGTGGTGGGCCAAGGCGGTGAGCTCGTGTGGACGGCGGGTTTCGAGCACGGTGCCGATGGTGCGGTGGATCCGGGTGCGCCGGCTCGCGCTGAGCTGGTCGAGCAGGGTTCGGCGAACGAGCTCATGGGTGAACCGCCAGCCGTCGAACTCTCCGGGCACCTCGGCGACCAACTCGGCGGCGCGGGCCGTCTCGAGGAACGTCAGCACACCCTCCTGAGACCCGCCGGCGACATCCGCGAGCACCGCGAGGCGGAACTGTGGGCCGATCACGGCGGCGCAGCGGAGGATCTCGGTGGTGCCCGGTGCGAGCCGTTCCAGGCGGCGACCGACGACGTCGCGGATCCCTTCGGGGATGGCGGGCGTCCCGGAGTGGAGCGATGCGTCGTCGCCGTTCGGCTCGAAGCCGCCGGATTCGATGAGATGCTTGAGCACCTCGATGATGAAGAACGGGTTGCCCGCCGTGTCGCGGTGCAGCCGGTCGGCGAACTGCCCGGCCCTCTCGTCGAGGGGCCGGCCGGCGACTGCGCGCATCAGGTCGGCGACATCTGCTGCGGCCAGGCCGCCGAGGGCGATCCGGATGATCCCGGGCTCTCGGCGCAGATCGGCGAAGAGTTGTGCAGCGGGCTGCTCACGTCCGACGTCAGTGGTGCGGTGGGTACCGATCAGCAGCAGCGGGACATCGGGTGCGCGGTGCACCAGGTCGCGCAGCAACCCGACGGTGCCGGCGTCGACCCAGTGCAGATCGTCGAACACGATCACGATCGGCTGATCTGCTGCAGCAGCCTGCAGTATTCCGCTGATCGCAGCGCCGAGGCGGCCGCGGTCCGCCTCGGGCGTCGTCGGCGCCGACAGGCGCAACTCCGGCAGCCGCCGCGCCAGGGCGGGGACGACACCACAGATCTCACTGCCGTGATCACGGACGTGGTCAGCCAACATCCGCCCGCTCGCCGACACGACGAGTTGCTCCAGTGCCTCGGCGAACGCGCCGTACGGGACCGGTGCGTCTTCCACACTGTGCCCGTGGAGCACCAGCGCCCCGCCCCGCGCCGCCTCCGACGCGAATCGTGCAGCAAACGCGGTCTTGCCCACGCCCGGCTCACCGGCGATCAACACTGTCGTCAACCGGCCAGCGAGCGCCGCCCGCCACGCGTCGCCGAGGACCTCTGACGGTCCCGCCCGACCCACCCATGGGTCGGCGACGTGGACGGCGAGCGAAGTCGGGAGGACGCCTTTGAGCGCCGGAGGCTCGTCACCCGCATCCACATCCTCGCCCGGTCCCGGTTGCCAGAAGTCACCGAGTGGCGCCACGAGCCGCCGGTCCGACTGCTCGGATGCGACGCCTCCTGCGACGCGCGATTCCTCGGCACATCCATCCGGCGGGCGCCGGGAATCGGGCATGTCCGCGCGTGCGAACGCGGCGTTGGTCGGTGGGCTGGTCGTGGCATGCTCGGGCTCGCCGACGTCGAGCACGAGCGATCCGTCCTGGTCGAGGATCCTCCGTTCCAGCTGTTTGAGCCCAGGCCCGGGCTCCACGCCGAGCTCACGCGTCAACGCTGTTCGGGCACGCTGGATGGCACGCAGCGCATCGGCTTGCCGGCTGCAGCGATACAACGCAAGCGCGAGCTGCTCCCAGGCGCGCTCACGGAACGGCTCCGCAGCGACGATCGGCTCCAGCTCCGCGATCACCGAGTGATGACGGCCTCGCGCCAACTCGATGTCGATCAGGTCCTCCCACCCGGCGGCGCGACGCTCCTCCAGCCGGCGCCGCTCGATCGTCGCCCACTCACGGTCGGAGAACTCACCGAACGGCGCACCACGCCACAACCCGAGTGCGGCGCGCAGGTTCGTCACGGCTGCCCCTTGATCACCCTTGCGGCGAGCGGCGTCGGCGGCGGCGAGCAGCACGTCGAACTGGGCCAGATCGACGGCCATCGGATCTGAAATGGAGAGCACATAACCACCCGGGCCGAATCCGATCCCGATGCGCTCCGCACCGCTGGACGAGGCCGCCAACGCCTTGCGCAGCCGCAGCACGTGACCCTGCAACGTCTTGTGCGCGGTCCGCGGTGCGTCGTCGCCCCAGAGCGCACCGATCAACGCCGACCCGTCGACAGGACGGCCCGAAGCGACCACCAACCGACACAGCAAGGCCCGCGCTGTCGGCCCGAGCACCGCCCCGTCGAACTCGACCGGGCCCAACACGCGCAACATCAGGTGCAACCTACGGCGCCCCAGGCGCGGCCTCGAACACCGGGCGCGACCGGACCGCGACCGGTTCGCGACCGACTCACCCGCGACGACGCTGAGGATCACGGGACACAACCGCAAAGGAGCAGTCATGCACGCGAAGATCAACCGCCGCGTTCTCATCACCACAGCGATCGGGCTCACGGCATTCGTCGCAGCAGGGACGTCGGCGACCACGGCGAGCGCTGGGCACACCTCACGCAAGATCCCCGTCAACGCGCACTACGAATCCCCACCCGACACGTTCACCGTCGCGGCGCCGTGCACCGTTGACGACTACATCCCGGACACGGGACTCTGTCACGGTGCCGAATCCGGCACAGCGGCGTTCACGGGGAGCTGGGTCGGCTCCGTCGGCTACGACTTCGGCTGGGTCGTCGACCCCGTCGCGAACAGCATGTTCGCAGGGTTGAGCACCGTCACCGGCACCATCGCCGGTTGCGGCACGGGCACGTTCACCTATCGGTTCGAGGGCCAGTCCGACGCAGCCGGGGTCGGCAATCTGACGTGGGACGTCATCCCCTCGCTCGGCACCGGTGATCTCGCCGGACTCACCGGGCACGGCACCCAACACGCCGTGCAGAACGCGGACTACTCGGGCAGCGGCGACCTCATCGGCATCGTTCGCTGCGCCCACGGCCAGCCGCACAACCACGGCTGAGAGCCCGCCGCGCCGGGACGGTCGTGGACCCCCCGTCGTGACGCTTGCTCGGTGCCCGTCGACCGCACGTGACTGCGGGCCCGCCAAGATGACGAACTCGTCGGACGGGTTGAGCAGGCGTTCCGTGCCGTGACTGCTTTCCACGCCGACACGCCCCGCTCACGCCCTCGCCGGAGCCTCGTTCCATGACTGGGATCGTCCTCTCGTGAGGTCACCGATGATCTCACGACGTCGGCCCGTCCGACAGGGGTTCCGCAATCGGGATCGGCGGTGATGGGTATCCTTGCCAGGATCGCCAGAACGATGAGGTAGGTACGGCATGGGCATCGAGGTTCGACACGTCGGGCACGTTGTGCTGAAGGTCACCGACCTCGGCACTGCCGTCGAGTTCTACTGCGGCACGCTTGGCTTGGCCGAGGTCGCTCGTCACGACTTCGGGGACGGGCCGATGGCTTTCCTGTCGACCGGACACAACCACCACGACATCGGCCTGGTGGAAGTTGGCCCAGGCGCCCGGCGACCACACGGCGGCGACATTGGCCTGTATCACGTCGCGCTCAAGATCGGAGACGACCTCGAGGCGCTTCGGGATGCTCGCTCCCACCTCGAAGCGCGCGGCATCACGATCCAATGGATTGGCCATCACACGGTCAGTCAATCGATCTACGTCGCTGATCCCGACGGCAACAACGTCGAGCTGTACGTCGACGCCGACCCTGCGATCTGGCGCGCCGACCCGGCGGCAGTCGCCGCGGCCGTCGACCTCGCCCTGTAGCCCGATCGACGATCGCCGTTCGTTCCGGTCCAAGATTGTTTGGGCGGACGATGGTTTGAGTTCTTCGAACAGGTCGTGAGGATCTGATCATCGCAGGGCGTTTGCAGTGCTGATGATTCTGCCGATGTTGTCCGGTTCGAAGAACGTCACCGGCGAGACGGTGCCGGCGGTAAGGCTGGCGAAGTCGTCCATGGCGTCGCGGTTGCCGTGGACTGCTCCGAGCACCTGTTGTAGTTCGGGTGAGGGTGGTTCGAGCGTTGCCAGCTGGGTGGTGAACTCGAAGATCGGCATCACCTGCTGATCTCGCTGGTGTTGATAGGCGGCCATTGCTTCGTCGAACGTGGCAGTCCCGGTGAATGCTTGACGCAGTGCGGCGGAGCAGAGTTCGGCACCGCGAAATGCGTCGGTGATGCCTTGGGCGGTGATCGGGTCCTTCGTGTAGCCGGCGTCGCCGACCAA
>JBBQTN010000231.1:0-7838 GCA_038213195.1 Acidimicrobiales bacterium | reverse complement strand
GCATCATCTCAGCGAGGTCGAGGGCTCAAACACTGATCAGGTGATGTACATCCGCTATCTCGACCGCTACCAGCGCACGGGTGGCACCTGGTACATCGCCGATCGAGAGACCCGGGTCGAGTGGGTCGAGGAGCGCGCCGTGCCGCGCTGATGGCCAGGTCAGGCAGTCGTCGCCAGGTGGCCGAACACGTATGGAGCCATCGTCTCCCGGGCGTCCTTGCGATACTGGAGCCACGCTGTGCCGCCGTAGTAGCCCAGGCTGCCGGGCTCGGCGTTGCCGTGGCCGTTGTAGTAGCTGATGCAGTCGCGCAGCGGGGCGGTGCTGATGTCGGCGGTTCGGCAGTGGGCGGCGTACTCGTCCTCGGCTGCGGCGGTGATATCGACGACCTGCTCGCCGCGGTCGCGCATCTTCGACAGCATCCACACCACGTACTGGCTGTGGGTCTCGATTGCATCGGTGAAGTTGAAGCTGCCCCCACCGCCTTGGGGCCCTGTCATGATCATCAGGTTGGGGAACCCGTTGCTGTGCAGTCCGAGGAACGTCTTGGTGCCGTCGGCCTGCCACTTCTCGCTGAGACTGCGGCCGCCACGACCGACGACCATGTTGAACGTGGAGGTGGCCATCCACTGGAACCCTGTGGCGTAGATCAACACGTCGAGGGGATACTCGACGCCGTCGTGGACGACACCGCGGGCGTTGATCTCTGTGACCCCGATCGGGGCGGTGTCGACCAGGGTGACGTTCGGGCGGTTGAACGTCGGTAGGTAATCGTCGTGGAACGTCGGGCGCTTGCACCCGTACGGGTAGTACGGCTTCAACGCCTCGGCGGTCTTCGGGTCCTCGACGATCGCGTCGACCCGAGCCCGGATCTGCTCCATGATCCGGAAGTTGGTGTCCAACTGCTTGGCCATCAACTCCTGGGGCGTCAGCTCACGATCGTGGGTCTTGCGTTCCTTGAAGTCGTCGACCTTGCCGGCGAGGTAGTCGTCGTTGGCCTTCATCGCCGCGCGGCCGGCGGAAATTTTAGCGAACCGGGCTCGACGAGCTTTGGCCCAGCCGGGTTCGCTGGCCCACTGCTCGAGCTCCTCGGGGGTGGTGGGGCGCTGATCGCGCACGTCGATGGTCGACGGGGTCCGCTGGAACACGTACAAGTGCCCGGCGACCTTGGCCAACTCCGGGATCGCCTGCACTGCGGTCGCTCCGGTGCCGATGATCCCGATGCGTTTGCCCTCCAACTCAACGTTGTAGTCCCAGCGCGAGGTGTGGAACGCCACACCCTCGAACGTCTCCATCCCATGGATCCGGGCCAGCTTCGGGCTGGTGAGGATGCCGTTGGCCAGCACGACGAACCTGGCGCGCATCGCGTCACCCCGGTCGGTGTGCACCGTCCAACGACCCGGCCCCTCGTCCCACACGGTGCGCTCCACGGTCGTGTGGAAGAGGCAGTGCTCGTAGAACCCGAACTTGGTGGCCATCTGCTGGCAGTACTCGAGGATCTCGAACCCGGAAGCGAACTTCATCGACGGGACGTATTCCATCTCCTCCAACAACGGCAGATATGAATAGGCCTCCACATCGCAGGCGATCCCGGGGTAGCGGTTCCAGTACCACGTCCCACCGACGTCGCCGCCCTTCTCACAGAACCGCACGTCGTCGAAGCCGGCCTCGCGCAGCTTGTGCCACAACATGAGCCCGGCGAATCCGGCACCGATCACGACCACATCGCATTCGTCGGTCAACGCCGCACGCTCGACGGGCGGCTCCGAGTACACGTCCTCGAGGTACTTGGCGAACTCGCCCTCCAACGCGATGTAGTCCGCCGCCCCCCGCCGGGCCTCCTTGAACGCCTTGTACTTGGCTTGCTCCTCGGCATCGAAGCTTGCCCCCGGCGGCTGGTCGGGGAGCACCTTGAGCGCCTCGTCGGAGGTGATCGAGTAGCCCTTGCCGGTCGGTGCTTGCCTCGCAGCGTTGGCGCGGGTGTCGAACAGCTTTCGTCCAGTTAGGGGGTCGGTGCTGATCGCGCGGTGTCGTTCGGCGGTCACATGTTGCTCCGTTCGATCTGGCTCAGAACACGGCAAGGGGGTTCGCCCGACTTCCCGTGGCGGCGCGGAAGCGCAGTGGTGAGAGCATGAACAGGAATTCCCAGCGGTTGCGTCGGGCGCAGTGCTGGGCGAGTTAGTCGAGGTCGCAGTTGTCGATCAGCCACAGACCCATGGCGACGAGGCCGACGGTGTGGATCGGCATCGAGAACCCGCTGACGCCCGACGGATGGACGTCTTGGGCGACATCGGAGCCGAGCGTGGCGATGTCGTGTGAGCGCAGCCACGGCAGGCAGGCGGCGGTCGAGACCTGGCTGCACCGCGCCGGTGTAGCCGCTGCGCACCGCTCGCCGGCGGGCGGCTTCACTGGTGCGCACGAGGAGGACGTCGCCCGGCTCGAGGGTGACGCCCGCCTTCTCGACCGCAGCGTCGAGGTGCTCCGGCATGATCGGCTGTCCGGGATCCATCGCCTCCACGCCGAGTAGGTCGGGCATGTCGACAAGTACGCCGCGGGTGACGATGCCCTCGGCGGCCACGCGCACGTCGCAGCGCGTCGCACCGTGACGGTCGTCCACCAAGCTCGACGGTGCGCCGTTGTACATCCGTCCGTCCCAGAACACGTGGCTCGGAGCGTCGATGTGGGTGATCGTCATCCCGTGGTAGATGAAACCGATGAACTCGGCGGCGACCGACGTGTGGCCGTGGTCGGATGCCCCGGTGCGTTCGGCCGACTGGTCGCCTGGCTCGCGTCCGAGACCGGTGCCGACCATGTAGCGCTGTGCGTTCGGCCCCTCGGGCCGGATGTCGTGCGCACATGACACGACCGTCCCGTCGGTGACGAGCGCTGCGCCGCGTCGGCGGGCGATGGGGTCGACGAGGTTGAGCGTGCCGAGTTGGTCGTCGTCGCCCCATCGACCCCAGTTGGACAGCGACGACATCATGGCGGTGACATCGACCGAGATCTCGTTCACGTGTCGCCGACCACGGCGTCATGGCGAAGCACCTGGCGCAGGTAGAGACCACTGATCTCGGTCTCATCGAGGTGGAGCGCCTCGGCGAACACGGCTTCGTTGTCCGATCCGAAGGTACCGACGCGCTGGGCGGCCTGCCCGACACCGCTGGAGAAGCGCCATGGCGGGCTGGGGACGGTGACGTCGGCCCCGCCGTCGACCGTGGCAGCGGTGACCAGGTCGCGCTCGACGGCCCACTCCGTCTTCGGCACGTCGACAAGACGGCGGATCCGCCCGACGGCAAGCCCGGCCTCGTTCAGCACAGACTCGATCTCGTCGATCCCACCAAGTCGGGACAGCGCATCCTGCAGCACGCCGATGACCTCGGTGCGGCGCTGGCGTCGTGCCGCCGAGTCGACGAAGCGCTCGTCGTCGATCAGTTCCGGGCAACCGAACGAGCGGCAGAACGTGGCGAACACCTCGCTGCTCACGGGATTGCCGGCGCTGAACACGTGCCCGTCGGAGGTGGTGAACAACGCTTGCGCAGTCGACCCCGAGCGCGGCGACTTGCCGTCTGTGAGCAATGAACCGGCGAACTCGTTGAGGTAGAAGACGGAGTGGGCCAGCGAGATGTCGATCTGCTGGCCGGCACCGGTGCGGCCGCGGTGGATGAGCGCCGCGAGCACGGCAATGGCGGCATCCTTCGCCGCAGCAAGGTCCGCGATCGACATCGGGTCGTGCTCCACGTCAGCTGAGCGCAACTGAGCCACGGTGTCCAGGTAGCCGGCCTCACCATGAACGAACGGGGCATACGCCCGCCGATCGCGCCATGCGCCGGTCTGGCCGTATCCAGAGATCGACAGATAGATCAGCGAAGGGTTGTCGGGTGCGAGCGCGGCGAAGTCGAGCCCCCACGACTGCATCACGCCCGGACGGAAGTTCTCGATCAGCACATCCACCTCGCCGACCAACCGACGCACGAGATCGCGGCCTTCGTCGACTGCGAGGTCGACCGCGATCAAACGCTTACCGACGTTGAGTTGGACGAAGCCGGGCGGACTGGGATAGCTCGCTCCGCGAGCGCCGCGGGTCTGATCGCCGTCAGGTGGCTCGAGCTTGATGACATCGGCGCCGAGTTCGGCCAGCAGACGAGTGCAGTGCGGCCCGGCGACCACCCGTGTGAGGTCGAGCACACGCACGCCGGCGAGCGGCTGTTCCAGAGAGTCTACCCCCACGTGGAAGCCCCGTGAGCGATCTGACTGAACGGCTGGTCTTGCTCGACGCCCGGCTCGCGTGGCAACCCGAGCCCCTTCTCCGCCAGGTGGTTGCGTTGGATCTCGTCGGTGCCACCTGCGATCGAGGTCGCCGGGCTTGATAGCGCGAAGTCCTGGAAGCTGCCCGACGGCGAATCATCGCCGACCAGCATCCCGTACGCGCCCTGCACGCGGAGGCCCAGGTCACGCTGGCCGCGAGTGATGGCCGACACCGTCAACTTGGAGATCGGACCCTCCAGTCCCGGCACCGAGGTGCCGCGCATCCGCTGATTCGTGTAGCCCATGATCGCCCGCCGGGTGTGCAGGATGGCGAGATCTTGCCGCACGTGCGGGTCAGCCGACCGGCCGAACTCCTGCACGAGGCCGCTGAGGAGGCGACCGACGCCACGGTTGCCACGTGCCGGCGCGGCCGAACCACGGACCATCTCCTCGACGAGCTGACCGGCCTCCATGGTGAGGTCGACGGGGCCGAACGGACCACCCTCGTGAGCGGCCGGGTTGAAGGAGTTCTTCTCGTAGGTGAGGAACGTGCGCGTCACGGGCCAGCCCTGTCCCTCCCCGCCGAGCAGGTCGACGTCGGCGACGACAGCGTCGTCGAAGTGGACGAGATTGAACTCGGCGCGGCCGTTCATCTGCTTGATCGGCCGGGCCTGCACGCCGGGCTGGTGCGCAGGACAGAGGAAGAACGAGAGCCCACGATGCTTGGGCACCTCCCAGTTCGTGCGCGCCAGGAGCATGCCGTAGGTCACGATCTTCGCATTGCTCGTCCACACCTTGGCGCCGGAGATCCGCCACTCATCGCCATCGCGCGTAGCAGACGTGCGCGCCCCGGCGAGATCGGAACCGGCGTCGGGCTCCGACAGCATCTGACACGTGGTCTCACCGCCGTACGCCATGCCGCGCAGGAAGCGGCCGCATTGCTCGTCGTTGCCGTGACGGAACAACATCGGAGCCAGCAGCGTGGGCCCGATGCCTGACGGGGGACCGAGTGCGCCGACGGCGCGACGCTCGGCGCGGACCAGCTTGGCGCTCGATGTCGGCAGCCCCTTACCACCCCACTGCGTCGGCCAGGTCGGGTAGCCCCACCCGCTCTCGTACATCCTCTGGAACCAGTCGCCCACCGTGAGATGCGGATCCCACGCGTCGCGGTACCACGCCCGTGAATCAGCTATGACCTTGTTGTCGTCCATACCTTGATCCCCCGAAATCGGTACGCCGCCGTGCGGTGCGGCTCCCCGCCAATAGGTCGACTCAATGGACAGAGTAGACTTCTTTTCATGGGGGATCAAGTGCAAGCCGCCGCGCCAGAGTTGTCCGTCGCGTTGGTCAACTGGACAGCCAAGGCGGCGCCAGACTGGAAGTTCGTCGTCGATCGCGCGGTCACCGCTGAGCAGGCCGGTATCGATCGGGTGGTCGTGTCGGATCACGTCGTGTTCGGCGAGGACCTCGACGCCTACGGCAAGCCCGAGCTCGGCGGGATCGACGGCGGCCGCCAGCCGACCGGGCCGGACGGCTCCTGGCTCGAGCCTCTCAGTTCGCTTGCCGTGATCGCCGGCGCAACAACGCGAGTGCGACTGAGCACCGGAATCCTGCTCGCCGCGCTGCGCCGTCCAGCCGTGCTGGCGAAGGTAGCAGCAACAATCGACGTGCTCTCCCACGGTCGCCTCGACCTGGGGGTGGGCATTGGCTGGCAGCGGGAGGAATACGAGGCTGCCGGCCTCGACTTCGCCCACCGAGGCCGGCTCCTCGACCACACCCTCGAGGTTTGCCAGACCCTCTGGCGCGAGCAACGCGCAACCTACGACGCAGCCGAATTGCACTTCGAGGGCATCCACATGATGCCTAAGCCGGTCGCGCCGAACGGAGTGCCAATATGGGTCAGCGGAACCCTCCATCACGCAGTCATCGCCAGGATCGCGCGATTCGGCGCCGGATGGATCCCGTGGGGGCCGGCCGTCGCCGACCTTTCGACGTCGATACCGCAAATGCGCGCCGGTGTCGAGGCGCTCGGGCGCGATTCCGCCGACATCGGTGTCGTCGGGTCCGTCGTGGTGGCGCCAGACGAGCGCGGCGCGATCGACCCGCAGGCGGCGATGGCGGGTGTAGCTGACATGGCGGCGATGGGCGTCACCGATGTACGCCTGCACATGCCGATGCTCCAGCCGCTCTCGGCACTCGGAGATGCGCTGTTCGCACTGGTCGGCGCCTTCCGGCGCGAGGTCGGCGCGCTGGGCTGATCTTCGTGCCCAGACCGTCCGAAGCGTTAACGTGACCTTCGCCGGTGACTCGGTTCATCGGGTGATCCGATCGTGTTCGGCCTCGTCGACCGGCGAGGCGTCGGCGAGTGTGCGCCTCGCGAGGTCGGACACCGTCGGCATGGGTCGGGTCCGGCATTGGGCCGAGAACAGCGACCCCGACGGCGGCGCAGCATCCGGTTCGCCGAGCACCGGACGGTAATCTTCGGCGACGCGCTGGTCGACACGGTCGTGGAGCAGCTCGCCGAGCGTCGCCTGGACCGTCGTTGGACAGCGGTGGCTTGGGTGACCCTCAGTGTCAGGGCGACTGCTCATCCGGATACTTCTGCGGCCTCCGCCGCGCACCACTGGTTGCCATAGCCCCATCCTCGTTTCCAAGGTAAGAAACCTCCGCGGAAGCCAGGCCGGTTCATACAGGAGCCCGGCACCAACTAGAACAACACCCGAACCAACTGCGGGAAAACCGGCTCTTGGGATTTCAGCGGGGTGTGATGGTGGGGAGTAGATGTCAGCGGGGTCGTCCGGCGTAGAGCAGTGCGCGGATCCGGTAGTGCTCGAAACGGCGGAACCCGAAGGCGACGCGCTTGACGCGTTTCACCAAGTTGTTGATCGCCTCGGTCGGCCCGTTCGACACGTGAGCCTGGTGCCAGGCAACGATCTGGCGTCTCCAAGCGAGGATCGTGCGGCCGAGCCGGCGGACCTCGATCGGCATCCACGACGAGACGAAGTCCCGGCCGATCTCATCGACCCACTCAGCTGCGAGCTCGGCGTCGTTGTGGTCGTAGATCTGGCGGACGACCTCCTTGGCGGCCCACACAGCGAACACCTGATGATGCGAGTCGCCAGCCTCGAGGAGGCCGACGAGTCGATCGTGACCATCGACGGTCAACCGTTCGCGGGCCATCACCAGCCGCCGCCGGGCGCGGTAGAGCGGATCGGCCTTGCGGCCACGATGCCCCAGCGTCTCGTTCTGCACCCGCCGCCGGCACTCATCCACCGCCCGGTTGGCCAGGGCAACGACGTGATACGGGTCGGCGACCTGAACGGCGTCGGGGAGCATCGTGTCGAACACGACCCGATACGACGACGACAGATCCAACGTCGCCCAGCGGATCCGCGCCCGCCACTCGTCGGGCCGGTTGGCGAACCAGGCGCACGCTGGTGCGCTGTCGCGCCCGGCGATCACGTCGAGCAGCTGGCCGGCCTGCACGTCGACAACCTGGGTCGACCACACCTGGGTCCGGTAGCGGCCGACGCGCACACATAAGGTCTCGTCCAACCCGACAGCGGTGACGTCACCGAACCGGCCGGGGTCATCA
>JBBQTN010000230.1:0-7840 GCA_038213195.1 Acidimicrobiales bacterium | reverse complement strand
GGTGCGTTGACGCTGGCGCAGCGGGCCCGCGCGGCCCGAGCGGCGTGGGGCGACTCGTGACTCGGCGAGGACGATCTCGGCGGCGGTCACGGCCTGGCCGTCAACGCCGTGTGCCACGGTGCGAACAACGACATCCCGCCCGGCTGACGAGCGGGATGTCGTGTCCACGCCGGCGTGCTCTGCTCAGTTGAGATCGGTGAGGATTCGCCTGAGGGTGAACCGGGCGAGCTGCTCGCCGTGCTTGTAGCCGGCGTCCACCGAGCTGCGGAAGTGCCATCCGATCCAGATCCGGGACAGCCCGTTCTCGTGGGCAGCGTCGGAGAAGCTCTGGAACTGCCGGTAGATCGGCGACGTGCCGCCGCAGTTGGTGGCCGGATCGTTCTTGAACGTGTAGCTGCAGTCGCTGAACGTCACGGCGTCCGTGCCCAGCACGGCGGCGAGCACGGTGGCCGCCGCGGCCCCTTCGATGGTGTGTCCGGAGTCGTACTCGGGTGTGGCCCCGCTCGATCCCCACAGCGGCGTCCACGTCGGGTCGCCCTCCGTGCGCGGGTTGCCGTCGGTGTCGGCCAGCCGGACTGCGGTCTCGGGACGCCAGCGGTTGTAGTGGTTCTTCGATTCCCAGTTGCCGATGTACCCGTCGGCTTCGACGACGCTCAGCAGCCCGAACAGCCTCGCCTCATCCCACATGTCCAACCCGGCGGCGGTAGCGACACCGTGAGCGATCCGGTTCCAGTGCATGGGGGAGTTCTCGAACCAGAAGAACGCGGCCTGGGTCTGATCAGGCGAGCGGGTCGTGCTGTGAATGTCGCCGAGGGACTTCACCTCGTTCAGGTCGTCGGCGTACTTCCTGCTGGACACGTCGGCTGGCGGGCGGGGACGGAACTGGTCGGCGCTCCTCATCACGAATGGCGTCACCTCGGCCCACGACGGCACGGCCGCGAACGGTGCTCCCTCGACGAACCGGACCTGCCCCGGTTCGTCGATCTGCGGATAGTCCATGTCGAGGAACACGCCGTCGGATCCGTCGTCGATCCGCAACGCGTTCATGACCGCCGCCGCCGCTCGGCCGAGTGCTTCGCCCTGCCGCTTGGCCTTGCCCTCCGGCACCGCAGCGATCGCAGCCGAGTACGCCACCTCGACCTGGCCGACCGCGGCCGGGACGCCCTTGCCGAACTCGGCGGGCAGATCGGCCAAGGCGGACGTCAGCACGTCGTGGGCGGCGGTGATCACCGCCGCGTCCGGATCGGCGCCGCGGACGGGACGGATGTCGAACGCGTAGGGCTTGGATCTGCGCACGATCGCGTTCAGCGCGTCGTGGATCGCGAGGTGCATCATCGCGAAGATCCGCGATTCGTCCATCGGATCGAGCGCTGGGCTGATCCCGGTCGTCAACATCGCGTCGGTGGCGATCTGGTTCCAGTCCAGCACGGCCGTGCTGGTGGCCGGCGACGGTGGCTGGTTGGCCTCGACGCCGGTCGTCGCGACGAGCGTGGTCGACGCCATTGCGATCACGGCACACACGGCCAGGCGAGCTCGGGTCGTGCGCATTCGTCCATGGATGGTCACGGCTACCTCCGGGTGAGATGGGTGTCAGCCCTGACTGTGCGCCGACGGTCGTTCCGAGATCGTTCCGGGGTTGCCACGGCACCTCCATCGCGGCAGCGGGCGCTACGGTTGGCGATCACCCCGGCCGCGAATGCGGTCGGCGCTGGGCAGGCAGCCGCGTCTGCCCCGGCGCCACGTCCCCGATCGGAGGAACGGATGGTGTCGGCCAGGATCGTGGGCCGTCCCGCTCGGTTCGATCGTGTCGACCGGGTCAAGGAGGTGGTCGGCGAGGAAGTACTGCCCGGCGATGACCGGTTCTGGATCCTCGGCGACCCACTGGTCGCGGTGGCCGATGCCGAACGCATCGAGGTGCCGGTCGGATTCACCACCGACGGGGCCTCGGTCCCCGGGTGGGCGCAGACGCTGACCGGATGGGCGCCGTGGTCCGATCCGCAGCGGTGGGCCGGGGTCGTCCACGACTGGCTCTATTGCCGACGCGGCGTCACCAAGTCATACGCGGACAACGTGTTCCGGGCGGTGCTCGAGTCCGAAGGTGCCGGCCGATGGAAGCGGGACATCATGTTCACGGCGGTCGTCGCCGGCGGCTGGTGGGCCTACAGCAGCGACCAGGCGCGCGGCCCGCGCATCTTCGTCTGAGGGTGCGACGTCTGAGACGTCCAATGGCTATGGCGACGTCTGGACGGTCGGGCAGTCGACGTGGACCGTTGGCGAGCGGGCATGTTCGGCTTCACGCGTGGCGACCCCAGCTGCTGATCAGCACCGAACTGCTGATGATCGTGTCCGGGTCTCCCACCACCCGCAGGTAGCGGTCGATGTCGTCGGCACTGAGCCCACTGGCGATCAGACCATCGCGGACCTGACGGACGTTCGCCCACATCGCCCGGGCGAAACCCTCACCTCCGCTGTTGATGGCAACGTGCCCGCACGCGCCCGTGTCGACCAGTCCCCGTGCACGCAACTCCCGCAACGCGCTGGCCGCGAACTCGTTGGCGCCACCGCGCGACCGCAGCAAACCATTGAAGGCCCGCGCCACTGTGGCGATCAGCGCATGGTCGGGCCCGTCGCGATCGGTCGTACGCACCTCTGCCGTGTCAAAGTCCTCGACCAGGATCCACCCACCGGGCGCGAGTGCAGCAACCAGACGGTCGAGCACCCGGAGGCGGTCCGGGATGTGCTGGAGGACAAGACGCTCGTGGATCACGTCCCATGGACCCTCAGGGACAGGGTCGCCGACGAGGTCGAGTTGACGAACCTCCAGCTGGGTACTGCCATCGTCACGGAACCAACGGGTATCCAAGTCCGTGGCCAAGACCCGCCCGGCAGCGCCGACGCGCCCGGCGAGCCAGCGCGCGATCGACCCCCCGCCCGCACCAACTTCCAAGCAGCGCGCCCCAACAGCAACGCCGAATCGTTCAAGGTTCCTGATCGTCACCTCATCGAACGCCTCCTCCAGACCAGCGAATCGGTCGCCCGTCTCCGGCTCAGCGTTCGTCAGCAGGTACTCCGACTCACCCATCACACCCCCCACGCACGGTCTACCAGTCCCACCCACCTCCCTCGGCACGTAGCCCGCGTTCGGTGACCCGTCTTCGCTCCTGGGCGATCGCGCGTTTGGTGTCACGTCGTGGTCTGCGCCAGCATCTCCGGTGCAAACGACCTCCGTTGCGGTCAGCGCGTCCGGCAGCCGTGCGCACCGTCGATCTCTGCCAGGCTGCTGGTGCCGAGCTGCGCTTCCCAGGCTCACACGAAGGAGTCGCGATGACGGATGTGCCTGCACTCATCGCTCGCAATGGGTCGTTCGCCGCCCACGGGTTCGACGCCGACCTGACGATCAACCCGAGTGGCAACATGATGGTGATCGGGTGTGTCGACCCGCGGGTCGATCCAGGCCACGTCCTGGGGCTCGCCAACGGCGAGGCGGCGATCATCCGCAACGTCGGCGGCAGGATCACACCGGCCACCCTGCGCACGATGACGATGCTCGGCAAGGTCGGCCAGGCGAACGCCGACACCCGTCGGCAGGGCGACTGGAACCTCGTCATCTTGCATCACACCGACTGTGGGATGACCGATCTGGCCCCGTTCCCTGAACTGCTCGCCGAGTACTTCGAGATCCCAACCGCGCAGCTCGAGGCCAAGTCGGTCAGCGACCCCGTCGGTTCGGTCCGCGTCGACGTGGAGATCATCAAGCGCGAGATCCGGGCCGCCGGATTCCTCGTGACCGGCCTCGTCTACGACGTCACCACCGGACTCATCGAGACAATCGTCCCGACGATCCGACTCCCATCCGAATAGAGGGCAGCCGATCTGTTGGCCGTCTGGTGAACGGACCAGTTCCGATGTTGGTTCCCGACGGCGCATCGATGCGCGCCCGGCCACGGTCGTTCTGGTGCACGGCGGACCGGGCACCTACGACCATTCCTACCTCAAGCCCCATTTCTCGGCGCTGACGGCCGTCGCCCAGGTGGTCTCCGTCGACCTACGCGACCACGGCCGCTCCAGAAGCGATGCCCCAACACGGTGGCAGCGGCTGGGTCGAACGTGTTGGTGAACCCGTAGTTGAACTCCTCGGCGGCCAGCTCCACCACTCCGTGTCGCGACGACGGATGCTTGATCGCCGGGCCGGCCGCCTTCAATGACGACGGGGCGACGCGCAACACACCCGTGGGCGACGCCGGGTCGATCGCCACACCTGCCCGCCCGAGCCCACGGTCCAGCAGCAACTGCACGAACAACCCGCCGAACGAGTGCCCGATGAGCACGGGAGGCTCGGGGAGTACCCGGATCAACGCGTCGTAGTGGTCGACGATCTCCGCGACGCCGAGCCCAGCCAACTCAGTCGTGTCCTCACGTAGTGCTTCGACATCGCCGTGTTTGCGCGGCCATTCAGGAGCCGAGACGTCGTAGCCGACAGCAGAGAAGTACTTGAGGTAGTTCTCCCAACTGCGCGCGCAGAGCCAGGCTCCGTGGATCAGGATCATCTGCTTGGTCATGTGGAACTCCGGGTCGTGACGGATGACCTCGTCACCGTGCACCCACGAGCTCGCGTCTCGAATCACGGAAAGCGCGTAGTCGTCAATGCCACACATCACGACGACTGGCGACTACGCGTCACGAGGGATTCCAGCGGGTGCGCGCCGGGGCCATGGTCACTGTGCACGTCCAGCCCGTCGGGCCGCACACCGGTGGTGCACGGTCTGGTGCCAAGGAGAGATCCGATGCTCAAGCAACCAAAGCCCCGCTCGACACGCGCCCGCGGCCGGTTGGCCGCACTGACCGTTGCCCTCGCAGTCACCACGACGGTCGGTCTCGGCACCGTCGCCGGCGCCACCGGGCGAGGCAATCGACCAGCCCCGAGCCCGAAGCCGACGATCGTGCTGGTGCACGGCCCGTGGGCCGATGCCTCCAGCTGGTCAGCCGTCATCAAACGGCTGCAGACTGCCGGGTACGCCGTCGACGCGCCACCGAACCCACTGCGCGGTCTCGCCCAGGACACCGCCTCGGTGAGCGCGTTCCTCGCGACCGTCGCTGGTCCGATCATCCTCGTCGGCCATTCCTATGGCGGCGCCGTCATCACCGACGCGGCCAGCGGCGACAACAACGTCAAGGCCCTCGTCTACGTCGACGCCTTCGCTCCCGATGCAGGGGAGTCGCTCCTGCAGCTCGTCGCAGGCCAACCCGGCTCGGCCCTCGCCGCAGACCCGGCGACCGTCTTCAACGTTGTCCCGATCCCCGGCGGCGGAGGTGATGTCGACACCTACCTCAAGCCAGAGCTGTTCCGCGCCGCGTTCGCCGCAGATCTCCCGGCCCGGCAGGCGGCTGAACTGGCATCCCGCCAACGGCCACTGGCCGCCAGCGCCACGCAACAGCCATCCACGGAGCCGGCGTGGAAAACGATCCCTTCGTGGTACCTCATCGGCGTCGACGACAAGGTCCTCCCGGCCGCCGAACAGCTCGACATGGCGCGCCGCGCCGGGTCGCACATCACCCAGATCCACGCATCGCACGTCTCACTCATCAGCCACCCCGGCGCGGTGGAGTCCCTCGTCGAACGCGCCGACCACGCCACCCGCTGACCTGTCAAGTCCCGGTACCCGCCTGACGCGGTGACTTCGGTAGGTGGTTGACAGGTTGGGTTGGGTTCAGGCGGCGTTGATGCGGCGGGGGCGGCCGCCGGGGTTGGCGAGGGCGCCGTGTTCGCGGGTGCGGTCGTGCTTGACCGGGTGGCGGCGGATGAGTTGTTCACCGATGGAGAGCTCGAGCTGATCACCGACGACCGCGACTTGGACCTGGCGGCGACGGAACCTGGTCCCAGCCCGGTAACTGGCACCAGCGAAGGAAACGTTGCCCGACGAATCGACCTTGCGGGTCACGGTCACCACCGACACTGTCGGCCGCTGCTGCAGTTCCTTGCCGCGCACACCACGGGTCATCCCCGCCGACTGCTTGGTCGGGTCGTGGCGGCGGGCATGGGTCGCAATCAGCACACCACGATGGTGGATCTGCACGAGCCCCCCATCGCAGACGACATCGACGTTCTGACCCGCCAACCACACCCCGGCCTTGTACTGCGCGGAGGCGAAGCTGATCGTCCCCTTCGCAGCAACCCGTCGTGTCGCCGATGGCGGCATCGACCCTTCCGGATCGATGGGTGGTTCAAGCGCCGGCCGGGCGGGTTCGTTGCGGGCGAGTTTGAACCGGTCCCACGGCGTTGCCATCCCCAACGACTGATGTGGGCGGACATGGTTGTAGTGCTCGACCCACACATCCAGCTGAGCCTGCGCGTCAGCGATGTCCGCGAACACCTTGCCGGTCAGGAACTCGACGCGCATCGTCTTGTGCCATCTTGCCGGTCGTCGTTGGTGACCGCGGCCGAGTCAGGATGTGCTTGATCCCGTTCTCCCGACAGATCCTGTCAAACAACACCTCCCCCGTCCCCGGCCCGAACCGGCCGGTGAACACCTTGCCGTTGTCCGTCAAGATCTCGGCCGGGACACCGAACCGCTTCATCGCCAACACCAACCCGTCACACGTCGGCCGTGCCGTCGCCCGCTCCACCACATGAGCCGAGATGCAGAACCGGCTGTGATCATCGACCCCGGACACGATCTTGGCTTCCGTCCCATCGACGAGCTTGACCCCACCAACGATGTCCATCTGCCACAACTCCATCGCCCGTGACCGCTCCCACCGCCGATAGTCATCCCGCTTACGTCGGCGGGCTTGCGGTGTGATCAACCGCTGCCGCACCAGACACCGATAGATCGACGACAACGTCGGCAACGGCTCCACACCCTCCCGACCGAGCTGATGCAGGATCGTGCGCTGACCCCACCCCGGATACTCACGACGGATCGTCACCACCCTCGCCTCGACCACCGGGGACATCTGATGCGGACACGACAACGGCTTCGCCGAACCATCCGCCAACCCCGCCAGACCCTGGGATGCGTACCTACCCAACCACACATGCACCGTCTGCCGGCTCACACCGTTGCGGCGGGCCACACCCGTCACCGACGCACCCTGGTTCAACACCTCGAGCACCGCCCGATACCGCTGTTCCACGACGTTGAGCTCCACCAACACGAGCACGACCCCCTCGCCACAGACGAGCCCACACGCCCGCCACCAAGAAGGCTGACCCACACCAGCAACGCGAAGTGTCAAGCAGCTACCGAAGTCACTGTCGCCCAGCAACCGAAGTCGCGTCCCGAAACCGTCACCCACCTACCGGAGTCACACCGTCAAGCATGAACCGGAACTGCACAACAGCACAATGAATGAACACTTGGATCTCATTCGCAACGGGGCTGGGATACAGGAAGAGGCACTCCGGAGAGTGCCTCTGACCTGGGGTTTTGTAGCAGCCCCAACGGGATTCGAACCCGTGCCGCCACCTTGAGAGGGTCGTCAAGCCCGTCTGCATGGTGATCCTCCGTTCTGTTTGCCCAGCTCAGCGTCCATTCCATGTTGCCCGATGACGGCTCGTAGCGCCAGGTTGGGTGTAAATCGGGTGTAGCGGTGCGGGCCGCCCAACAGTGCCCACGTAGCGCTCGCCTGGGGTGTCCAATGCCCCGGCATGTTTGCGTGGCGTCGCGGATCAGAGGCGGTCCGGACCAGCGCGGACGTGTGTGTCCCGCCGCCAATGCTCCTGGTCCGTGTCGGTGGTGAGCAGCATTGCGCATTGCGGATCAGCTTCGGTCCTTTACCGAACACGTTGAGTGGTGCCGAAGCAATCTCGCCATGCGTACAGACGCGCACCCGAGCCGGC
>JBBQTN010000229.1:0-7898 GCA_038213195.1 Acidimicrobiales bacterium | reverse complement strand
CTGACGACACTCGTCTCGAAGCTGATCGACGGCGCGGTCGCCGATCGGTTGGAAGAGCGGAAGCGGGGGACCGTCCCGCCGGCCGGCTGGCTGTGCCGCCTGTGCGACTTCGCGACGTGCGGGCGGGATCGAGGTGAGTGCCCGGCCGCCAGTGCCGCCTCCGCCGCCGACTGACCCGCCGCCGTCGCCGGCCCGCGACGAGGCGGGATCGGTCTGGCCGCAACCAGAAGCGCGCGTCTCCTTCCGGCTGCGACCAGTTCGCCCGTTCGTCGGCCCAGCGTCGGGGTTTCGGGTCGCGTCGGCCGGCGAAAGGTTCGAACGTCCGCGGCAGGACTAGCGGCTCGACGACCTCCGTTCGTGATCGAGGAAGTGCTCGACGAGGGCCAGCGAGGTGGCGGCGTCCTCGACGAACGGCACGTGGCCGACGTCGTGCAGCACGTGCAGGCCGGCGCGGCGCAGGTGGCTCCACGTCGCCAGGTGGTTGCGGATCGGCACGTGCTGATCCCGGTCGCCGGCGACCAACAGCACCGGCGCGGAGATCGCCGTCAACCGGCCCTCGATCGCGAACGTCCGCATCGACCGCGCCGCGCCCTCGATGTGCCGCGGGTCGGCGCGCAGCACCGTCGCCTCGAGGGCGGCGAGGACGTCCGCATCGGGTGCCCGGCAGAAGGCGGCGCGCAGCAGCGTGCGCTGGTCGTCGGTCGTTGGATGGGCGAGCCGCTCGGCCGTCGCGTCGTCGACGAAGTCGAGCCCGCGCGTCGAAGCAGGCGCGAACAGCACGAGGCCGGACGCGAGGCCCGGCTCGTCCAACGCCAGTTGCAGCGCGATCGCCGCCCCGAGGCTGTGGCCGATCACCACCGGGTCGGCGATCGTCAGCGCGCTGAACAGCGCGGCGACGTCCAAGGCGAGCTCGGCGATGGTCGACCGCTGCCACGTCGGCGGTGGCTCGCTCGCGCCGCAACCCGGAAGGTCGAGCGACGTGAACCGACGGCCCTCGGGACGGAGTCCGGCGATGAACGCATCCCACGCGCCGTGGTCGTTCTGGAACCCGTGGATGAACACGACCTCTGTCGGTCCTGCGCCGCGCTGGTGCCAGGCCCAGCGCAACCCACGGACCTCGCTGTTACCTCGCCGCACGAGTCAACGTCCTCGCCGGGATGCGACCGGCGCCGCCGCCTCCCGTCCCGGTGCGACGTCGAGCGAGGGCCAACAGACCGTCAACGTGCCACCGTCCGGTGTCGACGACCACAGCTCGGCCAGCCTGTCGAACGTCGGCTGCGCCGGAGTCGGGCGATCCATCACCCATGCCCAGTGGTGCGCGTTGCCGATCGTCTCGGCCTCGTCCAGCCCGGCGCGATGCCGCGCGATCAGGGCCCGCCCCGTCGCCGTCGGTCGACGATCGGTGCCGCGCTTGAACGTCGCCCCGCGGGCGAGCAGTCCCCAGAACCCGTCCTCGATCCCGAAGTGCGACTCGCTGGCCATGTGGCCGAGGTCGTGGGGGATCCGGCCCCGCCCGATCGGCATGTATCCGCCGCGCACACGTCCGCCGGTCGGCCGTACCGCCTCCCACCAGGCGTTGCGCCGCGGCGGACCGACCTTGTGGAACGTCACCGTCAACGTCGGCGCAGCACGGTTCGGCATCGCCTCAGTGTGTCTCACGGCCGGCTCGTCGAGCGACCGAGTTCCCCGCGGCGAGCGTTCCGGAACGCCCCATCACCACCTGCCGCGGTGGACGACCTCGTCGAACGGGCGACGGTCGGGCCGGTTGATCGGTGCCAGCGGCCGGTCCGCCGGATAGCCGAGCCCGATCATGTAGGCGCAGCTGTGGCCCTCCGGCACGCCGAGGATCCGCCGCGCCGCGTCCTGGTCGCCGACGGAGGAGTGGCCGCTGCCGATGCCGAGGTCGGCCGCAGCGACCATCATCGCCATCGTCGCCTGACCGAGGTCGTAGCTGTCGATGGTGCGGTACCGCTCCGCCTCCGGGTCGGCCAGGGTGAGCACGATCGTCGCCTTCGAGCCGGGGATGTGCCGGGCACCCTGCCAGACCGTTGCCAGCTCGGCGAGCTGATCGCGGTCGGTGACGACGATGAAGTCCCACTTCTGACGGTTCGACGCCGAAGGAGCCCGCCGGCCGGCCTCGAGGATGCGGTCGAGGTCGGCGGCGTCGATCGGCTGATCGGTGTAGGTCCTGACGTTGCGTCGTGCCCGGAGGGCGTCCCAAGTCTCCACGTCCCGACCCTGCCACCTCCGGTCGCTCCCGGTCGAGTCGCCGCGTGCCGGCGTGACATCCTGACGTGATGAACGGGGCACAGGCCATGATCCGCACGCTCGTCGACGCCGGCGTGACGACGTGCTTCACCAACCCGGGCACGAGCGAGATGCACTTCGTTGCCGCCCTCGACTCGGTCCCGGAGATGCGTGGCGTGCTCGGGTTGTTCGAGGGGGTCGTCACCGGCGCGGCCGACGGGTACGCGCGGATGTCGGGCGGACCGGCGTGCACGCTGCTGCACCTCGGACCCGGTCTCGGCAACGGCCTCGCCAACCTCCACAACGCCCGCCGGGCGGCCACCCCCCTCATCAACATCGTCGGCGACCACGCCACGTACCACCTCCGCTTCGACGCCCCGCTCGCCTCGGACATCGACACCGTGGCGCGCAACGTCTCGGGCTGGATCGGCCGGCCGCAGCGCACCGAGGACCTCTGCCGGGCCACGGCGGACGCGATCGCTGCGGCGACTGCGCCGCCCGGTCAGGTCGCCACGCTGATCCTCCCCGCCGACGTGTCGTGGAGCGATGGCGCCACCCCCCTCGCCCCGGAGGCGCGTGCGCGGCGGGCCACGGTCGAGACGGAGACCGTCGAGCAGATCGTCAAGGTCCTCCGCTCCGGCGAACCGACGGCCCTGCTGCTCGGCGGATCGGTGATGCGCCGTGACGCGCTGCTCGCCGCGGCGCGGATTGCCGCGGGCACCGGGGCGCGCCTGTTCGGCGAGACGTTCGTCTCGCGCACCGAGCGCGGCGCGGGCATCCCGCGCATCGAGCGGATCGCCTACTTCTCCGAGATGGCCGAGCAGCAGCTCGCCGGCCTGCGCCACCTCGTGCTGGTCGACGCGATCTCGCCGGTCACGTTCTTCGCCTATCCCGGCCGGCCGAGCGACCTCGTGCCGGAGGGCTGCGAGGTCCACGTGCTCTGCACCGGGCGCGACGACGGGGCTGCGGCGCTGGACGCGGTTGCCGGGCTGGTCGGCGGCGCGGCCGTCGTCGAGGATGCGCCCGCCGCGGCGCGGCCGTCCGGCGCGCTGACCGGCCCCAGCCTCGCCGCGGCGCTGGCGGCGACGCTGCCGGAGGGCGCAATCGTGTGCGACGAGTCGAACACGAACAGCGGCCACATCACGTCGGCGACCGCGGGATGCGCACCGCACGACTGGCTGCAGCTCACAGGGGGAGCGATCGGGGTCGGTCTGCCGCTGGCCACCGGCGCGGCCGTCGCCTGCCCCGACCGTCCGGTGCTGGCCCTCGAGGCCGACGGCTCGGCGATGTACACGATCCAGGCGCTGTGGACGCACGCCCGCGAATCGCTGGACGTGACCACCGTGATCATGAACAACCGCTCGTACGCGATCCTCAACGTCGAGCTGGCTCGCACCGGCGCTGGAGCGGGCGGCCCGAAGGCGCGCGACCTGCTCGACCTGTCGCGTCCCGACCTCGACTTCGTCAAGCTCGCCGAGGGGATGGGTGTGCCCGCCGTCGCCGTGCACACCGCCGAGGAGGCGGTCGCCGCCATCGCGAGGGCGACGGCAGAACCCGGCCCGCACCTGATCGACGCGGTGCTCGCGCCGCGCTGACGAGGCACGCCGGCCAGCCGGGGTTCGGCGGTCGACGGCGAGCTGGCGGCTGCGCCGGGCGCTGGGTCTGACCGGTCGACTATTCAGCCGCGACGTCGATCGCCCAGCCCGCGCTCAGCCGCGCGCGCTGAGCAACCCGGCGACGTAGTTGGCCTGGCCGAGGTGCTGGAAGCAGTCCTCGGCGACGCTGACGATCCGCACCGCGACGGTGACCGGCGGGTCGAAGCGCCGATCGATGATCTCGTCGAGGCGCGGCGCGGTGAGGCCGGCGAGCAGCTCGGCGGTCAACGCGTGCACCGCCGCGTGGTACCCGGTGAGCAGGTCCGTGCTCGTGATCCGTGTCGCGTCCACCTCGCCGTCGTCGAAACCGTAGCCGGTGGCGTCGACCGGGAACGGCAGGCCGAACCGCCCGAACCACCCGTCGCTGACCCAGACCTGGTCGCGGCCGGCGATCTCGGCGAGGTGGTCGTCCTGCACGCGGGCGAGGTGCCACACCAGCCAGCCGATCGAGTTGCCGATCCCGTCGGGCCGTGTCGTCAGCTGGTCGTCGCGGAGCTCGCCGAGCAAGCTGTGCACCCCGTCGCGGACGCGCTCGAACGCGTCGGTGAGGATCTCGGTCGTCGTTGCCATCTCAGCGCTCAGCTCCTCGGCCGCAGCTCGCCGATCAGCGCGTTGTCGCGACTGACCCGTGCCGGTCCTGCGTACGCGGCTTCCCCACGCGGCAGGCCCGGTCCCCATGGGCCCTGGACGCCACCGAGGGTCCGCCAGGTGCGCAGGCCGAGGACCTCGACCAGCTCGTCGTCCGCGCCGGCGACGACGTCGGGGGTCGTTGAGACGATGTAGTTCTCCTGCTGGCGGATGAACGGGCGCACGAAGTAGGTCAGCACGCCGTAGCGGAACTGATCGGCGGTGGTGTTGGCGCCCGTGCCGTGCCAGATCCGGCCGTCGAAGACCAGTGCCGTGCCCGCCGGCCCGATGCCCGGCACGGTGGCGACCGGCTGGCGCGGCGGCTCCCGCTGCACACGGTGGCTGCCTGGCACGAGGCGGGTTGCGCCGATCTCGTCGGTGAACTCGTTGAGCATCCACATCACGTTCATCGTCAGCGGCAGATCGATCGCGCGTGGCGCGAAGCCCTGATCGCTGTGCAGCAGCATCGGCACGCCGCCGGGGCCTGTGATGTTCGCGGTGTGGCTGGACAGCAGGTAGTCGCCGTCGAGGATGTGCCGCGCCAGCGTGCGCACGAGCGGCTTGGCGAGCAGGTCGCGGAACACCTTGCCTTTGCTCGGCAGGTTCCACACCCGCTGGTTGGCGCCGCCGCCGTCCATGAATGCCAGCCCGAGCTCACGCTCGGCGCGTGCCTGCTCGGTGAGCCGCTCGATCAGCGCGGCGCGCTCCTCCGGGTTGAGCGCGTCGGCGATGCGCGCCACGCCGAGCTCGTCGAGGTGGGCCTTGGCCTCCTCGAGATCGGTCGTCAGCGGCGGCAGGCTCGGCAGGGCGGCTGCCTGGGCGTCGATGGTGTCGGTGGCGGTCATCGGCGGCTCGTGGGGCGCTGGCTCATCAGCGCGATGTTCCCACGCCGTCCGCAGCCGGAGCGCAGCGGGTTCAGAGGACGGTCACCGTCACGTCGATGTTGCCGCGGGTGGCGTTGCTGTACGGGCAGACCTGGTGGGCCTTGGCGACGAGCGCCTCGGCGGTGGCGCGGTCGACGTTCGGCACGGAGACGTCGAGCTCGACCTGCAGACCGAAGCCTCCGCCGTCGAGGGTGCCGATCCCGACGCTCGCAGAGACCTCGGTGCCCGTGGCGTCGACCTTGTCCTGCCCGGCGACGAACTTCAACGCCGAGTGGAAGCACGCGGCGTACCCGACGGCGAACAGCTGCTCGGGGTTGGTCGCGCCGCCCGGACCGCCCATCTCCTTGGGGATGCGCAGGTCGAGGTCGAGCATCCCGTCCTCGGACGTGGCGTGGCCGTTGCGGCCGTCACCTGTAGCGGTCGCGGTTGCGGTGTAGAGCGGGGTCATCGGGTCCTCCGGATCGATCGGTGCGGCGATCGTATTGGCGTGGCGTGGCGTGGCGAGCGCCGGCGTCTGGCGTTCAGTGACGCAGCGAGCGCCGGCGTCTGGCGCTCAGTGACGCAGCAGCAGGCCGATCCGCTGGACGTCGGTGGCCAGTTGGGCGACGAGCGCGTCGATCGACTCGAAGCGACGCTCGTCGCGGACCCAGCGGCGGAACCCGACCTGGATGCGTAGGTCGTACAGGTCGCCGTCGAAGTCGAGGAGGTGGGCTTCGACGAGCAGCTTGCCGTGCGCCTCGACCGTGGGACGCACGCCGATGTTCACCGCGGCGCGGTGCTGCTCGCCGTCGGGCAGGTCGACGACCGCCGCGTACACGCCGTTCATCGGGACGAGCAGGTTGAAGGGGAGGTCGAGGTTCGCGGTCGGGAAGCCGATCGTGCGCCCGAGACCGCTGCCGTGGACGACGGTGCCGGCAAGTGTGAACGTGCGTCCCAGCCAGTCGTTGGCGCGGACGACGTCACCGGTGGCGAGGGCCTCGCGCACGCGCGCTCCGCTGATCAGGCTGCCATCCGGATCCGGCCAGCGCGGCACCTCGACCACTTCGATCCCGCGGCGGGTGCACTCGTCGCGCAGCACCGGGTACCGGGCGATCGACGGTGATCCCGGCAGGCAGGCGGTGACGACGACCTGCGGGTCGACGCGCTCGACGATCTCGTCGATGGCGTGGGCGCCAGCAGCCGGATGTTCCGGGCTGGCGAACGTGATCGCGATCGCGTGAGCAGCGCCGCAGGCGAGGAGTGCCCAGCACCGATCCTCGACCGGAGTGATCACCTGCGCGGCGCGGGGGTCGTCCAGGACGACGCCGACGAGCGGCCGTTCGAGGCGCGCCGCGAGATGGGCTGCGGCGTCGACGAGCTGGCGGTGGCCGAGGTGGAACCCGTCGAACTCCCCGAGGACGACGACGGGTCGTTGCGCCGTAGGTCGGCGGCTGCTCGGACGCATTTCGCCACGCTACCGACCGCGGACTCGGCGCCCCGCCCTGGTCGATGTTCCCGTCGCGGGCTCGTCCGGAGGTGCGGGCACGGTGGTCACGGCGCGGCGGTAGCGGCGCGAGGCGCGCAGCTGGGCCACGCCCCACACGAGGAACCACGGGTCCCACAGCGCGACGTGCCAGCGCAGCGCGTGCCGGTCCGTCGACGCGTCGGAGTGGATCCCGCCCATCAGCACCAGCGCACCGGCGATCACCAGAACAGCTCCATAGAGGGTGAGGACGATGCCGATCAGCCGGTTGGCCAGCCCGACGAGCCGGCCGACTCGGCGCGTCGGCGGACGCCGCGTCGCGGCGAGCACGATCGTCGCATCCACGAGCTTGGCGACGATGACCACCGTCACGGTCGCAAGGGCTGCGGCGTCGCGACGGCGGGCCATCCGCGCGAGCGAGCCGCCGAGCGTGTCGAGCAACGCCGTCCCACCGAACGCCCAGTACGCGCTGACCAGCGCGGAGGCGACTGCCAGCCCTGCGGCAACGTACGCGGGCGGGTTGCGCATTCGCGGGGCGGCGTCCATCCCCGCGATGTTGGCCCGCGCGCCGCGCTCGGACCAGCCATCCCGGCGCAGCGGCTGCCGCTCGGGGTAAGCGACGCATGTGCGCGCCGGCGGGCGGGCCGGGCGGGTCAACCGGTCACAGCCAGAACCGCACGTACCGGTCTGGCCGCGACCAGGATGCGCGACGGACGGCGGCCGGTGCGCGCACCACCCACCTCTCGATCGCAGGACGGGGTGGGCGGTGCTCCTACCATGCGCGGCGTGGACATCGGGGTGTGCATCGCGTCCGACATCGGCGACATCGACTACGCCGTGCTCGCCGAGCAACTCGGCTACAGCGATGTCTGGGTGGCCGATTCTCAGATGTTGTGGAGCGACTGCTACGCGACGATGGCCTTGATCGCCGACCGCACCGAGCGCATCGGGATCGGCACCGGTGTCGCGGTCGCCGGCTCGCGCCCTGCCGCTGTCACCGCGGCCGCGCACGCCACGATCAAC
>JBBQTN010000228.1:0-8008 GCA_038213195.1 Acidimicrobiales bacterium | reverse complement strand
GGGTGTCGGGGTCGGTCGGTGGCACGCTTGTCAGCTGCTCGCCGGGCCGGGCCCCGTTGCGAGACACTCGATGGGGGTATTCGGACCGACGGCCGTACGGGCGACGCCTTGTCGCACCGAGGCGAACAGTGCCTCGGCGATGTCCCCTTCGAGCACTCGCCACTGCGAACAGGTGCGCCGCGCAACGGCCTCTGAGACCTCGACGAGGGGAACTCCTTGCGAGGTGGCGACTACCTGAAGTCGTGCGGCCCGTTCGAGGAAGTACAGGCGATGCCAGGCATGGGCGACCGTGGGCGCCAGGACCATGACGCCGTGATTGCGCATAAGAACCACATCGGTGTCGTGGCTGATAGCAGCACAGAGCCTGAGTCCCTCCTCGTCAGCGTCGACGAAGCCGTTGTAGTCGACAGTGGCGACCGTGCCATGGAAGTACATTCCTGCCTGGGACAGGCGGGTGGACAAGCCTTGCTCAGTCAGGGCGACGGCCGTCGCTCCGAGCATGTGCGTGTGAAACACGACCGCCGCGTCGGGTCGCGCCGCGTGCATGTGGCGATGGATGGTGAACGCCGAGAGGTCATACGTTCCGGCGCCGTCAACAACCGCTCCGGACGCGTCGACGAGCAGAATGTCGGCGGGGGCGAGTTCCGACCAGTCGGGGCCGTACCGGTTGATGAGGAAGGTGCTTGTCGCCGGAACTGCTGCGCTGAAGTGGTTGTCGATCCCTTCGTTCATGCCGTGCTGTGCCGCAGTCCGCAACGCGACGACCAGATCCTCGCGTAACCCCGCAACCAGTCGAGAGTCAGCTGTCACCTCAGTCATCGCTTCTCACCTTCATATCCAACAGAGCGTGCCGGAGCAGCGGAACGGTCGAACGGCAGAAGTCAGCGGTGCTCGCGTATGGTCGGACGACATGGTCTGCGACGATCGACCGCCATGCGCGAACGCATTTGTCTGCAGGGGGTTCGTCTGGGGGCGCTGCGATCATCCGGCGCAACAGTAGGACCAGTGCTCGCTGTACCTCTCGGACGGTGTCGGAGCCGGGTCGCCCGTCGAACCGACTTCCTTCGACGGCGTCGTCTCGTTGAAGTCCGGCGGCGTAGTCGTGAGCGGTGAGACCAGCGGCGAAGACGCTCAGGAGTTCGTGAGGACGCTCTGGCGGTATCGACTTCGACGGGTCGCGCAGGAACCGGAGCTGATGACGGTGCGCCTCGGCGAGCGCTTCCCGGTCGGAGTGGAAGTCGTGCTGGGCGTTGACGTTGTCGAGGAGCCCCACCGACCGGATCACTTTGCCTACGGCCCGTGAGGCGTCAGCCCTCGACTCCAGGAACGAATCGCCGAGAAGGGCGAGCAGGATTCCGAAGATGAAGACCTCGAATGCGTCTCGAGGATCGACGACAACGGTCTCGAATTCCGGACTTCGGTCGGTGAGCGCGACCCGTCCGTCCTTGAAGTCATAGCCGATCGAGGTCGTGAGTCGTTGGTACTCGCGGCCGCTGAGGCTCATCAGCGTGATAGTCGGCAGTGCCGACCGGTGTCTTCGAACGAACTTGTCGACAGCGAACGGAGGTAGGAGCGTGTCGTGAACCAGCAGGAGATCGATGTCGCTGATGAGGAGATCCGAGCCGCCGTTCACCCGCAGCAGCGGCTCACCGCGGGCGAGCGAGCCCCCGAGGAGCAGGTGGGACCCTTCCGGCACTCCATCGGCACAGGCGTGCAGGCCGCGGGCCAGCTGCTGGCCCGCGTGCTCGAAGCCCACCCCGCTCGGCAACCGCCGAATGAGCGTCTCTGCGAGGTTCATGCCGCCTGTCACCGGCTCGGCACTTGCGCCACGCAGACTACGTATCCCTTCGGATCCCGCCAGAGGCCTTGGGTAGCGAGGGCTGCTCGCGCACGCCTATCGATCTGTCGGGCCACGTCCGGACGCGCGGGATCGTCGGTTCCGATGCCGAAGAACGCGAGAAGCGCGACGGCATAGCTGACGAGTGGCTCCGGACTGCGGAAGATCAGGGCGTTGTCGTAGGGGCGAACCGCGACATTGCCGTAGACGTCCCTGATGAATCCGGGTGCGTTGTCACTGTGTACTCGCGGCATGCCCGAAGCGGGCTCAAGGCCCGTTACGTGCGCGACAGCATCGCGCACGAGACGCTCCACGTGAGGTGTCGTCCCCGCATGGTTCACGATGGCCACTAGTCGGCCTCCTGCACGCGTGACCCGCATCGACTCGCGCAGCGCGAGGCTCACGTCTGCTACGTGGTAGAGCATGTGACGCGCCGTGACGACGTCGAACTGCGCGTCGTCGAAGGGGAGAAAACAGGCGTCACCGAGTACCGCCGCGACGTCTGGCAGTTCTGCCAACGATTGGACAGCGGCCGGGGATTGGTCGAGCCCGGCAAGATGGTCCACTCTGCCGTCGCTTCGCAGCCGGCGGAGGAACGATCCAGTACCGCACCCGATGTCTAAAACCGCGCTCACGTCTGTCAACGGCAGGGCATCCAGCGCTGCCTGCTCCACGTCGTCGTAATGCTCGCTGTAGCGCTGGTGGGTTTCGATCCTGACACTGAGCGGGTCGAGATCGAGGTACTCGTCGATGGCGCCAACGGGCGAGATCATCGTAGATCTCCCGTTACGCCTGGACCACTGTGAGGTCGGCGGGCGTCTCGTGGTCCTTCTTGACGACGACGTGTGGGCAGTAGATTCCGCAGATCGTGCAGGGCTGCCCGTCCTTGAGGAGGTCGTGCTGGAGGAATACTTGGCGTGACAGATCGGGGTACAGCGACAGCTCGGCTTGATCGCTCCAGGCGTTGAGTCGTCGGGCTTTGCTGAGCTCATGGTTGCGTGATAGGGCGGCCGGGAAATGGCGGGCGACGTCGAGAGCCGAAATAGCTACGCGCACATTGCGTACAGCTTCCGCCGTCTCGACGGCGGTGGGCATCGCGTAGTGCTCGTTTTGAGTGATCGAGGCGAACATGTCACCCCCGTGCTGACCGGCGACCGCGACTCCGATGGTGTTGACGATGCTGTCGAGAGTGATCGCGGTGTCCACCACCATGGGTCCGGCCAACCACAGTGGTGCGCCGCCCAGGACGCGCTTGTACTCGGAGATCAGGGCGGGGATCTTGTCGATGGGCATGTGTCCGCCGGCTTCGCACAGGACCTGGACACCAGCGGCCATCAGGCGTTCCCGTGCGCCCGCAATGACGCCCAGTTCCTGCATTTTCAATTCATCCCCGGCGTCGGCGATGCACCCCGGGCGGAAGATGTCGCCGAGATCAAGCACGACCTCGTAACGACGGCAGATCTCCGCGATGTCTTCGAGGTGCTCAAGTAGAGGATTGTCGCACTCGTGCCTTCGCATGTAGCGCGACACGAGACCACCACCGCGCGAAGTGGTCGGCATGACCCGGTCGGAATGCTTCATCGCCTCAATGAGAGACCAGTCCATGCCGGCGTGGATAAGGGCAAAGTCGACGCCGGGTGCCAGCCCTGCCTCGAATCTCTCCAAGAACTCGTTCTTACCGATCTTGCGGCGCGGGTCGCCAAAGAGGTCGTACGTTAGGCACGCACCGAGAGGTACGCCCATGACCTCCTTGAGTTCATGCCGCAGTGCGATGCCCTCAGGGTTGGTGGTGAGGTCGATGACCGCGTCCGGTCGGGCCGCAACGATCACGCTCATCGAGTCGATGATGGACGCCCGGTCGCGGTCACGCGGTCCGAGTCCGATCAACGCGGTCACCTTTGCCCGCGTGCCGGTACCGACGAGCGCGGGAGCGAAGGTCTCCACCGACCGGCTGGCCCGGCTGCGGAGGAAGACTACTGTCCCGTCATCGACGGCCTTCGCCACGACTGCGGGGTCCACCTGCTCCGCCGCACATGCCGCCATGAACTGGCAGTCCTCCTGCCATGATCCCAGTCCGTCCATCGCACGCCCCTCGTTGATCCGGGTGGCCTCGCCATGTCGCGCTCTGCCACGAAGTCTTTACGGTTGAATTCGCGAGACGATACCGGAAATTTCCAGACGATAAACCGAAATCATGCAATTCCCCTATCACCCCGCATCGGGTCGGCTACATTAACCGGCAGCCAGCAGCTGACAGCTCACCTCAGGAGGTCGCGTTGTCCCCGCACGCGGTCCAATACCGGTCCGGCACGTCGTCGCACAGCCGACTGTTCTTGCACCAGTGGACCAGCGCCGGGTGGTCACCCACCGAAGGCGAAACCGTTGTGTTCCTCCACGGCATGGGTGCCTATTCGGGCGCAAACGCGATCGAGCTCGCCCAGCGCGTCTGCGAGGCTGGCCGCGTGCGTCTGTTGGCTCCTGATCTCCCGGGGTACGGACGCACCCCCGCCGCCGCGGTCGAGTCGTTCGATCCGGCAGCGACCGCCCAGCTGGTGGCCGAATTCCTAGGTGGTGCTTCCGGCGACACGGCGACGCACGTGGTCGGGCACTCCAGAGGCGCGGACATCGCCGCCTTCCTCGCGGTCGACTCGCCAGCACGGGTCGCCAGCCTCGTGCTGCTCGACGGTGGGATCGCCGAATGGGAGAGGGTTCCAACGGAAGTCGTGCGGGCCGATGCGGCGAACTTCGACGAGAGGTGTCGCTATCGCTCGATGAAGGACTATTTCGCCTCTCTGCGCGGGCAGTTCCGTCGATGGAGCCCAGAGCTGGAGTGGGCGTTCGAACGCGCAGCCGAAGTATCCGACGGGTCGGTCAGGCTCGTCCAACGACCCGAGGTCTATGCCGGCATCCGCCAGGCAGGTATCTCGCGTCAGGTGTCAAGCGTGTGGACGGAACTACCGCGGGCACTGCACCTCGCCGGCGCCGAATCGCCGTTGTTACCGCCGCCGGCGGAAGCCGGCCAGGTCCAGTGCGAAACGGTCAGGAGGAGCGGGCACTTCTTGCTAGAGGACGCTCCGGACTACGTCGCCGCACGCCTTCGCCGCTGGTGGAGCGACGAACTGGCGCGCCTCGCCATCCGAGCGGCGACTCCGTGATGGCGCCCGGTTGGCTTCCGGTCAACGAGAATCAGGCCGCGCGCCTGACCCGCATGGGCCGGGCAGGAGACAGCTGGAGCAACGCCAGCCACCTCATTTGTCAGGGCTACCGACTCCCGGCCGACTTCGACACCACCAGGCTGGCCTGGGCCGTCGAGGAGCTAGCCGGTCGCCACGACGCACTGTCCACTGTGTTCGACCCTGCAGCGCTGCGACAACGCGTCGGCCGCACGCGGCCCACGTTGACATCGATCCGGCACGCCGAGGAGCGGTGCGATCCGCCCGCCGCGACGCAGGCGCTGGATCTCACGACCGGGCCTACGGCCCGATTCATTCTCAGTGACCACGACGGTCATCATGACTTGTGGATCACCGTCGAACACCTTGTAAGTGACGGATGGGCGATGCGATTGATCGAACGGGAACTCGACCAGCTAGTTCGGTCCGGCCGCCCGTTCGAGCAGGCGCCCACCGCGCAGAATGCGGACCACGCGGCATGGGAAGCGGCGTATTGCGACTCCGACGCGGGCCGACGAGCACTGGCACACTGGGACAGCATCCTTAGCGGTGGAAGCCCATGGCCCGAGCTCGTCTACCCCGGTAGTCGGCGCCCGGGCGCGTTCGATCGGGATGCGACGACCTCCGTCACCGTCAAGCTGGGCGTAGACGAAGTCGCTGCTCTGAACGGGCGGTGCCGCGAAGCGGGGGTATCCGGCTTCGTCGCCGTCCTAGACGCGCTCGGAGCTGCTGCGCGGGCCCGGACCGGGCTGTCGCGTGTCGGTTTGCTCTCGCCGGTCGCCAACCGGTGGTCGACGAAGCTGAAGGGAGCCGTAACTTTCGCCTCCTCGCTGGTTCCGCTGTTCGTACCGTGCCCTGGTGACCCCGCAACCCGCCTCACCGACCTGAGGAACCAGGTTCTTGACGCTGTGCGGTACGGGCAGTACCCCATCCACCGGTACACCCGGGAACGGCATCCCGGCGAATGGGGCCGACCACAGTCGAAACCACTGCTGTATGCCGACCTGGTCGACACCGTCTTGCCCACTGCCCTTGGTCGTCGCATTCCCGATCTCGACGAGCCAGTCGTTCTCGGGCTCGGGCTCTGGGCTGACCTGGACGAGGCTGAACCCACGCTCACATTCAGACACCCGCGTGGGTTCCTGCCCGATGGCGAGCTGGAAGCTCTCGCTGCAGCAACCAAGCACAACCTCACCGGGCGACCTCTCGCCGCCCCTGCCGCGCAAAGTGGATCTGCGGACCATGTCTGAGCCAACTATCGCCGACATCTGCGCCGCCTGGACATCAGTCTTCGATCGGCATGTCGACGACGACGACGACTTTTTCCTGCTCGGAGGCGATTCCCTTGCGGCCGTCGAGATATCGGTGATCCTCGAAGAAGGCTTCGGAGTTGACATTGACCTGGTCGACTTCTTCACCTGCTCGACCCCGCGGCAGCTGCTCGAGACGCTGCTTTCCCCGAACGGTGGCAGCGCATGACCACGGACACCTTGTATCGGCGATTCAGAACGGTGGTCGACGCCCATCCTGGCCTACCAGCGTTAACGGACTCCGAGGGGACACTCACCTACCGTCAACTCGATGACGCAGCGACGACATTTGCGACGTGGTTAGGCGATCGTGAGGTCGCCGCGGGTGCCGTCGTCGGGGTTGCGGTTGATCGGTCGGCTGCCTCGGTCACGGCGATCGTCGGTTGCATCGCGGCGGGCTGCGCATACGTTGCATACGATCCGAACTGGCCCACGGACCGTCTCGCGCATGTCCTCCGTGACAGCGGAGCCGCGCTCGATGTCAGATTCGGGCACGGCTCCGTTCTCGAGTCGCCATGTGATCTGCTCTCACGCCCCGGCTTGGCCTACGTCGTGTACACCTCGGGCACCACGGGCGAACCCAAAGGCGTCCCGATCACTCACCGAAATGTACTGACCATGCTCGACGCCGCGCTGCCGCTGTTCGATCTTTCGCCGGGCGACGGATGGTCCTTGTTCCACTCGCTCACATTCGACTTCTCCGTTTGGGAACTGTGGGGAGCGCTGCTGACCGGGGGGCACGTCATCGTGGTCGACCGACGCTCCGCTGCGAACCCGTCGTCGTTCAGCAATTTCCTGTCCGACCACAGGATCCGGGTGCTCAGTCAGGTCCCATCCGTCTTCGCCGTCGGCGTCGAGGAGCATGTCGCAGCTCTGCGCTCGAACGCATACAACCTGCGGTACCTCGTATTTGGAGGCGAAGCGCTGCAACCGGAGATCGCGGAGCGAGTGCTCGCCAATTCCGCCGCTGTCCGGATCGTCAATATGTACGGCATCACCGAAGCGACGGTCCATGCGACCTTCGCTCAGCTGGACCGGGCGCAAATCCGCCATGCGATCGTGACCGGAGAAACCCCCATTGGCCGGCCGCTCGAGTCGCACTTCGCACGAATACGCGAGCCCGAAGTCGCGGCCGACGCATCGAGCACGGGCGAGCTGCTCCTCGCGGGGGATGCAGTAACAGGCGGCTACCTAAACTCGCCGGGGCTCAATGCCCAGCGGTTCGAGTTGCTCGACGGACGTCGGTACTTCCGCACTGGCGATCGTGTCCGAATGCTGACCGACGGCTCGATGACGTTCCTGCACCGCATCGGCTCTCAACTGAAGGTCCTTGGTTACCGGATCGAGGCCACCGAGGTGGAAGCGGCCGTGCGCCGTGTCACGGGGGCGAGCGGGTGCGCAGTAGTGGTTGTCGGCGATCCGCATCCTCGCTTGGTCGCGCTCATCGTCTGCGACCAGGTGTTGGACAGCGCTGCCCTCCGCGCAGCTCTTGTGGCACATTTGCCGGCATACATGATCCCGCACCAGATATACAGAGTGCCGGGGCTGCCGTTGACTTCCAACGGGAAGGTCGACCGCAACGCTGCTACCCTCACAGCGTCGCGGCTTTCATCGGCCGACCGATGAGGACAACCCTGCCGAACGGGCTCAACATCGACATCCTTGACCATGCCGAGACAGCCTTCCTG
>JBBQTN010000227.1:0-8127 GCA_038213195.1 Acidimicrobiales bacterium | reverse complement strand
CTTCCGATACACCAAGCTCTACCGGGTCGCCACCGGCAACGCATGCATCAGCCAAGCGCATGGGGGATGGATCGATCTCCACGTCGCCACCCCAGGACCCATCACCCTCAAAGTGACACTCACCCCCGCCGCCCTGCTCGGCCGAAGCCCCTCCTGCCACTGACATCGGCGACACAGCATGCGGCCAGGATGTGACTTGGAGCCGACCGTCAGATGCTCGGCTCCTCCGCGACGCCTGCGCCCGTCCGCAGCGTGACCGCTCCGGCGATCAGGGGGATCCACAGATCGAACAGGCGGTACAGCGCGATCACCGCGACCGCGTGTCCGCCGTCGACTCCGAACCCGTGCATGGTCGCGCCGAGCGACACCTCGGCGAACACGAGGCCGCCGGGCAGGAACCCGATGATCGAGAAGGTCGTCGCCAGGCAGTAGGTGATCAGGACCGTGACCGGCGAGACGTGCGCGCCCACCGCAGCGCACGCGGAGCCGAGCAATGCGGCGCCGATGAGCGGCCACATCAGCGCATGGACGACCATCGGCCCGAGAGCGTCGCGGTCCCGCCGGGCTGTGGCGATCGCAAGGTGGAGATCATCAGCGGACTGGTTTCGTGCCGGCCGGCCGGCGTTCGGGTGCCGACCGATCCGGCGCAGCAGGTTCGTGATCTTCTCGATGACGTCGGTGACGCGCTGGATCGCTCGCTCGGACCGCGCCGCCGCGATGACCGCGACGAGGAGGGCGGCCGTCAGCACCAGGTAGATGGCCACGGCGACGACATCGGCACCGGTCAGGTGCGCCCCGACGACCGCGAACGGGATGGCGACGAGCAGGACGGCCGTGAAGCCGAGGTGGGTTGCCAGTTCGGTGAGGACGCATCCTGCTGTCGTGCACTGCGCCGACTGGCCTCGGCGCCGGGCGTCTGCGGCGAAGCGAAGTGCTCCCGCCATCCCGCCCGACTTCGTGGCGAGATCGAGGGCGCGGGCGCCTGCAGTGAGGCGCAGGGTGCGGCGAAACCGACGATCGACGCCGAGGAGTACCTGGCTGCGTCCTTGCAACGCAGCGAGGTTGACGAGGAACAGCGCGCTGAGGCCGCCGCCGGCGAGCACCCAAAGCGGCCGTGCCCGTGCCAGCGCATGCGCTGCCGCTGTCAGGTCGGTGCGGGCGCGGATCGCGAACACGACCGCCAGACCGCCGAGCGCGAGCCACAGGATCATCCGCGGCGAGGGACGCCCACTCGGACGAACCGGGGTGGCCGTCGGCAGGTTGGACCGAACGCCGGTCATCGGGCCGACCGACGGGCGCGGCACGATCCGGTCAGGTCAGCTCCGGCCGCAGCGCAGCCGGTCGTCCTGGTGTCACGCCGGGGCCCTCACTTGCCGGATCGTGGTGCGCTGATCGAACGAATCGGGGATCAACGCCCGGATGGGCAGCGTCAGCGGCCCGTCAACTGCGCCGACCGCCGGCATGCTCACGACACTGCCCGGCCGACGAGGAACAGCACGACGGTGATGCTCGCGGTGGCGAACAGCCCCCGATCTCGAACGAGGCGTTCGGGCCGTGCCGCTCTGCCCGAGTTGGCGAGCCACAGGTAGCGGCCCACCCCTGCGAGCGCGGGGGCGATCATCACGCACGCCCAACCCTCGCGGAGGCGAGGGCCGCCAGCACCGATCGTCGCCCAGCCGACCAGCCCGACGCACAGCACCGCCGCCGAGGCCGCGAGGAGCTTGCTCGTCACCGGGTCGAGGTAGGTCGCCAACGACTGACGGTGCAGTGCCGCAGCGCGCCCGAGCTCGCGCAGCTCGCCGCGCCGCTTCCCGGTGGCCACCATCACCGCGCCGGCGGCCACGGCGACGAGGAACCAGACCGACACAGGGGTCGAGGTCGCTGCGCTGCCGATGAGCACCCTGATGACGAAGCCGCCGGCGATGGTCAGCACGTCGACGACCGGGACCTGCTTCAGCTTGACGCTGTAGGCGACGGTCAAGAGCGCGTAGCAGCCGAGCGCGAGGCCGGTCAGCGGACTCAACACCAACCCGAGCGCCGGGGCCGCGACGAACAGGACGACCGCGACCGCGACGGCCTGGCCGCGGGAGATCTCGCCGGTGGCCACGGGACGGGCGCGCTTCGTCGGGTGCAGCCGGTCGGCAGGTGCGTCGATCGCGTCGTTGAGGAGGTAGGTCGCGCTTGCCGCGAGGCACGCGAGACCCGCGGCGGCGATGAGTCGCCCCACCGCGACGAGGGAGAGGTCGAGCGCCACCATCGGGGCGACGAGGACCAGGCCGGCCTTGACCCAGTGGTGCGGTCGCACGGCGCGCACCCACCGGTTCGTCGGGAGCGCGCCCGCCCGACGCTGCGGACCCTCGCCTCCGAGCCGTGCGCGTGCTGTCGGTGGCGCGCACGCCGGAGCTCCGGTGTCGGCCATGTCCTCGACAGTACGCGGCGTGCGCCACGTCGACGTGTCGATCTGGTTCAACGCTGGGTAATTGCGGTCGGCGCCCTGACCGTGGCAAGGTCGGACCAGTACGGGAAATGAGTCGAAGAACTCATCGGGGCCCCTCCTCGGCGAACAGCGGCGACAGACGGTAGGGATCCTCCTGCCGAGGAGACCGCGAGATTGTGGTTGATGGTGTCGGCGATGAGTTCGGTCACCGCGATTCCCCTCGGCTGGGTCGTGTACCGGTCACCTTGGACCGCGACGATCCACCACCTTGATCCCGACTCGATCATGCCGACGCTGTTGATCCTGCTTCCCGGATATCTGAAATCGCCGGGCGCCGTGGTCCACCAGCCGTCCTTCACCCAGTAGCTCGAGCCCGGCGGCCGGCCGGCACCGATGCCCCAGCGCTCGACCGGCGAGATGTTCGTGGAGAGCATCGTCGCCCGGGCGAACGCCACCCATCTCGGGTCCAGCACGGAGCTCTCCGGGCGGAGCAGGTTCCGCAGGATCACGACGAAGCTCTCGGGAGGCACCTGTGTCACGCCCCAGCCCGCCGAGCTCATCGTCATCGACGTCGCTCCGAAGCGCAGCCCGCACGCGTGCAAGCCGGGGAGACCGCCGAGCCGGTCGACGAGGGTCGTCGTGGCGGCGTTGTCGCTCACCGAGATCATCTGGTGGACGAGGTCGGCGGTGACGGCGTCGAGTTGGTCGATCCCGCGATCTTGGAAGCCGGCGAGGGTGCACCCGAGCACGAGCGCCTTGATCGTCGACGCCGCAGGCAACACAACATCTGCCTGGCCGAGGCTGTGCACCGTTCCGTCCGACGTCATCACCGCGGCTCGGGTGGACGCGGCGTCGGGATACCGAGCCAGCACATCGCCGATGGTCAGGCCGTCGAACGGCGATGGCGACTCACGGAGACCGACTCGGACGCTGGCGGCCGTCGCCGACCCACCGGCACCGTCGCCCGTGACGTAGGCGCCCACCAGATCGAAGATGAGCTGAGACGAGCCGTAGGTCGAGACCGTCACCCCAGCACCCGAGGCATACCCGACGGCAACGGCGGCGGCGATCGACTGGCCGGCCGTGTCGTTGTTGACCGAACTGGTCGTCAGATCACCGACGCTGCCGGGGCGCGCGGCTGCGAACCCCGGCCCACGCTCGTCGGTGACGGTCAGGTTGCCGAGCACCGCGAGTGGCTCGGCCGCATACGTCACTGTGACCGACGAGCCCGCTGCCAGCCGAGGGAGACCGCCGTCGCGGGTGTCGAACTGGCGGGAGGGCGTGATCGGCTCGAAAAGGCCGGCTCGGCCCAGCGGTGCGCCGGCTCCGGTGAACCACCCGAGCACGTCCACGACGAGGTGCGTCGCAGTGCTGACGTCGATCGTGAACGTGCCGTCCGGTGCCAGCGCAACCGTGGCGAGGACGGCGCGGGTGGCACCCGGCGCCTCGAAGTTGAGCGTCGACGTACCGGGCGCAGATTGGTCGGAGCGGTGCGCGGTCACGAACCCCGGCCCCCTCGTCTCGGTGACGGTGACCGTGACGACCGCCGCCCCAGACCCTGGAGTGTGCGGGTCGACGACCACCGACCCGCCCGCAGGCACGGGACGGCGGGACTCCCGCGTGTCGAGCGCACGCCAGGGCGTCGATGGCACGAACCGCCCCGCCGAGGAGACCGTGGCGGGCATGTACACCCCGACCAGGTCGACCACCACGTGGGTGGTGGTCAAGGAGAAGATCGTGAACCGACCTTGGGGATCGACTTCGACGGTTGCCTGGTTGGAGATGATCGAACCGGCGTCGAAGTTGAGCGTCGACACGATGGGCCGTGACGTTCCTGCGGCGAAGAGGGTGAGGAAGCCTGGTCCGACGGGTCTCGTCACCGTCACGGACACGACCACAGCGACCGCCCCGGCGGCTTCCGGGACGCCGACGTCGAGGCTCGTCCCGCCGGCAAGGGGCGTTCCAGGCGCCACTCGGGTATCGAGCACTCGCCGAGTCGTCACCTCGCGGAACGCGGCCGTCGTCGGCGCCGCCGAATGCGCACGATCGACCACGCCAAGCGTCGTGATGCCGCCGGTCGCCAGAGCCAGCATGATCGCCACACACAACGCACGCCAACGCGCGGCGGTCACACGGTCTCGGTTCCATGGCGATCCGGGCCTGCCGCGAGGCGCGCCCGCCGCGGCGAGAGGACGGCTGCGAACCGTTCGCTCCGTAGGGCCTCGACGGTGCGGTCGTCGAGCGCGACGAGCTCCGTCCCCGTTGCCCACTGCAACAACAGGTCGGCGAGCGCCGGGTTGCGGGCCAGGACCGGACCGTGCAGGTAGGTGCCGATGATCCGACCCTGCACGAAGCCGTCACCTCCGGGTGCCCCCTCGCCGCCGTCAACGGCACCGTTGCCGGTGCCACTGACCACCCGCCCGAGAGGGACGACGCCAGGACCCAGCCTGGTGCGCCCACTGTGGTTCTCGAAGCCGGTGAGCGTCGGGATCCGCAGTTGCTCCGGCTCGGTCACCAGCTCGCCAACTGCGCGAACACCCGCCGCCGCGGTCACCGCGTCGACGAGGCCCAGCCCCGGCACCGGCATCCCGCCGGCATCGAACGCGGTGCCGACGATCTGCAAGCCGGCGCACACGGCGAGCACGACGGCACCCCCTGCCGCCGCGACAGCGAGCCCACCGTCCTCGCGAAGCAGGCGCGTCGCGGCCACCTGGGCGTTGTCCTCCGCGCCGCCGACCAGGTAGATGTCGCCCTGGCGGGGCACCGGCTGCCCCGGTTCGACGGTCACCAGCTCGACCGGAAGGCCACGCAACCTGGCCCGCTCGACCACCACCGTGGCGTTGCCGAGGTCTCCGTACAGACCGAGCAGCCTCGGGTAGAGGTGGACGATGACGATGCTGGAGCGCATGGACGTCACCAGCGAACGTGCAGACGATCGAGCATCTCGTGGAACGCCGTGTACGTGCCGACGAGATCGACCGCCTCGCCGACCCCCGCAACCGAACGCACCGCGTCCAGCCCATCCGCGACGATCAGGCAGTCGATGCCAGCGGTCTGGAGCCGCAGCGCGAGGTCCAGCCGGCGTTCGCCGGAGGCGGCGACCGTTCGCGCCGCCAACCGTTCGAACGGGACATCCCACAACCAACTGGTGTCGCGGCCGTCGGGCCCCCGTGCGTTCACGCAGATGACGATCGGGCCGCGACCAGCATCGAGGAGCCGCAACGTCTCCGCCCACGAGGCAGGGTTCTTGGCCAGCAGCAACCGGACGCGGCGCCCCTCGACGTCGACGACGCGATATCGACCGACCACCGAGTCGACCCGCTCCACCGCTGCGAGCGCTGCAGAGGGTCCAACGCCGCGAGCGGCCGCGATCGCGATTGCGACCGCTGCATTCGAACGGTTCATCTCACCGGGGAGCCGGGGCTGGAACGCGTATGCGTTGGTCGGACCCCGGAGCTCGGCGGTCGTGAAGGTCCAGTCGGCCGCCGGTCGGGAGAGACCGCAGGTGCACGACCAGCTCCCTCCACTCGGCAGGTGACGCACGTGTCCGCAGCTCGGACACAACATCCCGTCCTGCTGCCAGCCGTAGCCTGCTGCCACCCACACCACGTCGAGATGATCTCCGACCGCCCAGACGACCGTCGGATCATCGGCGTTGGCGACGATCGTCATCGGCCACGTCGCTGCGGCGATCGCCTCGCGCCACATGATCGCGATGCGCCTGATCTCGACCATCCGGTCGAGCTGATCGCGGCTGAGGTTCAACAACACGAGAACGATCGGTCGTGTGTGGTCCAGCGTCCGCGCCACGTACAACTCGTCGACCTCGAGCACCAACTCCTCGGACGGACGTGCAGCCGCGGTCACGAGTCCGGCGGTCATGTTCGCCCCGGAGGTGGCACTGACCGTGCGAGTCGATGCCAGCGCCGTCGCCGCGAGCAACGTCGTCGTGGTCTTACCGTTCGTGCCGGTGATGACCGTGACGGGACGACCGACGGTCAGACGGCGCAGCACGCGAGGATCGATGGCGAGCGCGACGCGGCCGCCGATCACTGTGCCGTGCCCGATGCGCAGGCAGCGCGAGACCCAGGTGACGAGCCGCCCGCTCGCGACGGCCGACCACAGGCGCCACGACGACAACTGTCCGGCGACGTTCCAACGGTCACCCAATGGCGCGACAAGCGCCACCTGGCTGCAGGACGCGCTCCTCACTCTCAATCTCGACGACCATACGCAGCTCCGGTTCAACGGAAGTGGTGGCAAATGGTCAGCTGTCGGTAAATGCAACAAACCCACCGGGCCCAGCAGCCACGTCTCGGCAACCCCTTCAACCGGTCTCATCTGCGCGAGCGACGAGCGCGACGGCGCGGTGCCCCAGCCCGGTGTGGAGGGAGAGGCTGGAGCACGTCGCGCCGAGGGACGGTCTGGCGGATCCGTCCTCTCAGCGGTGTCGATCGTGGCACCGTCGTCGACACAAAGCTACGAACGAAATGCACATTTACCGGATGTTGAAGACGCGCCTGCTTGCATGGCGTCATCACCGCGTTCTGCGAGTTGACGAGGTGCGCGGATCAGCGTGAGCGGCGTCCGGGAGGATGTTGCGCTGGTAGATCCCGACGCCGTCGACCGACGTGATCCCGTGGTAGTCGCGGCTGACGATCCGCTCGACGTCCCCTGACGGGTCGCAGGTCAGGGTGCTCTGGTACTTCGCGATGAAACGCGGCGCGCGGCGCGGGTCGGCCAGATAGGCGACAAGCATGACGTGGGCCTTGGGGCCGTGCTGGACCTCGGTGAACCACAGGTACGGATAGCCGGGATCTTGGTGTGCGTCGGCATACAGCGCTGCGCTGAAGCACATCACGTAGAGGTTGTCGCCGTCGCGGCGGTGCGACCCGAACCATCGCGCAACATGCGTGTCAAGAGATGATCTGCTGTCGCTGCTGGCGCGGACGTTGATCTGGTTCGGGTCCGCAGTGAACACCCACATCGACACTGCGAGGCAGGGGGCCACGATGGCCGCTGTGGCGATGAACGCGAGCTTGCCCATCCGCGCCAACGCGACTCCGGCGAGCGCGCTGAGGGGCGCCGCCAGTATTTGCCAGTAGTGGCGCCAGAACCCGCCGCCGATGAGGAACGACCCGATCGAGATCAACAACCACAGCACGAGGATCAGCCGGCGACGTGGGTACCGGCGCGACCCGCGCAGTGCCTCGTCGACGAGCAGGGCAACCCCGACCATCGCCGCCAGCGCAGTGACGCCGAGCACGGCGAACGCGAATCGGGAGGACTCGCGCAGGTTCGTCCACTCGGCACCAGCGAACCAGCTCTCCACCCGCAGCCGATAGCCGGCCACCGCGGTCCACCACCGCGACCAACCAGTCAAGGCGCCGTGCACGACCAACATCGACAGCACAGACGCGAGACCGGCGAACACCATCGTCAGCCGGCGCAGCGCGTCGCGCCGCTGTCCCGGGCTGACCAGGGCCGAGATCGCCAGCCAACACACGATCGTCAGCAGTCCGTCGAATCCTGACTGCTTCAGCGACAGTGCGATCCCGGCGAGCAACCCCGAGGCGCAGAACCACAGCAACGGCCTGGTGCGCGAAGGTCCGACGACCGCAACTGCCAGCGCGGCCGCCGAGATCGCCCCGCTGAGCAGTTCACCGTTCGCAGTGTGCGCCTCGAGCACA
>JBBQTN010000226.1:0-8136 GCA_038213195.1 Acidimicrobiales bacterium | reverse complement strand
ATGCGGCCGTCGCGCGGATCGACGAGGTCGGGCTCGTGCCATTCCCAGCCGGGCTGGTTCTCCTCGGAGCCCCGATGGTGATCGAGCGCGAAGAGCACCGTGGCCCGCTCGCGCGCCGCGGTGCCCAGGTACACCGCCGACTTGCCGCAGTAGCTCCCGATCTCGAGGAACGGCCCGGCCACCGCCACCGCCGCCGCGGCCTCGTAGAGCGCGAGACCTTCATCGACGGGCATGAACCCGCGTGCTGCCTCGGCGTGCCCGCGCAGCTCGACCGGCATCGTCATCGCGCGGCGGTCACGGCGCGGTGGGAGAGTCGAGCACGACCTCGACCGGTTGCTTCCACAGCACGTGCTCGAGGATGAAGAACTTGAACAGCCACACCACGCCGAACGACGCGATGCTCGCGCCTTGCACCGCGAGGCCGCTGTGCCAGCGCCGATCGGCGGCTTCGGTGGCCACCGTGGAGATCACGAGGCCCAAGAAGGCCATGCCCCAGAACGGCGCGATCTCGGCGCGGACGCTGTGCGCACCGGTCTGCTCCCACACCCAGTGGCGGCTCATCCAGTACGCGGGGCCGGCACTGATGGTGACGGCGAGCAGGTTCGCGAGCCAGGCCCGCCAGTCGAGCGCGCTGTAGAACAGCCACAGCAGGCTCTGGCCGAAGACCACGTTGAACGCCGAGACACTGCAATACCGGAAGAGCTTCGCGCCGTAGCGCTCCCAAAGGCTGCTGAACACGGGTTCGAGGGTAACGCGGCCGCTCGGCCGCCACGCGTGCACCGGAGCTTCACCGCCCGCCCGGCATGATGGACCGGTGCAAACACCCGGACCGCCGACCGCCGACGCCACCGACACCACGTCGGATGTCGCCGACGCCCCAGACGAAGCCCAGGATGCGGTCGACGCAGTCGTGCGCCTGCTCGACCTCGAGGCGATCGAGGTCAACATCTTCCGCGGCCGCTCCCCCGACGAGATCCGGCAGCGGGTGTTCGGCGGGCAGGTGGCCGGTCAGGCGCTCGTCGCCGCCACCCGCACGGTGGACGAGCCGAGCCGGTTCGTCCACTCGTTGCACGCGTACTTCTTGCGCCCTGGCGATCCCACCGTGCCGATCCTGTACGAGGTCGACCGGATCCGCGACGGACGCAGCTTCAGCACCCGGCGGGTGGTCGCCATCCAGCACGGCCGGGCGATCTTCAACCTCCAGGCCAGCTACCACGGCCACGAGAGGGGGCCGGATCACCAACTGGCGATGCCGAGGAACCTCCCCGACCCTGAGTCGCTGCCCGACTTCAAGACGCGGATGGAGCCGTTCAAGGAGCGGATGGGCGAATGGTACGAGCGGCCCCGCCCGATCGACATCCGCTACATCGACAACGATCCGTTCAGCCGCCAAGGCCAGCGGGCGACGACGCAACGGGTCTGGCTGCGTGCCGACGGACGGCTTCCTGACGACCCGACGCTGCATGCCTGCATCGTCACCTACGCCAGCGACATGACCCTGCTGGACACGACCGTGCTGCCGTTCGGGTTCTCATGGGACAGCCCGAACCTGCAGATGGCCAGCCTCGATCATGCGATGTGGTTCCATCGATCGTTCCGCGCCGACGAGTGGCTGCTCTACGACCAGACGTCGTTCTCCACCAGCGCGGCACGGGGCCTCGCCGGCGGAGCGATCTTCACGGCAGAAGGCAAGTTGGCGATCACGGTGGTGCAGGAAGGGCTCGTGCGCTTCGGCACCACGTGACCCCCGCGAGCCGTGCCGATTCCGGCGACGACGAACGCCCGAGCAGCAGGTCGCCGAGACGCCGTGCAGCGGGGGCCCAGCGTCCCGTCACCCTGCGAGGTCCGAGCGGCGGGGCGGGTCGGGGGCGAACCGACCGGCCGGCGGCTGATCCGTCGCATGCTCGTCGACCCACTCGCACTGCGGATCACGCCCGGTCTGGCAGCCTGCGCACCAATACAGCAGACGCTGCTGCTCGCCAAGCCGGCGCACGCGGATCGTGTCGCCGCAACGTTCGCAACGCTGACCGTTGCGGCCGTACACGGCGAGCTCGTCACGGGTGTCGATCGGCGCCGCCGACGTGGCGTACTCGGCGTTGCGCCGCAGCAGGGTCGCCGCGGTCTCGACCAGCCGCTGGCACTCGCCGGGCGACAGGTCGCCGACGCGCGCGAAGGGGTGCAGCGCGCACCGCCACAGCGCCTCGCTGCGGTGGACGTTGCCGATCCCACAGGCGACGTGCGGATCGAGCAGGACCTCGACCAGCGGCGCATCCGGATCGGCAGACAGGTGTAGGCGCCGCGCGCACTCGGCCACGTCCGGCCGGGCGGCGGCGAGGTCGGGTGCCGACCGGCCGAAACCCGGATGCCGGTAGCGGTCGAACTCGCGGTACGTCTCGACCACGGGGGCGTTGAAGCAGGCCGCGATCCATCCCGGCACGGTGATCGCGACGCGCACCTGGGCGAAGGGCTTACGCCAGGGCTCGCCCTCCCTGTAGAGGTGCCACACGCCCGTGAGCCCGAGCCGGGTGTGCAGGATCAACCCGTCGTCCCAGACCACCTGGATGCTGCGGCCGCGCCGGTTGATCTCCTCGATCACCCGCCCGAGCGCAGGGGCAGGGCCGTCGACGCGAGGACCGTCGAAGCGCAGGACAGCCCGCCCGACGAGCGCCGTGCGCAGCGCGGAGACGATGTGCTGCGCTCCGTGGCGTGACCAAGCCCCATCCGGCACGCTCTCACTGTAGGCTCGCCCGCCACCGCGACTGTGGGACCGCCCTCCCGGAGGTCGTCGACGGCACTATCGTGCACCGGCGTGAGTGAGGAAGCCACGGACGGTGACCGGGTCGGCGCCGTCGATCCGCCGGTCGACACCGTTGCTCAGCCCATCGACACGGGAGCGGGCGACGTCGACGTCGAGCTGAACCTGGCGGCGTCCTCCGACCCGATCGCCACGGCGCGTCGCCGCCACGGCGCGGCTGGGGCCGTCCTCGCCGCCGGGATGTTCGGCATCGACATCGCCCTCGGACGCAAGCCCCGCGAAGACATCCCGGTCGTCGTCGCCGCCAACTCGGAGCCCGTCGACATCGACACCGAGGGCATCGAGATCGCCGTCGACGACAACATCAGCGTTGTCTCTCCGGCGCTGCCACGCTCCGAACCACAGCGCCGGCCGCGTCGTAGCCGTCGCTCGCGCCGCTGATCCACACGATGACCAACCGAACGCGGCGATGCCGGCTCAGCTTCGTCGCCGCGCTCTGCGTGTGCGCGGCGGCGCTCGCACCGCAGACGGTGACTGCCACGACCGCCGCCGCCGCACCGTTACGGCCGGGCGCCGTTCCCGGCACCGTGCCACCGGGCGCCGTTCCTGGCGCCGTGACGTTGCCGGCGTCGCCGGCGGATCCGAGCCGGCCGATCAGCGATCCGGCGCTGCTCGCCGAGATCGCCGCCGCCTCCGGCCGCCACGTCGAGGGCACGCCGCAGCCGCGCGTCGCTGTCGAGGTCCTCACGCCATACGACCGGCAGGTCGGCGACGAGATCGTCCGGCTCGGCGGGTCCGTCACCGGATCGGTCCCCGGCGCCGTCGTCCAGGCCAGCGTCCCGATCGACCGCGCCGACGCGGTCGCGTTGGCGCGGGGCGTCGAGTTCGTGCAGGCGCCACGCGAGGTCAACCAGCGGCCGCGCCAGATCGAGGCTGCCGGCTTCGGCCCCACGGTGAACACCGGCCTCGCCGGGATGAACGCAACGGCGTGGCAGAACGCCGGGATCCGCGGCGGTGGCGTGCGCATCGGCATCGTCGACTTCTTCACCACATCCCAGTGGAACCCGGCTGAGCAGGGACCTGTCCCGTCCCCCGCCAACGGCCACATGTTCTGCCGCGACAGCATCGGCGGCGGGCTGTGCAACGCCGACGGCTCGATCAACAGCAGCGAGGGCGACCCGCACGGGCTGGCCGTGACCGAGATCGTCAAGGACACGGCACCGGACGCCGATGTGTTCATCGCCTCGATCTCCACCGTCAGCGACCTGCGCGCCGCTGTGGACTGGTTCTCCGCGAACGGCGTGTCGATCATGACCCGTTCGCTCGGATCTGCGTTCGACGGGCCGGGCGACGGCACGGGTCCTGTCGACTCCGTCGTCGACTACGCGGCATCGCTCGGCATCGTCTGGTTCAACTCCGCCGGCAACGACGCCGGGGACGGGTACATGAAGGTCACCGTGGCGGCGACCGAGGCGGACGGATCCGTCGACTTCACCCCGGGCGACAACCTGCTCCGCCTGGGCGGCGACGGCACCGGCTGCTTCGAGCTCGACGGGATCCGCTGGGCCAACGACTGGTACCTCCCGCCGAGCCAGCGCACGGATTATCGCGTCGAGGTCTACCAACCGACGAGCGCGGCGGCCGCCGGCGGCCTGCACGACAACCCCGCCCAGCTCGTTCCCGTCGATCTCGACCCGACCTCGCCGGGCGTGCAGCACATCGCCGACGCCAACCAGCGCGGTGGCGCCGAACCGCTGGAGATGGCGGACAGCTTCTGGTGCACGTCCACCGGGGTCAGCTACCTGCGCATCGTGCGCAACCGCAACACGCCGATCGGCGCGGTGCCCGACCAGCTCGAGATCGCCTCGACCCTGCGCGACCTCGAGTACGACTCTCCCGCCGCCGGCAGCGCGGCCAAGCCGGTCGTCGACTCGGCGAACCACTCCCTCGTCGCCGTCGGGGCACTGGACTCCCCGACCGCGAACACGGTCGCGGCGTACTCGTCGCAGGGTCCGACGACCGACGGCCGGATCAAACCGGACATCGTCGCCCCGTCGTGCGTCACCAGCAGCATCTACGGCGCGTGCTTCGCCGGCACATCGGCTTCCTCGCCCGAAGCCGCAGGCGTCGCCGCGCTCGTGCTCGGCGCGGGACTGGCCACGCCGGGCGAACCGTTGGCGGCGCTGGTCAAGCACTTCACGGTCGACATCGGCGCGCCGGGACCCGACGAGGCGGCGGGCAGCGGCAAGCTCGTGCTGCCGGCGCCACCTGTCGCCGTCGCCCCTGCCGCGCCGGCGCGGTTCGCGGGGATCAGCCCGGCGCGGATCCTCGACACGCGCGCGGACTCACCGGTGGGACCTGCGAACCTGATCGGCGCACAGCCGGAGCGGGGCATCATCGACCTCACGGTCACCGGCAGCAACGGCGTCCCGGCGACGGGCGTCTCGGCCGTCGCCGTGAACATCACGTCCGTCGGCAGCCTGGCCACGCACTACGTCCAGGCGCTGCCGACGATGCAGGGCACGGTCGGGGCGACGTCGACGCTGAACGTGTCGGTGCTCGGTCAGCCGCGCCCGAACTTCGCGATCGTGCCGGTCGGCGCCGGCGGCCAGATCACGCTGTACATGCCCACCGGCGGCGACCTCGTCGTCGACCTGCTCGGCTACTTCGCGCCGTCGCCGACCCCGACCACCGCCGCCGGGCGCTTCGTGGCGGTCCAACCGGAGCGGTGGATGGACACTCGTCCGCCCGGCCCGCTGCCGGCCGGTTTCGCAGGCCCACGACGCGTGGCCGCCGGCGAGACGGTCACCGTCGCGCAGCCGGCGGGGTCCGCCGTCCCGACGACCGGCGTGGCCGCGCTCGTCCTCAACGTGACGTCCGACGACGCCGCCGCGCCGGGCTTCCTGCGCGCGATCCCGGCCGGGGCCCAGGGCCTCTCCAACAGCACCGTCAACTACCTCCCCGGCACGCCGTCCGCGAACACCGCGATCGTCCCGATCGGCGCCGGTGGTGCGGTCGGCGTGTTCTCGTACGCGTCCGCCCACGTGATCGTCGACGTGGTCGGGTACATCACCGACGGCGCGGCGCCGGCCGCATCCCGCGGCCTGTTCGTCGCGCTCACGCCGTACCGCGCCTATGACAGCCGCGGCGGCGCACCGTTCGCCACGGGCTCGACTCGCGACATCCCGCTCGCCGGCGGCGCCGTGCCGGCCACGGCCGAGGCGGTGTCGGCCAACTTGACCGCCGATCAGGGTGAGGCGGTCGGGTTCCTCAAGGTCTACCCGGCGGGCACGCCAGCGACGTCGACGTCGAACCTCAACTACGCCGCCAACGCACCTGTCGCCAACGCAGCACTGCTCTCCCTCGGGGCGGGTGGGGCGGTGTCCGTGTTCGCCAACCAGCAGACGCATGTCATCATCGACCTCAACGGCTACTTCATGGGAACTTGATGAGCGATCAACTCGACACGAAATCCGGCTGGCTCTCGCGGTCGGACATGGAGAACATCCGCGCCAACGTGCCGCTCGTCTACGTCGAGGCCGTGCCCGTCCGCGTCGACGAGCTGGGCCAGGTCACCCACGTCGGCCTGCTGCTGCGTCAGGCGGCGGACGGCACGTTGAGCAGGATGGTCGTCTCCGGCAGGGTGTTGTACGGCGAGCGGATCCGCGATGCGCTGCTGCGCCACCTCGAGAAGGACCTCGGGCCGGTCGCGCTCCCGAACATCCCGCCGGCGGTGGCGCCGTTCACCGTCGCCGAGTACTTCCCGTCGCCTGAGGTCAGCGGCTACCACGACCCGCGCCACCACGCGGTCAGCCTGGCCTTCCTGGTCCCGGTCGCCGGCGACTGCCAGCCCACGCAGGAGGCGCTCGACCTCGGCTGGTTCACGCCGAAGGAGGCGATCAGCGCGCAGGTCCGCCGGGAGATGACGGGTGGGCAGGATCGTCTGATCCGCCTCGCGCTCGCCCACGCCGGCTGCCTGCCCTGACCGCCTGATGGTGGCGCCGGACAGCGGCCTGGTCACCGTGGTGGGTGATCTGCTCGAGGACGTCGTCGCGTGGATCGACGCCGCGCCCGTGACGGGGACGGACAACCCCGCCAGGATCAGCCGATCCCGTGGCGGCAGCGCAGCCAACGTCGCTGTGGCGGTCGCTGCTGCGGGCGGGCCCGTTCGCTTCATCGGCCGGGTCGGCGACGATCCGACCGGCGCGCTGCTCACCGATCAGCTGGAACGCGCCGGCGTGGAGGTACGCGTCCAGCGCAAGGGCGTCACCGGCTCGGTGATCGTGCTCGTCGACCCGTCCGGGGAGCGGACGATGTTCCCCGACCGCGCCGCCGCCGCGGAGCTCGGACCGATCGACCCGCGCTGGCTCGCCGGCACCGCGTGGCTGCACGTGCCGGCGTACGGCCTGCTGACGCCGTCGGCCGCCTCGGCGATCGGCGACGCAGCGGCGGTCGTGCGCGCCGGCGGTGGGGTGATCACGGTCGACCTCTCCGCCACCTCGGTGATCACCGCGCTCGGGCCGGCCGGCCTGCTGGCGACGCTCGAACAACTCGCACCGGCCGTGGTGTTCGCCAACGATGCCGAAGCCGCTGCGGTGGGATTGACGAGCGGACACCGACCCCCGTGGACGATCGCGATCAAGCACGGTCGCGACCCGACGCGGATCCTGCACCCCGACGGCAGCATCGATGAGGTCGCCGTCGACCTCGTCAGCGGCGTCCTTGACACCACGGGCGCCGGTGACGCGTTCGCCGGGGCGACGCTGGCCGGAGTGCAACGCGGGGAGCCGCTCGACCGGGCGTGCCGCGCGGGCCACCAGGCAGCGGCGAGGGTGCTGCGCACCTCTGGCGCCGGGTAGCGACGACTTGCGGCGGCCGGTTGTGGACCACCGGTGGTCGGAGTCGAGCGGCGAGGCATGTGTGGCCGCGTCCGCGATCGCCGACCGCGCGGCGACGTCCGCGTCGCACCGCGGCACAATGTCGGGATCGACGTCGCCGATGGGTCGCCACCCGCCGAAACCGGTGACGGCAGGCCCAGGCCTCGGTGGCAACGAATCGGAACGCAGGGACTGACGGTCCTGATCACAATCGTCGTCCTCGTCACCGTCCTTCGATCGGAATGGATCGGCGACGTCTTCGGTCTGGCGATGCCCGTCGTCCTCGTCGCGTCGTTGATCGTCGCGGTGGTGCTCGTCGCGCTTCGACCTGCCTGGTGCGCCGTACCGGTGACGGTGTTCGCCTTCACTGCCTACGTGGTCGTTGCGCCGCGGTGGCCGGAGCGGACTGCCCACCCCGTCGGTCCTCTGCGCTTCGCGGCGGTCAACCTGAAGTTCGACAGCCGCGATCAGGCAGGGGGAGCGGAGGATGCGCTCGCCATCGAC
>JBBQTN010000225.1:0-8239 GCA_038213195.1 Acidimicrobiales bacterium | reverse complement strand
TGTCGTCGGCAGCAGCGGCGAGGGTGGCGAAGCTCACGGCGTGGACGGTGCCGACGGTGGGGGAGCTCACGGCCTCGACGGCTCGGACGGTGGCGGAGTTGACAGCCTGGACGCCGGCGATGGTTGAAGTGGTCTCTGGCCCAATGCGCGCGCTCCGACGTCGCCGGCTGGTGGCGTTGGCTGCCCTCACGATCATTGGAATCACGTGGTTGCTCGTCGTGCGCGACCAGGTGGCCACCGCGGCGAACCCGACGCGAGCCGGCGACGCCGTGTTGATCGACGCTGGAGATCACACGCGCCAACTCGCCCACGGCGCCAGCGCGACGAAGTTCAGCGTGAGCCTGCCGAGCGGCGCGGCCTGCCCGGGTGACAGCGCCCACGACCAATGGCGTGTGCAGACCTTCATCGTCCCCGCCGCGGACGATCCGGGCACGCTCCACTACGGCCCCGACGGCCCCGACGGCCTCGATCAGTACGCCCTGTACGACGAGCACACCGGTGCTCTCGCCCACGTCCTCACTCAACCGAACTCGGGGCCGGGTCAGCCCGGGATCGTCGCCGAGCTCCCGTCCATGAGCTTCGCGGTGTTCTCCCCGAAAGCGCTCCCCGACGGGGTGTACCGGATCGGCATCGCCTGCACCTCGTTCCGGGTGACGGCCACGTATTGGGACACGCAGCTCGTGGTCACCAACTCGCCCGACGACCGACCGGCACAGCTCGTCTGGCGGCTGCCGTCTGCACTGGTCGACGTCAACGATGCCCACGGCCCGTCCAGCGCATGGCCGATGGTGGCCGTCGGCGCGCTGGCGGCGCTGGTCGCGCTGCTCGCCGTCGGTGGCGTCCTCTTCTACCGCAAGCACCGTTCGCTCACCACTTCGAAGGGGTTCCCATGAACGCATCATCCACCGGCCCGCACCGCTGGGCCGTCCGGCTCGTCGCGCGAACGGGCACCGTTCTGTCCGCAGTGATGCTCCTGCTCAGCATCATCGGGGTGGGCGGCGGCTCCTCTGCGTCGGCCGCCGCGACGAACGCCGGGCCTTTGGTGGTGGCCGTGCCGCCCGGTGGCGCACCGTTGAACAGCGGCGGCAGCGCCACCGAGTTCAGTCCGGTCCTGCCGCTCGGAGCGGCCTGTTCCGGGGACTCTGCGACGGGTGGGTACCGGGTGACGAGCTACATGGTCCCGGCGAGCGTCGACCCCAGCACGCTGACCTTCGACGGCGACGGCCCGATTCCGGGGGACGTCGGCGTCAACCTCCGTCAGCCGCTCTTCTCGCCATCGGGCGGAGCGTTCCTGAACGTCAACACGGCGATCAGCACGGGCGTGGTGACGAACCTGACGACCTTCTCGTTCGCCAGGTTTGGCAGCGATGGTCTGAATGGCGCCGAGCTCGTCCCGCCCGGCACCTACAACATCGGCCTCGCCTGCATCCATGGAACTCGGCCCGGCCCCGACCAACTCGACAGGTACTGGAACGCGCAGCTGACGTTCGCCGCCGAGGCCACGGACGTGCCTGCCGGGCTCACCTGGAGGGTCGCGGCCGAGACGGTCACCACCACGTCCACGACGACCACCCTTCCGCCCGCCAGGACCACCCTCGCGCCCGCGACGTCCACCACGGCTCCCCGCGTGACCCCGACCACGACCGGGCCCACGACCACGAGCAGCTCGACGAGCTCCACGACTCCCAGCGCGTCGACGTCGACGTCAACGTCGCCAGGCTCCAGCACCTCGTCGACCGCCGTCGTCAGCGTCCTGGCCCCCGTCGGCGTCCAACCCGCATCTGGCTCCGGTTCGGGCTCGAGTTCGGGCTCGACGGCGCCATCGACCCTTCCCTCCACTGGCACGACGATCTGGCCCGTCCTGGTGTGGGGACTGGTGCTTCTGGTCTTCGGCCGGATGGCGCTGCTGATCGGTCGGCCGATCCGGGTGCGCCGACCCAAGTGACGGTGATCGACGCCGTCCCCGCTCCGGCGCCGTCGGACCAGGCTCGGGCGCGCCGGTTCCGTCGCGGGGCGGGCGAGCCGCCGCCCGAGCTCGGCCCGCGACTACGACTCGTGCGCGCCGTTCTCGTGGCGTTGCTGATGCTGTGCGCCATGATGCTGCTGCAACTCGTGGTGATCGGCTCCCGGCAGCACTCCGCCGCCCAACAGCGTCAGTTCGACCGGTTCCGCGTCCAACTCGCCACCGGCACTGCACCCATCGGCCCAACCGACGCAGACGGGCACGAGCTGTCGGTCGGGACACCAGTGGCCTACCTCACGATCCCGAAGATCGGCCTCCACGAGGTGGTCGGCGAGGGAACGACCTCGAGCGCACTGTTCAACGGCCCCGGGCACCGGCGCGACACACCGCTCCCGGGTCAGGTCGGATCGTGCGCCATCTACGGCCGCCAATCGGCATTCGGTGGGCCGTTCGGACGCATCGACGAGTTGAAGCGGGGCGACATGATCACCGTCAGCACAGGGCAGGGAACGTTCGCGTTCAAGGTGATCGATGTGCGCCACGAAGGCGATGCGGTTCCCCCGGGTGTGGCGGCGAACGCCGGGCGGCTGTTGCTGGCAACCGCGTCCGGCCTGCCGTTCGTCCCCAGCGGCGTCGTTCGCGTCGACGCCGATCTCGACGGCCCCGCGGTCATCGGTCCGGCGCGGGTGCGGTCGGCATCCGGACTCCCGACCGCGGAGCGGGTGATGGGCAGCGATCCGGGCACCCTGTGGGCGCTGGCGCTGTGGCTGCAAGTCCTGCTGGGCGTGTCGCTCGGCGTGGTGTGGGCATGGCACCGCTGGGGTCGGGCACAGACCTGGGTCGTGTTCCTGCCCGTGCTGCTGCTCGTCGGACTGTTCGCCTCGGGGGAAGTCGCGCGGCTCCTCCCGAACCTGATGTGATGAGCAACAAGGAGCGAAGCATCGTGACCACCGATCCGACCGACATGTTCATCGTCGCTCCACACTCCGACGACGGACAAGGTGACGACGAACAAGGCGAAGTCGAGATGGCCTCGTTCCCGGGTGCGGTCGTGCGACTCGTGAACGGCGATCCACTGCAGGCCGACGTGCGCGTCGCTGCGGTCGAGCAGGCGCAGATCAAGATCACCGACCGTCGGGTGGTGGCGACGGCAGGGGAGGCGAGCCGGTCGTGGCGATTCGCCGATCTCGAGTACGTGGTCCACGGTTCGGATCTACCGTGGACGATCCTCGTCACTTCCCGCGCCCCGGACTTCGGAGTCCTCGTGCCCGTCGAGCGGCGGGACGAGCTGCGCCGAACGCTCTCAGAGCTTCCGGGAGTCGACACCCGTCACCAGCGGGGCGCCGCCGGTGACGACGCGCCCGTCGAAGCGGACGGTTCGGCTGCGGCGCTCGCCCGGTCGCCGCGGATCCGGCTGCGTCGTCGCGACCGCCTCGAGCAGCGCCCCGCACCGCGCCCGCTGACCGGGATCGACGCCAGGAGCGTCTCGGCATGGTTCGGCGATCATCAAGTGCTCGACTGCGTCTCGTTGGAGATGCCTGCGGGCGAGGTGACCGCGCTGATCGGCCCATCAGGTTGCGGGAAATCGACGTTCCTGCGGATCCTCAACCGGATGCACGAGATGATCCCGTCTGCTGCCATGGCGGGTGAGGTGCTGATCGACGGCCACGACATCTACAACCCGAATCGCAAGCTCACGGACGCGAGGCGGGAGATCGGGATGGTCTTCCAGAAGCCGAACCCCTTCCCGGCGATGTCGATATACGACAACGTGCTCGCCAGCTTGCGCCTCACCGGGGTGAAGGCCAGCGTTGCCGTCAAGGACGCGACGGTCGAGTCGTGCCTCAGCAAGGCGGGACTCTGGCGGGAGGTGCGTGACCGTCTTCGTCAACCCGGCGGCGGGCTCTCCGGCGGCCAGCAACAACGTCTGTGCATCGCCCGAGCGCTTGCGATCCAACCGCGAGTGCTGCTGATGGACGAGCCCTGCTCCGCACTCGATCCCACTTCCACGAGACGAATCGAGGAGACAGTGGTGGAGCTGGTGTCGGAGGTGACGATCGTCATCGTCACCCACAACATGCAGCAGGCCGCACGCGTGTCGAACCGCTGCGCGTTCTTCCTCGCCGAGCAGGGCGCGCCAGGCGTCATCGTCGAGCACGGACCGACCCCGGCCATGTTCGGCGCACCCCAGGACCCACGGACGAGCGACTACGTCAATGGCCGATTCGGTTGATTGCGGATGAATTCGCGTGGCCGAGCCGCGAATTCACCTGAGCGTCGAGAAATTGTCACCTCGCAGTGTCATCGGTGACCCAGGCTGCACCGGCCGACAATGCGGCTCATGCCGACGCGTCGGAGGCGCGCTGAGTTCTACGCTTCGACTCGTCCGGTGCAAGCAATGACGTCGCGGTCGCCACGCATTCCGTGCCATCTTCGCGTCGATCGGATCGCACCAAGCCGACGTGACACCGGTTCTTCACCTGGCCGCGCAATGGCCGGCCGATGAATCCTTGACGCTGTCGCTGGTGGTTCATCTGAGGGCCAACTGTCCTCCATCTCGCCCTGCGATCATCCGCTCGCACGGAGTGAACTCCGGGTGCTCACATCACGAAAAGGACGGCAAGGACCACCATGAAAAAACTGTCAACCGCCAAACGCTTAGCGCTATGCGTCGCGCTCGCCGGGACGATGGGCTCCTCGCTCATCAGCTCCGCGCACGCCGACCCCCAGCAGTACACCGCTTTTGTCGGCGTCGGCTCCGACACGGTTCAAGACGTGATGAATGCCTTTGCCGGCTTCACCAACGGCACCATCTACACACCGCTGCAAGCCACCACGACGAACAAGAAGCAGTTGGTCTCATTCGACGCAGTGCCCCCGGTGGGTACCTCAGGAACGTGCATCACGGCCAAGGTTGGTGGACCGAGCTTCACCCGCCCGAATGGTTCAGGTGCCGGGCTCGTAGCACTCAGCCGGTCGCTCGATGGAACGCCCTACACGAGCCCCGGGTGCGGTGGAACGGTTGACATCAGCAGTCAGGTCGACTTCGCTCGCTCCTCGAAGGGCCCGGCTGCCGGTGACACAGGGACCGCGCTGACCTACATCCCGTTCGGTCGCGACGCAGTGAGCTTCGCCTACTACCGCGCCAGCGGTGGTGCGGCGGTCAGCACGCTGACGCGTGGTGACCTCACGGCGCTGTTCACGACCGGCCCGCAGACGATCAACGGGGTCCAGATCATCCCGTGCGGCATCCAAGTGGGCTCGGGGACGTACAACTTCTGGAACACCGTGACGACCGCGAATGCGACGCAGGAGGCCTCGTCCACGGCGCAGTGCAACGCGCTTCTCCCCGCCGGCAGGGCGGAGGAGAACGACGGCAGCGCGCTGAAGGCGAGAGGTGACGTCGCTCCCGCCGGCAGCGAGGTGATCATCGGCTTCTCCGCAGGATCGTTCCTCGCCAAGTCCAACGGCGTCGCCACCGGTGCACCGCCCGCGGGTGTCGGCATCGGCTCGATCAGCGACAACGGCAGCGGGGCGAACATCGGTTCACCGCTGTTGGGCAGCGCACCGACCCTGGACGAGAACCCCACGTTCTACAACGACGGCGTCTTCGGTCGCGACGTGTACACGGTGTGGGGGAGCTCGAAGGTCGGCACCGGCCTCACCAGTGACGCTGCGGCCAAGAGCCTCGTCGTCGGCACCGGTTCGGCCGTCTGCACCTCCGGCGCCACGATTGACAAGTTCGGCTTCCTTCCCATTGGGAGCCGCTGTGGTTCGACGGTGCTCAAGGGCAGCCTCCAGTGACGTCTGCTTCTCATTCATCCACTTCTTCCCCTCACCCTTTGAAAGGAACCATGCTCATGCGTAAGAAGCTCACACGTCTTGCGACGATCGGGGTGGCGTTCGCCGCTGCAACGGTCGGTCTGATGTCCAGCACCGCTTCGGCGTTACCGGCGTCCTCAGGTCCGGTGTCGTTGTCGCCGGCCACCGGCAACAGTGACACGGTGTTGACGATCCTCCCTCCGAGTGGCGCAGCCTGCCCCGGTGACACCGCCACGAACGGATATCGCGTTCAGACGTTCTTCGTCGACAACTCGATCGACCCGGCAACGTTGACGTACGACACGGACGGCCCGGTGGCGCAAGGCAGTGCACTCGTGATCCCGCTGTTCTCGACCTCCGGCGGCGCTCAATCCAACATCAACACCGCAAACTCCACCGGAATCATCACGAACCTCACCCAGGACCATTTCGGGGATCCACCGTTTTCACCGGGCGTCATCCCGAGCGGTATCTACAAGTTCGGATATGCGTGCACATTGAGTGGGGTGACGCAGAAGTTCTGGATGTCGTCGTTGACGATCGCCGCCAACTCTGCGACTGGCGGATCGGCCCAGATCACCTACGCCCTCAACCCGGTGCTTCCTCCCGACGTGCCCGAAGTGCCGTTCGCGGTGCTGCTGCCGGCAAGCGCAGTCGGTCTGCTCGGTGGAGCCACCTTGGTGGCCCGCAAGCGTCGCAAGCGGGCGGTCGCCGCCTAGCACCAGCGGGAGCACACAACACTCGAACAGCGACGCAACAACAACTCGAATCCGGGTGGCACGCCAACAGGGGTTGCCACCCGGATTCGAATTTTGCCCACGCACGTGCCGCACCGCACACACGCGCAAGTCGGGAGGGGCGAACCCACCCCGAATGGGAGCGAGGTGAGGGGGACGCGGACATTCAGGGAATGTAAGGTGCGCCCGTGCTCGGTGGCTCTGCGCCCCGGGTTGCGGAACGGTGGCCTGGGCCGGATGGTGGGCGTCGTCGACTCCGTGGATCCCGCCCACCATCCCGACCACCGGAGGCCACCGCGTGACCACCAAGCGAGCAGCACTCGAGCACGTGAGCAGCGCTCGGCGCGTTCTGGGGCACCGCCCTGGCGTGTCTCGCCGCCGAGGCTGCGCCGTGCCTCCGGTCAGGGCGCTCGTCGGGTGGTGGCGCAGATGACGGAGAACGCAACCCAACCAGACGGACTTCAGGTCGAGGACCGCTCGACCTCCCGTGACGATGCGGCGATCCGGTTCAGCATCGACTCACTGGCGGACGACTTCCCGAGCCTGTCGGCGCGGGCGCGGATGTCGTTGCGGCAGCGGATCGGCTTGATCCTGGCGTCCACGGCGATCGTGCTCGGCTTCATCATCTCACCACTCGTTGCCGGAACGATCGCTATGTCGGTGGTGATCGTGCTGTACATGGCGGTGCTGTTCCTACGCATCGATCTGGCTGCCCGTTCCGGCAGTCACATCCGTTTCGCGTTCACCGACGCCGAACTGGCCGCGGTGAACGAGCGCACACTGCCGACGTTCACCATCCTCGTCCCTGCGTACAAGGAGCCGGAGGTGCTCGCCACGCTCGTCGGCAACCTCGGCGCGCTCGACTACCCGGCGGATCTGTTGCAGATCCGCCTGCTGCTCGAGGAAGGGGATGAGGAGACGATCGCGGCCGCCACAGCACTCCATCTGCGGGCCCCGTTCGAGGTGCTGATCATCCCTCCGATCGGCCCCCAGACCAAGCCGAAGGCGCTCAACTATGCCCTGCTCGGGGCGACCGGGGACTACGTGTGCATCTATGACGCCGAAGACCGACCGGAGCCGATGCAGCTCCGCAAGGTGGCTGCGACGTTCGCTGTTTGCGGTCCCGAGGTCGCGTGCGTGCAAGCAGAGCTGGGCTTCTTCAATGCCGACGAGAACGTCATCGCGCGCTGGTTCGCAATGGAGTACCGGATGTGGTTCACCCAGTTCCTGCCGGCGCTGTCGCATGTCAACGCCCCGATCCCTCTCGGGGGCACGTCCAACCACATCCGTCGCGAACTGCTCGTCGGCATGCGCGCGTGGGATCCGTACAACGTCACTGAAGACGCCGACCTCGGTGTCCGGCTGCGTCGCCAGGGCTACCGGGTGGCGTTGCTCGACTCGACGACCGAGGAAGAGGCGAACACCGACTTCGTCAACTGGATCAAGCAGCGCTCACGGTGGTACAAGGGCTACGCGCAGACCTGGCTGGTGCACATGCGCCACCCGACGCAGTTGCTCGACGAAGTCGGCACCGGCGGGTTCCTACGCTTCAACCTGTTCGTCGGGGGGACACCGCTGCTGGCCGTGATCAACCCGATCTCGTGGCTGCTGCTGCTGCTGTGGTTCACCCTGACGCCGCAGTTCCTCCAGCAGATCATGCCGGCACCCGTGTACTACGCCGGACTGTTCGGCTGGCTCGCCGGCAACTTCACGTTCT
>JBBQTN010000224.1:0-8241 GCA_038213195.1 Acidimicrobiales bacterium | reverse complement strand
CCGCCGGGAGCACGCCGCGCACCGCATCGAGCGCCTTGGCCCGCGTCGCCTGGCGATAGACGAAGTCGCTGTCGCCCCGCTGCCGCCCGACCGTGGCCCGCACGTGTTCGGTGACCTTGTTGACCATCAGGCTGTACGCGTCGAACATCCGGTCCATGTCGCCGACGTAGCGGGTGCCCAGACGGCTGCCGAGCACCGCCGGATCGCGGTAGAAGCGGTATCGACCGCCGAGTCGCGCGTCGTAGCTGATGTACCGCGTGCTCTGCTCCAGGTAGCTCATCAGCCGTCCCCACTCGAGGACCTTGGTGAGGATGTTGGACGCCTGTTCGCACGCCAGGTGGACGCCTCCGAGCTGGGCCACGGAGTCGTCGCCGTACTCGAAGAACACCTTCTCGTACAGTTCCTCCGCCCGTGCGAGGCCGACGGTCGCATCGACGGTGATGTCCCCGCTGATGTCGAGGTCGCCGACGAACTCGTCGAGGAACAACCGGCGAAGGCTCTTCGGGCTGCGGCTGTAGCGCGCGAACAACGCGCCCTTGACGACCTCCGGCAGGTTGACCAGGGCGAACACCGGGCCGTCGAGGTTGGTGAAGTAGCGGCGCAAGACATCGGCCTCGTCCGGTTGGAAGTCCTCGGGGACGTAGACCGTCACGGGCGGGAACTCTACGGCGGCTGCACCGGCGAGCAGGGGGATCTCAACGCGCGCCGTCACATCCGAGGGCTGCCCCCGCTCTCCCCCACGAGCTGGACCTGGTGATTCGTCGAGGATCCACGAACAGCGTCGTCGACGACCCGTCGCGTCGCCTTCGCGGTCAGCCGAACGATGCGGCGGCCTACACGTAGGCGTGGTACGCGTCAGGCTCGACGGTCAGGCTCAACGTCCGGGTCGTGGTCCAGCGGACGCCGTCGACCCAGACGACGAGCGGCCGGATGAACTCCAGCGTCACCCGCCGCTCCTGCCAGGTGCGCAGCTGCGGGTGCGGGAGGTGGGAGCCCGTGCGCGCCCGCCGGTTGGCCTGCCAGCGCGCCCGCACCGGCATCGCCGGGTCGACGCGCAGCAGATCGACCTTGCCGTCGTTGGGGTGCGCGCGAGGAGCGACGTCGGCGGCGCCGAGGTACTGGGCGGTCATCGCCAGCACGACCTCCCCGCGCCACCACGAGCGACGGGCGACGACGTGTGCCGCGCTCCACGTCGTGCTCTCTCCGGCTTGCACGCGCACGAGGTCGAGCGGCACCCGCAGCGCTCGCTGCGTGAACTGCCCCGGCCCGCCACCAGCCATCGTCCTGGCCAGGTCCCCGCCGCCGAGGCCGAAGGCGCGCACCTCCTGACGGCGAGCGCGCTGGCCGACGACCCACTCGTGCACGGCGACGTCGGTGGTGAGCACGGTGAACTCCGTGGGGACCGACAGCGCCTCACCCCACGGTTCACCCTTGCGGATCGTCACCCTGGCCGTCCGTGGTGGCGGCGGTGCCGCCCGCCGTGTCGTCCACCGGCTCGACGCTCGACGACGCCGCCACGACACCGCGGAACAGCTGGTCCGCTGCGGCCTCCGCGGCGCGGCGAGTCGCGGCCACGGGTGCGACGAGGGCGAGCTGGCGGAGCACGTCGATGAGCTGCTTCATCGTCCGCACGAAGTCGCCGCCGGACAGCTCCTCGGCCTCGACCACCTCGGCGAACCCCTCCCCCGCTGCCCATGCGAAGGCGACGGCGATGAACGTCGGGTCGGGCGGCCTGTGGATCGACAGACCGGCCTCCTCCTCGATGTCCTGCAGCTCGTAGCTGATCGTGGCGATGCCCTGCCAGCGCCGGCGCACCGTCGGCGACGAGTACCACGCCGCCGGTGGCGCTTCCGGGCTGCGGTGCTCGTAGACGAACACCGACACCAGACCGGCGAGGTGCGCGGGGTCCAACCCGTCGAGCAGGCCCTGACGCAACGACTCGACGATCAGCAGGTCGCACTCGTGGAACGTCCGGGCGAGGATGCGTCCGGCGTCGGTGAGCGCCCACCCGTCGATGTAGCCCCAGTTGTCCAGGACGCGCAGCACCCGGTCGAAGTCGCGGGCGACCGACTGCCCGCGCCCGCGCACCTTGGCGCGCAGATCGGCAACCTCGCGGGCGAGGCGTTCGGCTTGCGCGGCGAGGCGCATCCGTTCGTCGAGGTCCGGGTCGTCCTCGACTGGATGGACCACCGGCGTGCCGATGTCGACCGTCGCCGCCGAGCGGTGACGCGGGGAGGTGGTGGCGTCCTCGAGCCGCAGCGCCACCTCGCGCAGGAACTCGTGGCGGTCCGGGGTGTTGTCGACGGGCATCTCGATCCTGCCGATCGCCCGCGGCGGATCGTCGAAGTCGGCAGCGGTGAGCATCAGCTGGTCCCTGCGGGTCGTCAGGCCGGTCAGGCGCATCCCACCCTTGCGATGCGCACTCGTCAGCACCGCGACACGGCCGACGTACTTGCCCTTCTCGGCGTAGATCACATCGCCGGGCCGGAGCTTCATCAACGCCAGCGCGACCACATCGTCGCGCCCTGCCACGGAGAGGCCCCGCGGACGCTCTGCCGCGGCGCGCAGGCCGCGGTACTCGTCGATGTCGCCGTACGGGCTGCGCGACCGCTCCAGCACCTCGGCGAGGTGGGCCTGACGGCGCTCGAGGCGGGCCTCGAGCTTGACGATGTCTCGGTCCGCCTGGTACTGCGCGAACGACAGGTTGAGCAGGTGGTGGGCGGTCTCGCTCGAGTACGCACGGACCAGGTTGGCAGCCATGTTGTACGTCGGCCTGAACGCTGAGTTGAGGTGGAACGTGCGACTGCCGGCGAGCGCAGCGACCTGGTCGAAGGGGACGAACGGGCTCCACAACACCACCGCGTGGCCGAGGTCGTCGAGACCGCGACGGCCGGCCCGCCCGGTGAGCTGGGTGTACTCACCCGGCGTGAGGAACTGGTGGTGGTCACCGGTGAACTTCGACAGCTTCTCGATCACCACGGTCTTGGCCGGCATGTTGATCCCGACAGCGAGCGTCTCGGTCGCGAACACCGCCTTGACCAGCCCTTCGACGAAGCAGCCCTCCACCACCTCCTTGAACGGCGGGACCATCCCGGCGTGGTGCGCGGCGACGCCTGCCTCGAGCTGGGCGAGGAACTGGCCGTAACCGAGCACGGCGAGGTCCGCGGGATCGATCCCACCGAGGCGGGCCTCGACGATCTCGCGGATCCGATCCCGCTCCGCGCCGGTCGTCAGCCGCACCCCTGCCGCAACGGCGGCACGCGCCGCCTCGTCGCACTGGTTACGGCTGAAGATGAAGAAGATCGCCGGCAACATCCTGTTCTGTTCGAGGACCTCGAGCACCTCGCTGCGCGTCGGCGTGAACAACCGGCGACGGCCGGCGCCCCGCGCGCTGCCGCGGTTGCCACGGCCGCTGCGCGCCGCTTCTGCGTCGAGCCGCGCCGCCTCCGGGTTCGGCCGGCCATTGATCAGCGTCGGCAGCAGGTGCAGCCGGTCGTGGGTCTTGTCGCCGATCATGTACAGGTTGTCGAGCCGCACCGGGCGGCGCTCCTCGACGACCGCCTGCGTGTGCCCACGGACCGTGGTGATCCACTCGGCGAGCTCCTCGGCGTTGCTCACCGTCGCCGAGAGGCACACCAGCCGCACCTCGACCGGGAGGTGGTTGATCACCTCCTCCCACACCGGCCCGCGGTAGGTGTCCTGCAGGAAGTGCACCTCATCCAGGACGACGACGGACAGCTCGTCGAGCGCGTGGCTGCGCGCGTAGCTCATGTTGCGCAGCACCTCGGTGGTCATCACCACGACCGGGGCGTCGCCGTTGATCGAGTTGTCGCCGGTCAGCAGGCCGACCTGTTGCGGCCCGAGTCGAACAGCGAGGTCGTGGTACTTCTGGTTCGACAGCGCCTTGACAGGCGCTGTGTAGAAGGCACGCCTGCCGCGCCGGATGGCGTCGTCGATTGCGTACTCGGCGACCACGGTCTTCCCGCTGCCGGTCGGCGCGGCGACCAGCACCGAGCTGCCATTGTCGAGCGCATCGAGAGCACGCAACTGGAACGGATCGAGCGGGAACTCGTAGTGGGCGACCAGCGCGGCACGTTCCGTCGTGGACACCCGATCCATCATCGCACCGCCGCTCAGGTGGCCGCTGCCGCTCGCCGCTTGCGCCGCTGGATGATGTAGCCGATGATCACCGAGAACACGTAGAAGATCGACATCGGGATCGCCAGCGCGAGCATCGAGTACGGATCGCCGCTCGGGGTGATGACCGCGGCGATGACGAAGATGATCATGATCGCGTAGCGCCACTGCTTCTTCAGCGTCTCCGGCTTGAGCACGCCGACGATCTGCAGGAACACGAGCAGCACCGGGAACTCGAACCCGATGCCGAACGCCGCGACCATCAGCCCGACGAGGCTGATGTACTTGCTGACCTGGAACGTCGAACGCACGTCGGTGCCGGACCAGGAGATCAGGAACTCCAGCGATTTCTCCAGCGTGAGGTAGGCGATCAGCGCGCCGAGCAGGAACAGCAGGATCGACGAGAACACGAACGGGATCGCGTACTTCTTCTCCTTGGCGTGGAGCGCGGGGACGACGAACCGCCAGATCTGCCAGAGGATCACCGGCAGGGCGAGGATGATCCCGCCGTAGGTCGCCACGGACAACCGCGTCGTCAGGCCTTCGAGCGGGCCGAGCGTGTACAGGCTGGCGTTGCAGAACCCGACCGGCTTGGTCTTGCACAGCTGGTGGTACGGATGCAGCAGGAACTTCAGCACGTGGTCGTACAGCGCCATGATGACGATGATCCCGATCACCACGGCGAGCACGACCCGCACGATGCGCGTGCGCAGCTCCGCGAGGTGCTCCATGAGCGTCATCGCGTCGTCGGGCGACTTGACCTTCGGACGCTTGTCACGCCCCGTGAAGGGCAGCTTCATTCGGAGGCGACCTCGTTCGCGCCCGGCACGACGACGGTCGACCCGTCGAGGCGTGATGCATCGCCGGCGTTGCCGGGGTTGCCGGAGATGCTCACGACGGCGTCGCCGGCGTTGCCGGAGATGTCGTCGCCGACCGTGTCGTCGCCCGTGCTGACGGGCGCCGCGCCGGGCGTGCCGTTCGTGGGCGTACCGATCGTGGGCGTGCCGTTCGTAACGGGGCTCCACCCGCTCGGCGTCGGAACGGCGGGCGTGTGCTCGACCGGGACGGGTGCGGCCACCGGCGACGCGGCGGGCGCCGGCGTGATCGTGCTCCACCCGCTCGGTGTCGGTGCCGCGGAGGCACCACTCGCCTGCTCGACGACCGCAGAGTTGCGAACCTGCAGGCGCCATCCCTCGGCCGCCGGCGCAGACATCGGATTGGTGACGCCGTCGAGCGGATTGTGCGCACCCGCCTCGACGCCCCCGGGTGAGAGTGCGTCGGCCGGCGCGCCGCGCTCGCCGGAACTGGCCGCGTCGGTCCCCATCGGCGCCGCATCGTCGGAGACTGCCCCGATCGAGACAGCGTCGATCGATCCGGCGTCGATCGACGGTGCGGCGGCGCTGGCTTCGGTAGCGTCGACCGGCGCCGAGACTTCGGCGGCGGCGGTCGGGGGCGCGTCGGTCGGTCCGGCGGCTGTGCGGGTGTCGGTCGGGAACGCGCCGGTCGTCGCATCGGTGGCGGCGAACGCCGGGTCGGCCGGGAACGCGCCGGTCGTCGCATCGGTGGCGGCGAACGCCGGGTCCGCCGGGAACGCACCGGTCGTCGCATCGGTGGCGGCGAACGCCGGGTCGAACTGCGCCTGACCGGGGGTCGGTTGATCGGCGACCGCTGCCGCCGGTGAGGGTTCGGACGAGCCGTCGAAGTTGAAGTCGAGGTTGGCCGCCTTGCGCATCGCATCGGCGGTGTCGCGCATCTCGCGCATCGGCTCGTCGAGCGCGCTGCGTAGCTCGGTCTGGAAGCCGGAGGTCACCTTCTTGAACTCGCCGTAGGCCTTGCCGAAGCGCCGAACCGCCTCCTGCAGCTTCTCCGGGCCGAGCACGACAAGCGCGATGAGCAGCAAGAAGATCATCTCGCTGCCCGAGAGGTTGAACACGCCGCGAAGTCTATGTGCGCGCCTCGGGAACCCTCCGCCACCCGCCGCACAGCCCCACTGGCCCACATGTGCGCCCGCGCCAGGGCGAGGTGGGCGCGAGTCGTGCCACACGCCGGCACACGACGCGCCCACCTCGATCGCACCACACCAGGTGGGCGCGAGTCGTGCCACACGCCGGCACAGGACGCGCCCACGCTCGGTCGCACCACACCAGGTGGGCGCGAGTCGTGCCGCACGCCGGCACACGACGCGCCCACCTCGCCCGCGGGAAGGGGTGGATGCGTCGCGACGGCCGGGGACCGGGGACCGGGGGTTGAGCGGGCCGCGACGCGTGGCACGATTCGACGGTGCAACAGCGGCTACCGTCTCTGCTCGACGAGCCGATCGCGTTCGGGCATCGCGGCGCCAGGGCACACGCTCCGGAGAACACGCTGGTGGGATTCGAGCTCGCGCTGCGGCTCGGCGCCACCGGGTTGGAGAGCGACGTCTGGCTCAGCGCCGACGGCATCCCCGTGCTCGACCACGACGGCGTCGAGCGGCGCCGCATCGGCAGGTCACGGCCACTTTCGTTACGCGCCCGCGCCGACCTCCCTGCGCACATCCCCACCCTCGCGGAGCTGATCGAACGGTGCGGGACCGACTACCACCTCTCGCTCGATCTCAAGGACCCGCGCAGCGGGCCCGCGGTCGTCGACGTCGTCGAGCAGGTGGCGCCGGCGATGTTGCCCCGGTTGTGGCTGTGCGCTCCCGACTGGCGGTCCCTGCTCCCGCTGCGCGGACGCGGCGCGAGGCTCGTCGACTCGACACGGCTGAACCGGATCAAGGAGGGTCCCGAGCGGCGTGCCGCGACCCTCGCCAGCGAGGGCATCGACGCTGTGAACATGCACCACAGCGACTGGAACGGCGGCCTCGTCAGCCTGTTCCACCGCTTCGAGCGGGTGGCGTTCGGCTGGGACATGCAGGATCCGTTCGTGCTGTCCAACGCGTTGCGGATGGGTCTCGACGGCGTCTACAGCGACTGGGTGGACCGCATGGTGGACGTCTACACCGCCGAGCTGGGCAAACCGGTCCGACCGCACTGAGTGGGTAGGGCCGAGCGACGCCCGGCACAGGCGTCAGCCGCAGGCGGCGAGGGACGACGGCCAGGCGACGCGCCGCACGGACGGAGCAGGCGAAGCGCAGCGGCATCCAGTCCCAGGCGCAGCGCAGTCCCGACTCGTCGTTACAGCCAGCGCCAGTCGCCGAACGGCCAGATCACCACGAACGCGCGACCGACGAGGTTGCCGAACGAGATCTGGCCGACCTGAGAGTCACGACTGTCCTTCGAACCGCCGCGGTTGTCGCCCATCACGAACACATGCTTGGACTGCACGACCGTGTCTCCGAACGGTGGACCGCACGACGACGAGGTGACGACCTTCGGGTCGAGGTACGGCTCGTTGAGCACCTTGCCGTTGACCCGCAACACGCAGCTCTGGTACGAGATCGCGTCGCCGGGGAGGCCGACGACGCGCTTGATCAGGTCCCGTTCGGCGACCCCCTCGATCGTCTTCAGCACCACCACGTCGCCTCGCCGGGGATCGTGGAGGTGGTAGCTGAGCTTGTTCACCAGCACGCGATCACCGTTGTGCAGCGTGCTCAGCATCGACGTGCCGTCCACTGCGAACTGCTGGACGACGAACGCCCGCACCACCAGCGCAGAGGTCATCGCGACGACGATCACGATCAGCCACTCGAGGTAGCCGTTGCGCTTGCGCCGTGCCGGCCCGCGCACGTTCACGACCCTGACGTCGGAGCCGTCGCCCGCGACGCCCGCAGCGTCGGCCGGGACCGCTCCCACGACGCCGATCGGAACATCAGGAACCGACCGCGGGACCGACTCTTGGGACATCGCACGACACGCTACCGGGGCGCTCAGCGCTGCGACCGGCGCGACCCCGGCCGCAACACGAACATCATCCGCGAGCCGCCCCAACGACACCGACCGCCGGCGACGCCGGCGTCAGAGCGACGCGATCAGCTTCTCGACCCGCTCGTCGCGGCTGCGGAACGGGTCCTTGCAGAGCACCGTGCGCTGGGCCTGGTGGTTGAGCTTGAGGTGCACCCAATCGACGGTGTAGTCGCGCTTGCGCTCCTTGGCCCGCTTGATGAACTCGCCGCGTAGACGGGCT
>JBBQTN010000223.1:0-8275 GCA_038213195.1 Acidimicrobiales bacterium | reverse complement strand
ACCAAACCAGCCTGCAACGACGGCGTCCGCGTCCACCGCGTCAACTCGACCCGATCCTCCGCTGACATCTCCACAGCAACAGCCAACGACATACCACACACTACCATAAAGTAAACCTACATCATTCACGCGACACTAGATGGTCGAATCAACCGGGCAGCGCCGGCATGATCGGCCTTCTCCAAGCGTCTCGAGGCGCGGGTCGGTGAGGCCGTCGCCCAACAAGTTCTCACTTGTTGTTCGGTCGGGGTGAGGCTGTCCCATCCGCTGTTGGGTCGATGTCGTCCGCCGCGACCCGAAGCGCGTAGGGCACGGACTCGTCAGGCTGAGCTGTTGGTCGTGCGCCTGGGCCGACGTGCTGGCACAACGTCCTGTTTCACTGGCACGCTGGGAAGCGTTCGTGCGTGTCTACGACCAGAATTCGTCCATCGCGTACTGGTCGTAGTGATACTCGCGGACCTCGACGACGTGCCCGTTGCGCATCTCGAACACGAGGCACGCCTTGTCGTTCAGTTGTCTCGTCCCCCGGGTCGCCGTGTTGGTCTGACGAGCGACCACGGTATCGCCCTCAGCGACGATGCTCTCCAGGTTGGCGCGCACGGTACCGTCGCTCAACGCGGCAAGTTGGCTGAAGTACCCGAACGTCGCGTCCCGACCGTCATAGTCGTCGGCGAGAGGGCTCCTCCCAGGCAGGTGCCATACCACCTCCTCGGCGATCAAGTCCGAGAGCGTCGCCATGTCGCCTCTGTTGAAGGCGTCATATCCATTGCGGACTCGTCCTGCATTTTCCTGCGCGCTCATCCAACACCCCCGGCATGTCGCGAGCCCTGTCGCCCCGACGTAGCCGCTTCATTCCGAAGCGGTTGAACTATGTATACCTCCGGTCGAACGGCTGTCAATACCTCCCTAGCGACCAATCATGCACCGCAACCCACACTCGTCGTAGGTCGTGACGCGTCGTGTGCCGGCGACGGCCACCGGCAGCCGCCGTACGGCGACGATTGAGGCGCACGATGACCTGACCCAGCGGCCGTTTGTTGAGTCGCCGCGATGCGCTGGCGAATTTGAGCACCTTGCTGATGCACCCGATCCACGGAGGTTGTCTGGGCATGTCGGCCTTGCCTCAGCGACACTTGCCGGCGCAGTCTCGGGTCGTCGGTCGTGCTGCTCGTCGGTGCGTCTGTCGTGTCGCGGCGACGTTGGGCTTGGCCCGGTAAGGCGGTGCGGTGGCGGTCGCGACGACGAGCTCGTCGGCAAGCTTGTGGACGCGCTCGACATGCCGGCGAGGGCGTGTGCCGCACGCAACGGGCCAGGCTCATTTGCGCAGGTCGCGATCCGGGTGAAAGGGCGGCGACGCTCGGCCTTGCGGTCAAAGACCGTGTCGACCGCCAAGCTGGCTGTCGCGTGGCGCTCAGACGCGGCCCCTCCGGCCGCGTCGCTGCGTCCGTCCGCCCGACGCTGCGCCGCTCACCGACGGGTCGTCTGCCAGGCTCGGATGAGGCGGCTCTTGGTGCCGGTGTCCGACCACCTTTGGTGGGGTCATGCCTGTGTGTCCGGTACAACGGCGCCGACGGGTTGAGTCGCGTCATCTGGATGGGGTTGGGGTGACCGACGGACGCTGCCGATGTTCACCCGGGACCACGCCTCAGGAAGCATGACAATGTTCAGCTCTAGTCTTTCTTACGCGTGAGACCGAGACCGACAAGTTGTTAGGGGTGCTGGCGAGAGTGGCTTCGACGGTCTTGATCAGGTGGCCCTTCAACCGGGCTGGTGGGTGGCGTATTCAAGCTGCATCCGAGGGGGGAAGCTCAGATGGATCTCATTCATGAGATGACATATCACGCTCGACTGCGCCCACCGATGGACATCGGGCGTCCCTTTGGGCATCGTGTGTATTTCGACGTGATTGACGGCAAGCTCGAGGGTGCGAGAATCAATGGAACGTGGCGGTCCGGCGGCGACTGGGGCATCATCGGTGCCGGCGGCATTGTCCGCCTGGACGTCCGTGCCCAGTTGGTAACCGACGACGGCGCGTTCGTGTACGTCTACTACCACGCCATGCTCGAAATGAACGCCGCCGTTCAAGCTGCGATGGAGAGCGCCAGTGAGACCCGGTATGAGGACCAATACTTCAGGACATCACCGCGGTTCGAGACCGGAGACGAGCGGTACGCGTGGCTGACCCAGTCTGTCTTTGTCGGTGAGGGTCGCCTGTATCCCGGGTTCGCCGTCGAATACCGGTCTACCGGCTGACCTGAGTTCACCGCCGACCTCGACGACGACCCATACCCCTGCTCCAGCAGGGTAGGTTACTGGCGACGGGTTCCCGGCTCCGCTGTGTGGGGTCAGCGGGAGTGTTGTGCGAGCTGTTCGATATGCGCCACGCAGTCGGTCGGGTGGGGCATCGTTTGGAGTTGGGCTGCGAGGCGAGCTGCGCCGGCGCGGAGTTCGGGGTCGTGCAAGACCTGGTCGGCGGCGTCGGCGATCCGCTCAGGGGTCAGCTCATCGGGCATGATCACGACCCCGGCGGTGGCGCGTTCGACGGCTGCAGCGTTGTCGAACTGGTCGGCGCCTTGGGGGACGACAACCAACGGGATGCCGTGCGCGAGCGGCCCGAGGATCGACCCGCTCCCGCCGTGAGTGATCACGAGCGCGCACTGGGGCAGCAGCGCCGCTTGCGGGATGAACCGTTCGACGGCCACCGCCGGGTCGTGAGGATCGACCGCGGCCGGATCTGCCTGTGGGCCCACGGTGACCACCACGTTGACCGCCAGCCGGCGCAGACCGTCGACCACGACCCGAAGTGGCGCCGGATCCGAGTTGTAGATGGTGCCAAAGGTGGCGTAGACGAGCGGACGGTCACGCAACCCGAGCACAGTCGCGGGCAGGGTGTACCCGTCGGCGGGGGCGAGTGAGACCGGTCGCATTCGGTGGCTCGTCGGCGGGCGGGCGACGGCCGGGTCGGCGAGACCGGGCGGGCAGGGATCGAGGTACAGGTGCCGGTACAGGCCGGCATCGGCGGGTGCCGGTCGACCGAGCGCCTCCCACGACGGTCGGGCACCAGCGGCCACCGCTTCGCGGAGTGCAGCATCCAAGATGAGTCCGTAGCCGACGCACACGTTGGGGCGTGCCAGCACCTCGCCGATCAGCGGCGCCGCGTATTCGGCCGGGTCGTGGAGGAGCACGTCCGGATCAACGATCCGGGCCGCGGCGAGCAGCTCTTCGAACCCTGCCCCCAGTCGCTCGGCGCCGAACACCTGCCCGAGAATGAACGCCCGCTTCGCCGACGGAGACAGCCCGAAGAACTCCGGGTGAGCACTGATCGCTCGCAGCACAGGAGCGTTCATGTCCTCGCCGGCTGCCATCGTCTTGAACCCGTCTGCGGCGACCTGCGCGGCGAAGTCCGCGGCGGTCACAAACGTCACGTCATGCCCCGCGACTTGCAGCGCCTTTGCGATGCCGACCATCGGCACGTAATGACCGAACGCCGGCAAACATGAACACATCACACGCATCACCAGTCACCCCCCATCGCCCACATCCTTTCACTCCACGTCGTTGGTCGACGCGTTGTAGGGGAAGGTGTCGTCGATGGTTGTTTGAGCCAAGGCGGCCAGCTCGTCGAGGGTCAGCCGTGCTCCGTGGTTCCGGGCTCGTTCGAAGGTGTCGTCGTCGATCCGTCGTCAATTCTTGTCTGGTAGGTCGTGTGGCGCCCTTCGTTCCACGTGCCGTCGTGACCGGGTCCGGGTTGGAGCCAGGGGCGAACCGGCGACCAACGAGGGCTGTCCATTTCGATCCCGTGTCAAGCATGATCGTCAGCGCCTCGGCGCAGGAGCGGCAGCTTGTCTCGCGTTCGCCCGAGAGCCCATGGCTGGCGGCCAGTCCTCCTCGGGCGCTGTCCTCGGAGTATTTGGATCCAACTACGTTGGTGAGCACTGATACGTGGAAGGCCAACGCCTCACTCGGCACACCGGATCACCCTCTACCTACCGACCACCAAAACGCTGGCCAATCGTCGGGATGGCCCGCTCCCCTCGCCCCGACCGACCTACCCTTCCGCACACCCAGTCCCGCATAAACGGCGCCGCTGTTGTCCGCACACGTAGCAGACGGCGTTCGACTGATCGGTGCGTGCGCGGGATTGACACTATCCGACGCCACCACTGTCCGGGAAGCGTGTGGAAGCGTTGCAGCAGAGTCGCACGTCATGCCCCACCTGAACGAGTTCGTGGCTCTCGTGAGCACCTCTCGCAGCGTCGACGTTGACGCCCCCGCCAGCGTCTACTTGCGGCAGACGTAATAGTTGTTCACGATGTCGCCAGGGAGCTTGCGCACGTCGACGCGCGCGAAGCCGGCGTCGGTGAACATCTGCGTCGCTTGTTGCTCGCCCCACATCGATCCGAGCCCATCGCCGCCGTAAGCGAGCGAGACGGTCATGCAGTGCATCGTCGACACCGCATAGAACAGCGGCGCCAACGGCTGCGCGCCGTTGTCTTCGAGGTTGCTCGAACCGGCCACGTCGACGCACAACCACGTCCCGTTGTCGCGCAACGCGCGTGCGATCGCGGCGACCACCTCGCGCGGGTGCGCCTGATCATGGATCGAGTCGAACGCAGTGATGAAGTCGAACTCGCCAACAGCATCGAGGTGCGCCGCATCCCGCTGTTCGAACGTCGCGTTGGCAAGACCGACGGCGTCGGCCTCGGCGCGTCCCATCGCGACTGCCTCGTCGGAGAAGTCGAACCCGACGAAGCGCGACGCCGGGAACGCGGCAGCCATCAGGTTGACTGCGTGCCCGGCACCGCAGCCGACATCGGCGACGTCGACGCCGGCGTGGAGACGCTCGACGAGACCGTCGATCAGCGGCAACACCGCCCGGACAAGCATCGCGTCCTGCACCGCCCCGGACAACTCACGCTGCAGCAGGTGAAACTCGGGATACTCCGAGTACGGGACGCCACCACCGTGGCGGAAACACTCCACGATCTGTGCCTCGACCTGACCCGTCGAAACGACCGTTTTGGCGAGTACAGACAGATTGGCCGGGCCCGCCACGGTTGTCAGGCTCGCAGCGTGCTCGGAAGGCAACCTGTAGGTACGGCTCGCGGGGTCGTACTCGACGATGCCGCCGGTGGTCACCGACCCCAACCACTCGCGGACATACCGCTCGTCGACCGATGCTGCGGCGGCAATGTCCGACGAGGTACCGCGATCCATCGCTGCCATCGCATCGAACAACCCAGTGCGGTTCCCTACGCTGACCATCTGGATCACCGCCGCACCGTTGAGCATCTCCACCATTCGAGCAGAAAACAACTTCGCACGCTGACGGTCGAACCCCACAGGCACAGACATAGCGAACCCCCTTGACGCACCCGCCGCTCCGTCCTGCAAGCATCCCACAGTTCGCGAACCCCACCGACCTAGCCCGACCTTCGCTGCTTGCGAGAGGAGATACGGTCGTGCTCCGCGAAGCCAACCTCAGCCATGGCCGGGACCCGATCAACGCAACCAGCGCACGTTCAGTGCGACCTGCTCGAGCGACTCGGACGCCAACTCGACGTTGCCGCCGTCGAGGAAGAGCGCCACGACGATGTCCGACGAGTCAACGAGCTGCCGGTTGATGATCGACTGCGGATCTGAGCCCATCGCCGGAACAGCATCGGTCTCCCATCGAAACGGAAGAAGAACGACTCTCCGCGTCTTGGCGCGATCACGGTTCCAGCTACCGATGGGAGACTCCACAGCATCGCGCGCTTCCGACGTGTCGCCCGGAGAAGCGATGAGGACCGACAACGCCAAGTCCTCGAAAGTGATGGGGCCATTGTTGCTGGTCGATCACCGGCCGCCGCCACGGGCGGCCCGACAGGTCCGCATCCCGTACCGCGCACAGCAGCGGACCCAGCGTGCGTCCCAGATCGCCGGGTCGACCGCGTGGCGCTCCGCTTGTGGTGGGCACCCGGTCAACCACTCACCGCGCGAGGGGACCCCGAGGGCTGATTGTCCTCGATCGGCACATCGGTGACGCGTTCAGCGACCTCCGCGCGGAATATTCTGGGACGCGGAGGCACCCGCCGGCGCGAGCGTCTGCGCGTCCGCCAACGACAGTTACAGGATGCTCGGATTGTTCGCGGTCCGCACATTTCCGGACGCGCGATTTCGGGCACTATCGATGGACCCGGAGCGCATCGGTGATCGGCGCCTACCGGATGGCCGGAGACGGGATGCACGAACCCATACGAGCGTCAGGGAGAGCCACTTCAGGGAACATGTAGTGTTGCGGAACGGCTTCGTCTTCGCCGCCGAACGGACGGGGGCCGACGTGATCTCGGAGACGTCAACACACGGAAGAGGGGTTGAGTGATGACGACGACCGCGCCCGTGAGCGCGCCGGAGCTGGGCACGATGGGCATCCAAGACGCCGGGCACGTTGACGTTCTCATCGTCGGTGCCGGTGTCTCCGGGATCGGCGCTGCGCACCACCTGCAGGAGCGGTTTCCGAACCGAACGTTGGTGATCCTCGAAGCGCAGGACGATCGCGGCGGCACGTGGTGGACCAATCGGTTCCCGGGCATTCGCTCCGACAGCGACCTGTTCACGTATGGCTATCGGCACAAGCCGTGGCGTGGCCCGTCGATCGCTGCCGGGGGGGAGATCCTCAAGTACCTCGACGAGGTCATCGAGGAGGACAATCTCAAGCAGCACATTCGTTACCACCATCGGGTCACCGCGGCCGCCTGGTCCACGGACGAGCGCCGGTGGACCGTGGAGGCCACGCGGGCTGACGTCGGGGAGCGGGTGCGCTTCACCACCAACTTTCTGTGGATGTGTCAGGGCTACTACGACCACGAGAAGCCCTACCAGCCGCGCTGGGAAGGCATGGATCAGTTCCAGGGCGTGATCGTGCACCCACAGCAGTGGCCGCAGGACCTTGACTACACCGGCAAGCGGGTCATCGTGATCGGCTCGGGCTCGACCGCGTCGACGCTGATCCCTGCGATCGCGCAGAGGGCGGCGCACGTCACGATGCTGCAGCGCTCGCCCTCCTACTACTTCGCTGCGCCGACCACCCACGAGCTCGCCGTTCAGCTCGAGCCGCTGGACCTCCCGCCGGAGTGGACCCACGAGATCCTGCGACGTCAGTACCTGTCGCAGTATCACTGGCTGGCCAGGACATCGCTGGACGCACCCGACGAACTGCACGCGTTCCTCATCGAGGGGATCCGGCCCCTGCTGCCCGAGGGCTCCGACATCGAGAAGGACTTCACCCCGAGGTACCGACCATGGCAACAGCGAATCGCCATCGTGCCGGATGGCGACTTCTTCGCGGCCCTACGTGAGGGGAAGGCCTCGATCGTCACCGACACCATCGAGCGGTTCACCGCGACGGGCGTGCGCGTCAGCTCCGGCGAAGAGCTCGAGGCAGACATCGTCGTCACCGCGACCGGCTTCAACCTGTCGGCGTTCGGCGACATCCCGTTCACGGTCGACGGCGAGACGGTCGACTTCACACAGCGAATCACCTGGCGGGGCATCATGATCAGCGGAGTGCCGAACATGGCCTACGTATTCGGCTACTTCCGGCACAGCTGGACGCTGCGTGCGGACCTCGTCAACGACGTCGTGATTCGTCTCATGGAGAACCTGGAGCACAAGGACGCTACGGCGGTCGTTCCGACGCTGCGGCCGCAGGACGCCGACATGCAGATCCGGCCGTGGTCGGACCCGGAGAACTTCAATGCCGGCTACATCATGCGTTCTCAGCACGTGCTGTTCAAGCAGGGTGACCGCGAGCCGTGGACACACATGCTGGAGCACGACGAGGAGCGGGATCTCCTGCCGAACGCCGATCTCGACGACGGAACGCTCGTCTACCGCTGAAGCCGCCCGATCACGGACGAGTCCCCCGTTCGCTTGGGTCGCATCGCCACTCTCGCATCACGACTCCCGAGTCCCAGGGTCGGTGTCCGGATGTCTCTGCCCCCCGCCGGCTCCTGCCTGTCCGCAAACCCCCGGTTCTAGACCCGGCGGAAGTGCCCACGAACGCTGGCACGTGGGCGCAAAGCGGACGCAGACCTTGGTAGACCTCCCGCCACCGGTGTGGTGGCGGGCTGCGGTACGCCGGGCGCGACCGGTACTCTCGGATGGGATCATGCACCGGCTATTCGAGGCTGGGAGGTGAACGCCAGTGAGGCGATGCGCTCGTGCTAAGACGGCGGGGGACGACGGAGGGGGAGATCATGCCGAGACGAATCGTGACCGGGGTCGATCAGGC
>JBBQTN010000222.1:0-8308 GCA_038213195.1 Acidimicrobiales bacterium | reverse complement strand
GGGTTCTCCAACAACGCGTACGCCCCGAACAGACCTCCCAGCGAGTGGCCGATGTACGTCGTGTTCGATCCGATCGGGAATCGCGACGCCAGCCACGGTGTGAGCTCGTCGCTGATGAACGCCAGGAACGCCGCTGCGCCGCCGCTCGGCAACGGTGTCCCGTCGCCATCCTTCATCACCGGGCTGACTGTCGGGGTCAGGTCGCGGGTGCGTTGCGCAATCGTCTGGCGCAGAACTGCCACCGGGTAGCCGACGCCGACGACGAGCAGCGGCGGCAGGTGACCGCCCAGCTGGAGGTGACGGACGATGTCGACGGTCATCCCGAACGCGCCGTTGGCGTCGGAGACGAACACCGCCGGCAACTCCTCGGCGGTGTGGCCGTGGCAGTGTCCGACGAAGATCCGGAACGTGTCGCCGACTGAGGCCGACGTCAGGTCATGGACCTCGCACTCCCCGATCGCCGCAGTCATCGACCGTGGACGATCACCGACGCGATCGCTCGTCATGGAGATCGGCGACCGCCGTGTCGAAGCCGACCTTGCCGCCAACGCGTGCGTCCACCGAGGGCCGGAAGCGCAGCAGGGTCATGCCGTCGCCGCCGTGATCGAAGACGGGTGTGACCGGCAGGCCGACGCGGAGGTCGTCCGGGGCGACACCGACCATCGTGGTAGTCAACCGCACGCCCTCGTCCAGTTCGACGATGGCCAGCAGTTGGGGGACCTCGCCGGCGAACGCCGGGTGTGTGGCCTGGCGGGCGACGGTGTAGCTGTAGACCGTTCCCCGCCCGGACACGGTCTGCCAGTCGAGGGCGTCGGACAGGCACGCCGGGCAGCGGGGACGTGGATAGAACACCCAGGCGGCGCATGCCCGGCAACGTTGCAGCCGTACTTCGTCGACGGCGAGGCCATCCCAGAACGGTCGGGTCGCATCGATCGGAACGGGACGGGGGAGCTCCTCAGCCACGACCCTCAGCCGCCCCGGACGATGAGCGCGGCCTGCTCGGACATGATCCCGCCGGTGCCCGAGCAGTAGACGGTGTCGCATGACCGGACCTGGCGGCCACCGGCTTCGCCGCGCACCTGGCGCACCGCTTCGGTCACTTGGGAGAACCCGCCGGCCATGCCCGCCTGCCCGAATCCGAGCTGCCCGCCGTGGGTGTTGAGCGGGAAGCTGCCGGCGAACGTCAGGTCGTTGTCGACCACGAACTCCATTCCCGCGCCCTTCGCGCAGAAGCCGGTATCCTCGATCGAGAGCAAGACGGTGATCGTGTAGCAGTCGTAGAGCTGCACGGCGTCGATGTCCGAACGCTTCACGCCGGCCATGGCGAACGCGCTGTCGGCGGCGGGGCCGATCGGGGTGCGCAGCAGGTCGGGGGCGTACGTGGGCGTCTTGTGGGTGAGGTGCTCACCGAACCCGGCGACGTGGACGGGACGGTGCTTCGCGCGACGTCGGGCGACATCGGCCGACGTGACCACCACTGCAGCCCCGCCGGCGCACGGCATCACGATCTCGAGCAGGTGCAGCGGGTCGGCGACCATCTTCGACGCGAGCACGTCGTCGATCGTGATCGGCTCGTTGCTGAACACCGCTGCCGGGTTGGCGCACGCGTTGGCTCGCTGCTCTGCGGCGATCTTGGCCGTGGCCCGCGGGTCGTAGCCGTACTCGGCGGCATAACGGTTGGCGATCATCGCGTACCCGCCGTTCTGGGCCAGATTGCCGTACGGGATGTCGAACTCGGCCTGCGGCGAGCCCGTGATGTTGGACGAGGCACCGTACTGCGACCACGCCCGAGGCATGTTCGCCGACAGCGACGGCGTCGGCCGGCTCGGCGCGGCACACACGACCACGTCGCACAGCCCCAGCTCGATCGCTGCCGCCGCCCGCCACACCATGCCGACCGGCGTGGCGCCGCCGAGGTCGACCCGCTCAGCGAAGTTGACCTGCCATCCGAGGTACTCGGCCACCGTGGACGGGACGAACATCTCCGACTCACGTAGGTTGGCGCAACACAGTCCGTTCACATCCTGCGACGAGATGCCAGCGTCCTCGAGCGCCAGTGCCGCCAGGTCGGCCCACTGCTCCAAGGTGAAGCGGCGCTCCCCCCGGTACTTGCGCTCCGGCGCGTGCTCAGCGATCCCGGCGATGACCGCGTCTCCTCGCAACCCCATTGTCGTGGATCCTAATGATCGACACCGCCACGCCGCACAGCCGGCCACGCCCGACGAGGCGGGCGAGCATTGAAGCGACCGCTACCGACCCGAGGGGTGGAGCGGATGCCGGGGACACGCAGGCTGCCGGCGCCTACAGGTACGTCAGGGTGTCGCCGATGAGTGGTGGTGCGGAACGGGATCGGTCGTCGTCATCGGACAAGCGCCAGCCGAGCCTCGACCGAGGAGGGGCGGTCAGCGTTGCATCCGCGGACGATCGGGTGGTTGGGGACGACGTCGATGGCGATGGGCGGCAGCAACCAGAGCTTGTTCGTGATCGGCGCTCTGATCGCTGCGCAGGGAACTGCCGCGGTCCCCCTGCTGATGGTCGGCCTCGTGCTGGCGTGGTGTGCGCTGCCGGGCTGGACGGAGTTGGTGCTGATGTGGCCCGACCGTGTGGGCGGCATCGCTGCGACCTGCGCCGAGGCGTTCAAACCGTACTCGCGGGTGCTGGCCAACCTTGCCGGCACGTGTTACTGGTGGGGTTGGGTGCCGACGTGTGGGTTGACGGCGTTGTTGTCGGCGTCGGCGCTGCACCAGTGGTATCTGCCGGGCGTGCCGGTCAAGGTCCTCGCTGCGGGGATCGTGGTGATGTTCACGCTCGCCAACCTGGCGGGGCTGCGACGGGTGACCCGGCTCGCGGTGGCGATCGCATGCAGCGCGGCGGTGTTGGCGTTTCCTGTCGGTGGTCATACCGGTGTTCGCCGGGAGCGTCGATTGGCGCAGGGCCACGTCGTTCCACCTCCAGATCCCGTTCGCCGGGCCGTTCGGCGCGTTGACCAGCGCAATGGCCGGGCTGTACCTGATCGGGTTCGCCGCGCCGGCTTTCGAGGCCGCCGCGTGTCACGTCGGCGAGACGATCGATCCCGGCCGGAACGTGCCGCGGGCGATGTTCGCCAGTGCGGGCGTGGCAACGATCTACTTCGCCGTGATCCCGGTGATCTGGCTCGGTGTGCTCGGTCCTGCGCCACTCGCCGGCAAGCTCGTCGACGTGCTCGGTCCGACCTTTGCACCGATGTTCGGTGCGGGTGCGAAGGCAGCCGCGGTGTGGTTCATGGTGTTCAACATGTTCAACGGCACACTCACACCGATCACCGGGGTGGCGCGGACGCTGTCCCAACTGTCCGAAGATGGGCTCCTTCCTCGCGTCCTGGCCCGGCGGTCGCGCACCGATGTGCCGTGGGTGGCGTCGACGTTCACGGCGACGATGGCGATCGCGTTCCTTGTCGGCGGCGATCCGGTGTGGGTGCTCGCCGCCGCCAACTTCACCTACCTCATCGGCATTTCGCTGCCGAGTGTCGCGGTGTGGTTGCTGCGTACGAACGAGCCGGATCGACCCCGGCTGTATCGGGCGCCGAAGGGCACGATCGTGTGTGGGCTCGTTGCCGCGTCCGCGTGGGGGGTCAGCACGGTGTTCGGGTTCGAGCAGTTCGGGCTGCCGACGGTCCTGGCCGGGCTCGGCCTGGCCTACTCCGGCACCGCAGCGTACGCGTGGCGGCGGTGGCGGGACCGGGCCGGTGCGCCGAGAACGGTGAAACGGTCGCTGCACCTCAAGCTGACCGGGGCGATGCTGCTGGTGCTGGTGCTCGACGGCGCCGGCTACCTCGTCGCGGTCGACAACGTCAGCCGCGCCGCGCCGGCGTTGACCTCGGTGCTCCAGGACATCTTCGTCGCCGTCGCGATCCTGACGATCACCGTCGGGCTGGTGCTGCCGGGGATGATCGCCCATGGGGCAACAGAGGTAGCGGAGGCTGCGGACCGGCTGGTGAAGGGGACCCTGGCCGAACTGACGCGGGCGATGCGGGCACTCGCCGCCGGAGACCTCACCGCGGCTCGGGCGACGGTCGAGACCCGGCACGTGGACATCCGCTCGGCCGACGAGATCGGCGCGATGGCGGCCAGCTTCAACGTGATCGTCGATGAGGCAGGCCGGGCAGCGCGGTCGCTCGACGGAGCGCGCGAAGCACTGCTCGATCACCGCCTCGAGTTGGAGGCGCTCGTCGCCGAGCACACCGCGCACGGCACTCAGCAGGCAGCGGTGGCCGAGCTCGGGCGCTCTGCGTTGCGCATCTCCGACATCGCATCGATCGTCGACTTCGCGCTGGTCGCGCTCTGCCGCGGGCTGCGAGTCCAATCCACGGCGGTCATCCAGCGAGGCGAGATGGGCGGCCCCGTGTCCGCGCGGATGCGCAGCGGATCCGAACACGAGGCCGAGGTCTACGAGCTCACCCCTGCCGACCGCGAGCGACTCGAGGCGATGTTCAGCGAACAAGTTCCGCTCCGTCTCACCCCCGACGGCTGCGAGGAGCTGTGTGGCCCATCGGTGCAGCGCGGGCCTGGAGCGTGGGCGACGATCGCCACCCAACGCGTCGCGTTCGGCGGGTTCGTCGCCGTCGCCGACCAGCCGACTCGCGTGTTCAGCGATGGCGACCTGAGCTTCATCGGCTCGATTGCGAGTGTCGTCGGGTCTGCCGTGGATCGAATTCGTGTCGAACAAGAGCTCACCCACCAAGCCCTGCACGATCCGCTGACCGGACTCCCGAACCGGGTGCTGTTCGCCGATCGGCTGGGTCTCGCGCTGGTCCGGATGCGCCGCAACCCTTCCGTCCTGGCCGTCCTCTTCGTCGACGTCGACCAGTTCAAGGTCATCAACGACAGCCTCGGCCACGAACAGGGCGACCGCCTGTTGGTGATGATCGCCAAGCGACTCCAGGACGCAGTGCGTCTCGGCGACACCGTCGCCCGGTTTGGCGGCGACGAGTTCGTCATCCTCGCCGAACAGCTGCTCGACTCATCCGAGGCGGTCGCGATCGCTGAGCGGATCCAAGCCGCGGCAGCCGAACCGATCGTGCTCGAAGGACGCGACCACCTCGTGTCTGTCAGCACCGGGATCGCGATCTGCTCGACACCGGACGTGCAGGTCGTCGACCTGCTGCGCGACGCCGATGCAGCGATGTACCAGGCAAAGGCGCAGGGCCGGAACAGTTCGGCCGTGTTCGCCGACGCGATGCGAGCCCGCGCCGTGCATCGATTCGAGACGGAGCTCGAACTGCGCGCCGGCATCCTCGGAGGACAGCTGCGCGTCCACTACCAGCCGATCGTCCACCTCGCCAGCGGCAGCATCACCGGCGTCGAAGCGCTGGTCCGGTGGGATCACCCAACCCGCGGGCTCGTCGCGCCCGCCGAGTTCATCGCCATCGCCGAGGAGACGGGCCTGATCGTCGCCCTCGGCGAATGGGTGCTCGGCGAATCCTGCCGTCAAACCCAACGCTGGCGCCAACAACCCCAACTCGCCCACCTCACCGTCAGCGTGAACCTCTCCGGCCGCCAGATCGCCCAGTCGGATCTCACCACCACCGTCGCCAACGTCCTCGCCACGAGCGGACTCGACCCCTCCCATCTCATTCTCGAGATCACCGAGAGCGTCCTCATGGACGACGCCGAAACGTCGATCACCATCCTCAACGGCCTGAAGCGCCTCGGCGTCCGCCTCGGCATCGACGACTTCGGCACCGCCTACTCATCACTCCGCTACCTCCGCAAGTTCCCAGTCGACATCCTCAAGATCGACCGGTCGTTCGTCGACGGCCTCGGTACAGAAGACGACGCCTCAGCGATCGTGCTCGCAACGGTCAACCTCGCCCACTCCCTCGGCCTGCTCACCATCGGTGAAGGGGTCGCGACGAACGTCCAACTGCGGGAACTGACCCGCCTTGGATGCGACGAAGCCCAGGGCTACTTGTTCTCGACCCCTCGACCGGCTGACGACATCATCACGACCCTGCTCTCGACCGAGTTGCACAGACCGGCCAACTCCGATTCGCAACCGGCCACCAGACACGCAGCCGATGCTGTTGGGTGACGGCTTCGGCCGGCGATCTTGCCGGGACGCGCTGGTCCTGACGACGATTCGATCGTGATCAGGTTGCGGCGACAGCGGCGATCACGTTCATGCGGGCGGCGCGTCGAGCCGGGTAGACGGAGGCGAGGACGCCGAGGAGTGTGATGACGGCCGAGAGCAGGGTCAGCGTCAGCCAGGGGACGACGGACGTTGTCACCCCCTGGTTGTCGAGTGCTCTGACGAGTGCGAGCCCGAGGAAGATGCCGAGCGCGACGCCGAGGAGCGCGCCGTAGAGCGCGACGATGGCTGCTTCCCAGCGGATGACGGAGCGTGTCTGCCTACGGGACATTCCGACGGCGCGCAAGAGCCCGATCTCGCGGCGTCGCTCGGCGACCGAGAGGAGCATCGTGATCAGCACGCCGAGCAAAGCGATCGCGACGGCGAGTGTGAGGAGCGCGGTGATCAGGTTGGTGAGCTGGGCGACTCGTGCGGCTCACGGCCTTCCCGACACCACCGTTGGTCGTGGTCTCGACACGTCCTGAAGCGGCCTCGCCGCCGCAGGTTGCTCGCAACGTCGCCGATCGCTGTGCCCGTGTGTTGGTTGGTGGTTGTGTTTGTTCAGGTGGTTGGTTGTGGTGTTGTGAAGGTTTCGCCGGTGAGTTGTCCGTTGGATCGCCACTGGTCGAGGAGGTGGAAGAAGTGGATGGGTCCTGCGCCGTAGAGGCTGGAGAAGAAGCCGCCGGCGGCGCCTACTTTGCCTTCGTTGTTGTAGTAGCCGGGGGTGCAGTCGGTGTAGAACTTGAGGCCGAGGCGGGCTTTGTCTTTCATCTCGTCGACCCATGCTTGTTCGGCTTGGGTGGTGATGTCGACGGATGTGGCGTTGCGTCGGCGGGTTTCGTCGATGATGTAGGTGGCGTGTTTGGCCTGCTCGTTGAGGGCGTAGGGGACGCTGACGGTGACTGCGGTCTGGGTGAAGCCGAGGAAGAAGCAGTTCGGGAAGCCATGGGTCTGCAGGCCGTGCAGGGTGCGCATCCCGTCCTTCCAGTGGTCTGACAGGGTGACGCCGTCGCGGCCGATGATGTCGTAGCCGGCGCGGCGGGTGTAGGTGGTGCCGACTTCGAAACCGGTCGCGAAGATCAGGCAGTCGAGCTCGTATTCGGTGCCGTTGACCACGACGCCGTGTTCGGTGAGTTGTTCGACGCCTTGACCGTCGGTGTCGACGAGGTGGACGTTGGGCCGGTTGAAGGTGGGCAGGTACTCGTCGTGGAAACACGGTCGTTTGCAGAACTGGCGGTACCACGGCTTGAGCTTCTCGGCGGTCTGAGGATCGGCGACGATCTCGTCGACGCGGTTGCGGACCTGGGTCATCTTGCGGAAGTCGGCGAGCTCCATCAGCTCGGCGCGCTCGTGGCGGGTCAGCCGGCGGCCGACCTTGCGGGCGACCTGCTTGGCGGCGGTGCCGGTGACGCTGCGGAAGATGTCGGTCCACCCGTCCTTGACGAGGTCCTCGTCCTGGTCGCCGCCGCTGACGAGGATGTTGAAGTTGTCGGTCCGGCGTTGCTGCCAGCCAGGGGTCAGCGAACTCGCCCACTCCGGATCGGTCTCGGCGTTGTTGCGGACATCCACCGACGACGGGGTGCGCTGGAACACGTACAGCTCCTTGGCCGCGGCGCCGAGGTGGGGGATGCACTGGATGGCGGTGGCGCCGGTGCCGATGATCCCGACGCGCTTGTCCTTCAGCTTGTCGAGGCCGCCGGTGGAGTCGCCGCCGGTGTACTCGTAGTCCCACCGGCTGGTGTGGAAGGTGTGGCCCTTGAACTCGTTCACGCCGGGAATGCCCGGCAGCTTCGGCCGGCTCAACGGACCGTTGGCCATCGCCACGTAGTGCGCGGTGAAGCGGTCGCCGCGATCGGTGCTGATGATCCACCGCGATGACGATTCGTCCCAGCGCAGCTCGGTCACCCCGGTCTGGAACAGCGCGTTGTCGTAGAGGTCGTAGTGGCGGGCGATGTTCCGGCTGTGCTCGAGGATCTCGGGGGCGAAGGAGTACTTGTGCTTGGGGATGTAGCCGAGCTCCTCCAACAGCGGGAGGTAGACGTACGACTCGACGTCGCACATCGCACCGGGATAGCGGTTCCAGTACCACGTACCACCGACGTCACCGGCCTTCTCGACGATGCGCAGGTCCGTGTGGCCGGCCTCACGCAACCGCGCCCCCATCAGCAGGCCGCCGAAGCCCCCGCCGATGATCGCAACCTCG
>JBBQTN010000221.1:0-8459 GCA_038213195.1 Acidimicrobiales bacterium | reverse complement strand
GGGCGACCGCGGGGCGCGACGGGTTGCGCCAGCACGTTTCCTTCCTGCAGTCGAGCTTCGGCAAATACCGGTTCACGATCGAGGATCAGGTCGCGGACGAAAACAGTGTCGTACTGTTCTGGACGCTTTACGGAACGCATCACGGTGACTTCTTGGGGCTCGCCCCCACCGAGAAGCCGATTGATACGACCATCGTCAGTCTCGTGAGGCTCCGCGATGGCCGGGTCAGCTCATACAAGGGACATCCGGATGTGTGGGGCACGATCGTTCAACTCGGTGCCACGGCGACCTTGTCTATGCCCGAACCGGTCTAGCGTCCGCCAGAAGGCAGGCGAGCTCGATCAACGGCCGGATTGCGATTCGTCCTCGCGAGAACCCACGGGTTCTCCCGCACTCCTCGTTGCCGATGGCCCGAACTCGCAACGCCCACGGCGGGCCGCTTCAGCGGTGGCGGCCGTTCCGTGACGGCATTCGCAAGGTTGTCATCGCAGCCGAACCGCCCATCACTCGCGTCCTGGGATCGTGACCACGCGTCATCGAACGCCCGGCTCGGAGTCACGTCCACCAACGAAGCAGACGTTGCCTGACGCGGCACTAGCTCCGCGCGACGGTGTCCGCCGGTTGTCGAAGAACAGGTTCCAGGTCGGGCCAGCAAGGCCGCCCGATGAGGGCCGTCGGACTCTGGAAGAGGCGGTTTCTCAGCGCAAAGACTCCGAGGATGTGCACGAGCCCAAACACGTCCCATAATCACCGGGCAGGTCGCCGATTCACGCGTCCTCAATGTGCCGTTTCGCCCGGCTCCATAACAGCGCGGCAGGATCCGAGAACGCGCGTCCTCAAATCGTGCCGCACGAGCCCGGCGAGCGCGCGACCGATGTGTTCTCGGATCGTTGGATCTGCGAGTTTGACGAGGGTTTCGGGCAGGACCCGGCTGCCGGCGACAGTCCGGGCAGCCAAGTCGCGGAGGCCTGCTGCGGGCGTCACCGGCCGAAGCCGATGTCGTGGCTTGCGGTTCGCGTCGGGTAGTGGTCGTAGTCCCTCGTGACGCGCGGTGCGGGTTCGGGTTGGCCGATGTCGTTGCGCAGGACGCGGGCGAGTTGTTGTTCGCGGCCTGGCCGGTGGTCGAGGAGCGAGGCGACGGTGTGGAGGGTGTTGGTGGGGAGGTCGTGGCCGTCGGCCCATTGCTTCCAGATTGCGAGCGCCTTGTAGTGGCCTTGGTGATCGCCAACGGATGGTTGCGGGCTGTCGAGGCGGTCGAGGGTGTGGCAGATGTCGAGCTGTCCATGCGCGGCCCGATGATCGGCGGCTGCCTGGGTGTGTTGCTCGACGGCTGGTTGGGTGCGCTGGCGGGTGAGTTCGAGGTGGCCCTCGGCGCGGTCGAGACGCTGCTGCTGCGCCTGTAGCTCGCCGCGCAGCGAACGACGTTGCCGCCAGGGAGCGGTCTCGAGCCGGCGGGTCAGATCGTTTCGGCGAAGGCGGGCATCGTCGACGCCTGCTTCAGCGCGGTAGAGCGCTGCGCGCGGGTGGTACGTCTGCGCTGAGACGTCGGCGAGGCCGGCGTCGGCGGTTGCGACATCGGCGGTTGCTCGTTCGCGCCGTGCCAGACGCTGTGCGGCGCGTGTCCGGGCCTCGTCGAGGCTGCGCTTGGCGGCGGCGAGCGCGGGTTGGAACCACTCGGGGATCGCACACCGTGGTGTCAGCTTCGGTGCCGCGCGGCTGACCTGGTGCGGGGTTGTTTGGGCGAGGGTGCGTCGTTGGGTGGTGGCGGGGATGTCGGCACGGTCGGCGTGGAGGATGGTCTCGAGGACGTCGCGAGCATCGGCAGTGTCGTTGCTGTCGGTGATCACGGACAGCAGGTTCTCGTCGCGGCCGCGGGTCGCGGCGACGTACAGCCCGCGCCGTGTCGTCACCGCCGAGGCGGGCGCGATGGCGGTGTCGACGGTGTCCGATTGCCAGCCGTGTTCGGTTGCCGCGTAGCCGAGGCGGACGTGGTTGCGCACGTAGTCCAGGGGCAGGGTGATCTCACCGTGTCCGCCGTGGTGGGTCACGGTCAACGCCCCGTCGATGTTGATCGCGGTGACGGTCCAGGTGTCGCGGTTGCGAACAGGTTCACCTCGATCGCTGACCAGTCGGCGCTCGTTGCGGCGGGTCGCGATCACGTCACCGACGTAGACGTCCTCGCCACCAGCGACGAGCGTCGTCACGGCGAGATCGAGTTGGCCGACGTCGACCCGGGCGGTCTGGATGGCGCGGTTGATGACATCGACGTGGTCGTTGGTCGAAGCGACCACGGCGACGCTGCGACCGCGGTCGTGGTGATCGATCCAGAAGGTGGCGAGCCGGTGGAGGTGTTCGTCGAGCCTGCCGGCGATGATCCTGCCGTGCGCGTCGAGGAGTGCGATGACCTCGTCGGGTTGGGGAGGGTGTTGCTCGCGCTGCGGCTGTGATGGTGGCGAGGCGAGCCGGGCGACGTTGCGATCGACGAGGCCCCACCGCTCACCTTGGTGGAGCGAAGCGCGCAAGATGGCGTGGACCTGTCGGATGGTTGCCGGCGCGAGGCCTCGTTTGCGCAGCCGCGCGTACACACGGTCGATGTCCAACGCGGTCAGCTTCGACAGCTTGGTCTTGCCGAGCGGCGGCTTGATGTCGCGCTCGACGACCAGTCGGTAGTTGTGCAGCGTCGTGTCGGCACGCCCGAGATCGGTGATGTGATCGAGCCAGCTGTCGAGCAGCTCGGCGAGCGTGCGGTCCTTGGTGGAGACCCGGCCCGCCGCCACGGCCGTCTCGAGCTCGGCGAGGGCGAGCTTCACCTGGCGCCTGGAGGTGGTGTGGATCGTTCGGATCACGCGGTGGTAGCGACCGGTTGCCGGATCACGGCCAGCCGAGACGATCAGCTCCCAGGTGCCTGGCGTCCGCTCTCGCAGGGTCCCCATCTGGCCTCCGACATTCGCGGCAGAACGCTACCTTGAGCGAGGGCTCGTGTCGGCGCGAGGCCAGGAGCTGGGGTGATGCGTGCCCCCCCAGGGTCTCGAACCCTGAACCAACGGATTAAAAGTCGGGTCGTGGCTGTCCGCCCAGTGCCGGATAGTGCCGCTGACCTGCGACTTCAGGTGCGAACAGTCCGCACAGTGATGTCCTGTGATAGCTCGTATTGCTGAATTTCTTGGCTGAAACCTTGGATGACGCGGCGGTCCGCCACACCACCGGCAACACTCTCCGGAGGACTCTCGGTGACCTCGAGTAGTAGATCCCCGACGAACACACATCGATGCCTCCGATCTCGAGGTCTCGCCAAGTACACCGGATGCCGAGGCCGTGGGCGCGCGGCGCGAGGCGACGCAGAAGTCGGATGATGTCGGGGAGGAGCCGCAGCGCGTCACCGAATCTGGCCTTGCTGTGGTTGCGCCCGCCACGACAACGCCATCATCAGCCAACCAGACCTCGGCGTGCGGAGTGACCGCTCCGATCACCACGAGCCATCACATCGTCATCCTTTGTCTCGGAACGAAGATTTGGTGGGCTTCACGGGCGGCGTAGTAGACGATGACCAGCCCAGCGAGCGGGTCTGCCGACCACCACCCGGCGATGGCGTTGAGTGAGATCCCGACCAGCACAGCGACGGCCAGGACGCCGTCGATCAACGTGACCCGGCCTTCGGTGATCACCACCGGATCGTCCAGGGCCGCACGAACGCGGGTCTTGCCGGCTGCCAGTCCTAACATGACAGCCGCGGTCGTCGCGGTCCAGAGGGATGCCAAGCGGGCTGTGGTCATCGTGGTGACGGGTGACCAGGGCGATCGTTGATTGGGCGAGGAGGTAGATCTCGGAAAGCTTCGCCGGGATCAAACCGTCCTCGGCGCCGATGTTCATCGTCATGCAACTCGCCGGCACCGGGATCGCCTTCGCCCTGATCCGCTTCCTCTACCCGTCCACCCCTGCTGAGCGCGAGGTAACCATCGATCGCTGACACCCGCCCCCGAGGTGCTGTTCGTCTGCGTGCACAACGCCGGACGTTCGCAGATGGCCGCCGCCCTGCTCGCCCAACACGCCGCTGACAGGATCGCCCTCCGTTCTGCTGGAACCGCCCCAGCGGACACGATCAACCCGACGGTGATCGCCGCGATGGCCGAGATCGGCATCGATCTCACCGCCACCGGTGCGGCCCCGAGGAAGCTCACCGACGAAGATGTCCGAACATCCGACGTGGTGATCACCATGGGCTGCGCTGACGAATGCCCGTTCTACCCCGGCAAGCGCTACCTCGACAGGAAGGTCGACGATCCCGGAGCGATCGCTGCGAGACGCCGACCACCTCGACATGTATGACGGGGCACGCCGACGTGCTCGGTCGATTCGACGACCGCTGCGGCCGCGGTCTTGGTTCCGCCGGTCGCATCGTTATCATATCGGGTTCGGAGCCGCGAAACGGCGGGTCAGTGCCGGTCTCTGCGGCCGGAGTGCTCGGCCGGCCGGTTCGGCGTTGGCGCTATCGAGACCTGCGGCGCGCGACTCCTCAAGAGGTTCGACGTCAGCCGAGGACACGTGCGACCGGCTTCACGCCGACGTGAGCAAAGATCGAGCCGAACGCAACGATCGGTGCTGACCCAGATCGGGGGACGTGCAACGGCCGACCCTGGCGTCGTCAGCTGATGATGACCTTGCCGTCACGGACGGTGATGATGGTGCCGGGCGGGAGAGGCTGGTGCAGCTCCTTCGTCTTGCCGTACAGGCGGCCCAGTCCGAGGCTCTCCAGCCACGCGGAGACTGCGCTCGGGGCCGTCGCCGACCTGCTCGACGTAGACCGATTGGCCCGCGGAGACGAGCGTTGCCGGAGAGGTGGGCAAAGGTGAGAGCGTCGCCGGGGCTGTCGGCACCGTCGGTGCGACGGTCGGAGACGGGGCAGGAGCCTTGGTTGTCGGCGAGGTCGGCGAGGTCGACGCCGCTGACGTGGTCGGCGAGGTCGGCGCCGCTGACGTTGCTGCTGTCGACGGCGGTTGCGGTGCCGACGTCGAAGGTGACGAGACCGTCAACGGAGGGCCCGCAGCCACAGGTGTGCTCGGAAGTGGCGCGAGCGGAGCGAGGGTTGTGCCGACCGCAGGGCTGACGGCGGCGTTCGGGGGTGACGACCCAACCGTGCTGCTCGTCGGAACCCTTCGAGCCGCCGCAGGCCCGGGCGCCTACCAGGATCCCTGTCGAACCTCGCGCGGCGCCATCGCGCTCGTCGACGGTGATCGCCGACTCGACGTCCTCCGCCTCGATCATGCGCCACAACGTCGGCCGCGTTGCGATCGGTCTCGTCGGGGTGATCGTGATCGCTGCGGGCCTGTACCGGTCGTACAGGGGCGTGACGATGGACGTCCACCACGAGCTCGACCTGACCGGCTTGTCACCGACCCGAGTCGCCTGGTATCGACGGCTCGGAGCCATTGGTGAAGTAGGGCGAGGCATTGGAATCGGCCTCGTCGGAGTCTTCTTGATGCTCTCCGCGATCAACTACCAGCCGAGCGAAGCCACCGGCCTCGACGGTGCCCTCCGCTAGCTCGCCATCCATTCCTGGGGCAGGCTCGTCGTCGCAATCGTGGGCATCGGGTTCGCCACGTACGGTCTGTTCGCCTCGTCACATTCACCCGGCGCAGGCTTCAAAGCCCCCGGATAGCGCGACGACTCGCTGCCGCGAGATGGTGCCCGGCTGCGAGGGACGGAGCTCGCACCTCAAGCGCGACTGGGCGTGGCGGAGGCACCCGCCTCCGCAGTCACCGCTGTGCCGGCACCGACAATGAACTATCCAACCCAGTTGCTCAATGCGGCGTTCCTGTTCTAACCGTGGCAGCACGTCTCGACCACACGGGTGGGACGACGACGATGAAGATCTACGCGCACCGCACCCGGCGCGCCGATGCGGCGCATGCTTCAACGGTCGTCGGCCTGCTCCTCGACGATCCCGCGGAGGAGCCCGTCGGCGTCCTCGTTGCGTACGCAACGATCGAGCCGGGTCTGTCCCGCGTCCGAGAAATCGATACAACGCCGAGCACGGTGACTTTTGTCACGTCGAAGTGTGCTGTGCGTATCACGGCGTATTGGTGCGTATCTCTGCGTATCCCACAGTCGCACACGCTCGATCCGGCTCCGGGACAAGGTGTTGCTAGTCGAATGACATGCGTGTAAGTCGGATGGTTGATGGATCTGTCCGAGCTGTTCGACGACACCGGGTCACCGGTGCTGACGGTCGAGGAAGCAGCGCGTGCACTCCGGATCGGCCGCTCGCTGGGTTACCAGTTGGCCAACGACTACCTCGCCAGCGGCGGCCTGACGGGCATGCCGGTGATCCGCATCGGCGCCTGCCTGCGAGTGCCGAGATGGGCCTTCCTGGAGCTGCACTGCACCAGGCGCGTCGTGCGGTTGTGCGACGCCGTCGTCCCGACAGGTGGTGCGCCGGCCGGCGAGGTGAACGGTGTCGATTGACGGTCGCGTGCTCGTGTTCGATGCGACGTCGTCGACGTGGCGACGTGATCTCGGTGCGTCGGCGTGGGCCGTGTTCGAGGAGCTTCTGCTCGTCTCGACCGGCCCCGTCGATCGTTGCGAAGCGATGGTGTCGGTGCGATCGCTGGCAACGTGCACCGGGCTGGCGAAGGACACCGTGGCGCGCGCGTTGCGCCGCCTGCGTGGCGCCGGCCTGATCGAGGTACACCAGTCGCGCACTGCCGGCGTGTTCTCCACCGGCTGCTACCGGCTGCACCTCCCCGTCGGTGTCAGCGTCGAGGACCGCAGTTGCCCGGCGGGCCCAGCCCTTGTGGCGGCTCTGTCGGGCTCTCGGCTCGTGCAGCTCGCCTCGTCGCCGCCAACGTTGCCGCCGTTCGGCGAGTCGCAGCTCGCCTTCGAGGTCTGAGAAGTCCCGTGTCGAGCCCCTCCTGGTTCAGCGCACTTCGGAAAGAACAGACAAGTGCCCGGTGGCGGGGTGGGCGCTGATGTTGCGGGTGACGACCCTGTACGCGGCGTCGGCCGCGGCGACTGCGGCGTATTACGCGGAGTACTTGACGAGGGCGCCTGGTGAGGTGCCTGGGGTGTGGACCGGCGCGCAGGCGGCCGGGCTGGGCCTGTCGGGTGAGGTGGACGCCGGGTCGTTGGAGTTGTTGTTGGAGGGCCGTGACCCGGTTTCTGGGTCGCGGTTGGGGAATCCGCTGGTCGACCGGATGCGTTCGGATGGTCGGGTGGTGCGTGCGGTCGCTGGGTTTGATGCGACGTTCTCGGCGCCGAAGTCGGTGAGTGTGGTGTGGGCGTTGACCCAGGACCCCCGCCTGCTCGACGCACACGACGCGGCGGTGTCGGTGGCGTTGGGTCATCTGGAGCGGTTCGGGTCGACGACCCGGATCCGTGCTGACGGTCGCCGCCTGCATCCCGACTCGCAGGGGTTGACGATCGCCACGTTCCGGCAGACGACGTCGCGTGCGGATGATCCGCAGGTGCACACGCATGCGGTGATCTCGGCGAAGGTCCAAACGATCGAGGGCCGGTGGTTGGCGTTGGATGCCCGCTACCTGAAGCGCTATCAGCGGATGCTCGGCGGCCTGTACCAGTCCGCGCTGCGCAACGAGCTGACCGCCCGGTTCGGCGTTGGTTGGGGGGAGATCGCCGCCGGGCAGGCCGAGCTCGCCGGGGCGCCGGTCGAGTTGTTGTCGGTGTTCTCGAAACGCACCACCCAAGTCGACACCGCTCTCGCAGTGAAGGTAAGCGAGTTCCGGGCCCGCGAGGGTCGCTCACCAACGAGGTGGGAACGCGCCGCGATGACCCGCGAGGCCGCGGCGGACACCCGGGGTCACAAGACCGGCAACGGCGTGCCCGATCTGACGACACGGTGGATCGCCGAAGCGAACACGGCTGGTTGGACGGCTCGTGACCTGGTCGACGCGGTGACGGTCGCCGGGCGCGAGCAGGCGCATGGCCCGTTCTGGGAACCGTCGGTCGACCAGATCGTCGACGCGTTGTCGGCTGCGGGGTCGACGTGGAACCGGGCGGATGTGATGCGGGTCATCTGCGACCTCCAACGCCCAACACCCGGGATGCCGGCGGTGGGATGGGTGGAACGGCTCGAACAGCGGTGCGACACGATCATCGCCACCGGCGTGAACCTCAACCCTGCGGACCCGACCGGACCGGTGCGGGCGTCGGATGGCAGGTCGTTGTGGCAGGAACCGATCTCCCCGCATCTGACGACCGAGGGGGTGTTGGCCGAGGAGGAGTACGTGTTGTCGTGGGCGCTCGACGTGCAAACACCTGACCCCCACCCGTCGGCGACGGTCGACTGCACCGGGTTGGATGTGTTGCAGGCCGACGTCGCCAGCGCCGTCGCCGGTCACGACCGGCTGGTCCTCGCCGTCGGACCGGCCGGGACCGGCAAGACCACCACGGTGCGCGCCGCCGCCGCCGACCTCGAACGGCAGGGTCGACGGGTGTTCGGTGTC
>JBBQTN010000220.1:0-8644 GCA_038213195.1 Acidimicrobiales bacterium | reverse complement strand
CCATCCCCGCCACCGGTCGGGTGGGCGCGAACTGTGCCAGCCCCTGGCACACGCCGCGCCCACCTCAGCCAGGCGGGCGCGAGCTGCGCCAGCCTCTGGCACACGCCGCGCCCAACCGACCGGCCGGCCGGCGCGCCGGGTGTCAGGTCGGCGACGACGATGTGGTGCGGCGGATCTCGACGATCTTCTCGGCGGCGTGGTTGGCGTCGTCGCCCTGATCGGCGAGCAGCTTGGCCCGGTCCTTGGCGGCTTCTCGCTCGGCCAGCGTCGTGTCGACCCTGGCGACGGCCGCCTCGGTGCCGTGCTCGTGGATGAACTCGGCCCATTCGACGAGCGCCTCGACCATGTCGGCCTCCGGCACCACGGCGACGTTGCGGCCCTTCACGAACAGGTGGCCGCGCTTGTTGCCGGCGGCGATGCCGAGGTCGGCCTCTCGCGCCTCGCCGGGACCGTTGACGACGCAGCCCATCACCGCCACCTGCAGTGGGATCTTGCGATCGCCGAACGCCTGCATCGCGCGGTTGGCGACGTCGATCACGTCGATCTCGGCGCGGCCGCAGCTCGGGCAGGCGATCAGGTCGACGTTCTTGCGCTCGCGCAGGCCGAGTGCCTCGAGCAGCTGCCGGCCGGCGCGGGCTTCCTCGACGGGGTCGGCCGTGAGCGAGTAGCGGATGGTGTCGCCGATGCCCTCCAGGAGCAGCGTCGCCAGTCCCGCAGTCGCCTTGATCACCCCGGCCGGGGGCGGCCCCGCCTCGGTGACGCCGAGGTGCAGCGGGGCGTCGGTGACCTCACTCAGCTGGCGATACGCCTCGACCATCAACGGCACGTTCGACGCTTTGACGCTGATCTTGTAGAGGTCGAAGCCGACCTCGTCGAAGTAGGCGATCTCGCGCAGCGCCGACTTGACCATCGCCTCCGGCCGGATCCCGCCGAACTCCTCGTACAGCTGCGGATCGAGCGATCCGCCGTTGACCCCGATGCGGATCGAGACGTTGCGGTCCTTGCACTCGCGGGCGACGGCTTTGATGTGTTCGGGCCGACGGATGTTGCCGGGGTTGAGGCGCAGGCCGTGGACGCCCGCTTCCAGCGCGGCGAGTGCCATCTTGTACTGGTGGTGGATGTCGGCGATCACCGGGATCGGTGAACGCGGCACGATCTGGGCGAGCCCGACCGCCGCCTCCGGTTCGTTGCAGGTGCACCGGACGATGTCACAGCCGGCGGCGGCGAGGGCGTAGATCTGCTGCAGAGTGCCCTCGACGTCGGCGGTCTTGGTGATCGTCATCGACTGGACGGTGATCGGCGCGCCCCCTCCGACCGCGACCTTGCCGACGTGCAACTGGCGAGTGGTACGTCGTTCGAACGTCACGACCCCAAGTGTGCCAGCGAGGCCGGTGGATCAGCGGGGCGGCCTGACCCTGTCCAGGTACAGCCCGGCGAACACGAGGAACGCGAGCAGCGTCATCATCGCCATCGTCACCGGGATCATCTTGGCGACGTCGGCTCGATACGGCGTGCGGCCACGACGGGAGCGGATCCGCTCGTACGTCGCGATCGCGGCATGTCCGCCGTCGAACGGCAGCAGCGGGAACAGGTTGAGCAATCCGACGAACACGTTGACGCCGGCGAGCGTCAGCAGGATCCCGCCGAGGCCGGCCTCGTCACCGATGGTCGCGCTCAGCCGGGTGATCCCGACGACGGTCGTCGGCTGGGTGTTGGGGTCGTTGTCAGCGCCGGTCAGGTGGTTGAAGATGTTCACCGGGTTGAGCACCTTGACGACGCCTCCGACGCTCGCCCACATGGTGTGGCCGAGATCGGTGACGCTGTGCGATGCGGCGCTGGCGACGGACGCCTGGTTCCAGACCACCTCGTCGCCCGAGCTGACCCCCATGTAGCCGAGGCCGGAGGTCGGATCGGCGGGGTTGGTGCCGAGCGTGACCTGCTTGGCGACCTGCTGACCGTTGCGCAGGACGACGACGTCGATCACGTCGCCTGGGTGATGGCTGCGGATCAGCCTCGTCAGCTCGGGCGCCGAGCTCGGCGTCACCCCGTCGACCGACACGAAGATGTCGCCGGCCTCGAGGCCCGCGTAGTCGGCCGGGAGCCCCTTGCTGATCGCGGCGAGGCCGACCCGTCCCGTCGTGGTGCGCTGACCGTTCACCGCGTACACCCCGAACAGCAACACGATGGCGATCAGCATGTGCATCACCGACCCTGCCGTGATCACCAGCATCCGGCGCGGGTAGCTCTTGCCGCGGTACGCGCGCTGCTCGTCGGCGGGATCGACCTCGTCGAGGTTGTTCATTCCGATGATCCGGACGAACGCGCCGACGGGAAGCAGCCGGATCCCGTACTCGGTCTCACCACGGCGGAAGCTGAACAACCGCGGTCCCATGAACAGGAAAAACTGGGTGACCTTCATCCCGGTCAGCCGGGCCGTGACGAAGTGACCGAGCTCGTGCAGGAAGATCGACACGAGCAGGCCGAGGACGAACACCAGCGCCCACTTGCTGTAGAACCCGAGCAGCACGAGCAGCGCAACGATGCCCGTCAGCATCAGCCAGCCCTGCACGCCGCCTGCGCTGCCCAGTCCGCCCTCGCCAGGTTGATCGCTGGAACCGCCCGCGAGGACCTCGTTGCGCAGCTTGATGTAGGTGTCACTCATGCTTGATTCGCTCGCTGCGCTCACTCATCAGGCGACCGCCTGCGGCGGTGTGCGGATGAGCGGCTCGGCGCTGCGCGCCGAAACGACCTGCTTGATCATTCGCTCGCTGCGCTCACTCATCGCGCGTTCATCCGACGGGTTGCCTGTCCATGATCTCGTGCGCATGCGACCGCGCGATCGAGTCTGCGTCGACGACGTCGTCGACGGTGACGGGCGTTGCGCCGTCGTGCGACTGCAGCACGGCGTCGCAGACGTCGGCGATCTGCCCCCAACGCAACCGGCCGGCCAGGAACGCTTCGACCGCGACCTCGTTGGCCGCGCTCAGCCACGCCGGCGCTGTGCCGCCCGTGCGCCCGGCGGCGTACGCCAGCGCCAGGCAGCGGAAGGTGGCCAGGTCGGGCGCCTCGAAGTCGAGCCGACCGAGTGCACCCCAATCGATCCGCCCGAACGGCGTGCCGATGCGCGCCGGGTAGGCCAGCGCGTAGCCGATCGGCAGGCGCATGTCGGGCAGGCTGAGCTGGGCGATCGTCGAACCGTCGGTGAACTCGGCCATCGAGTGCACCACCGATTGCGGATGCACGACGACCTCGATCCGGTCGTAGTCGGTGCCGAACAGCTCGTGGGCTTCGATCACCTCGAGCCCTTTGTTCATCAGCGTGCTGGAGTCGATCGTGATCTTCGGACCCATCCTCCACGTCGGATGAGCGAGCGCCTCGTCGACGGTCACCTCGGACAGCTGCGCAGCGGTGCGGCCGCGGAACGGCCCGCCACTGGCGGTCAGCACGATCCTCGCCACCTCGCGGTCGGCGAACGCCGAGGCACGCAGGCACTGGTGCACGGCGCAGTGCTCGCTGTCCACGGGGACGAGCTCGGCACCTGGCGTCGCCCGCAGCGGCTGCACGACGGGACCGGCGGCGATCAGGCTCTCCTTGTTGGCCAGCGCGAGGCGCTTGCCGCGGCGCAACGTCTCGATCGTCACCGGGAGACCGGCGAAGCCGACCACCGCGTTGACGACGACGTCGGCGGCGTCCACCAGGTCGGTCATCTCGGCGACGACCTCGGCGAACGGCAGCGCCGCAGCCACCTCGGCGCGACGCGACGGGTCCGCGACTGCCACGACCTCGGGGCGTAGCTCGCGGGCCTGTGCGATCAGCGTCTCCACCGACGAGCCGACGCCGAGGCCGACGACCCTGTACCGGCCTCGCTCCGCGCGAACGACGTCGATGGTCTGGGTGCCGATCGAACCCGACGACCCTGCGATGGCGATGCGCGTCGCTGACATGACGTGAGGAGTCTCGCAGCGTCCTGGGTCGAACCGCACGGCACCGCAGCGTGATCGCCGTGCTATTCGACTATTTCGTCACCCACGGCTTGACGATCTCGAGCAGGTAGTACGCCGCCGGGAGGGTGAACAGGAAGCCGTCGAAGCGGTCGAGCACCCCGCCATGACCCTTGACGATGGTCCCGAAGTCCTTGATGTCCAGGTTGCGCTTGAACATGCTCTCCGTGAGGTCGCCGATCGGGGCGGCCACGCAGATCACGAGGCCGAGCAGCAGGCAGTCGCCGAGGCTGTTCCACGTGGTGCTCTTGTGCGCCGCGCCGATCGCCCCGAGCACGACGAGCGTCGCCAGCGAACCGCCCACCAGCCCTTCGGCGCTCTTGTTCGGGCTGATCCACCTGCGCAACGGATGGCGCCCGGTGGCACTGCCGACGAAGAACGCACCGACGTCGTTGGCGACGACGCCGATGGCCAGCAGCACGAGCGTGTCCGTGCCGAGATCGAGGCTGACGTGACCGCCGGCAACGACGACGGGCACGGTCGAGAACTTGAGGATCAGCGCGGCGAACGAACCCAGCAGGGCGATCCAGGTGATCCCCAGCGTCGTGATCGCGATGTTCGGCATCGGACCCGACTCGACCCCGTTGGAGCCCATGAACGTCACCGTGCCGGCGCCGAACGCGAGCACGAGGATCAGCGGCAGCGCTGTCTCACCCACCCAATACGCCGCGAGCGGCGCGGCGACGCACGCCACGACACCGGTGATCGTCGCCGGGTGGTAGCCCTTCTCCGTGACCTTGTCGAAGTACTCCAGCGCGGCCAGGCCGAGCACCACGACGACGACCGCCAGCGCAGCCCACGGTCGCCAGACCGCGGCGATGATGAACACGATCCCGATGCCGAGTCCGACGAGCACCGCCGTCGGCATGTCACGTGCGTCTGCGGGTGCAGTCCGGGTGCCGACCCGCGGCGGCCCGGGACGGGTGCCGCGGGCGCCGCGCGCGGGAGGGTCCTGGCGTCCGCGACGCGGCATCGGGCGGCCAGCACTGTCGGTGGGATCCGTGCCGATCATGATCCGGCCTGGCTCGCGCCGTACGGGGACGGAAGGGTCCCCTGGCGCGTCATCGCTCCACACCGGCTGACTCGCGGATGGTCCGGGCGTGACGGGGTCCGAGCCCGAGCCCGAGCCTGAGCCCGATGGCTGGGGCGCTGCGCCGCTCGGCGCATCGTCGCTCCACACCGGCGCAGCGTTGGAGAACGACGACCACACATCGAGGTCTTCCGTCGGATCGGTGGGAGGCGGGTTGCTCAGCACACGCGGGATCTCGCCCGTCGGTGGCTCGGTCCAATGCGGCAACGAGCCGGTGTCCGAGTCGCCGAACGACAGATCACCCGGACGTACCTCCGTGGTCGGCACGTCGCCGAACAACGGTGGGCCGAAGTCCTCGTCATCATCGCGACGCTCTCGGCGCCAAGCATCATCGCTCATTCGGTTCCTCTCCTGCCTCGGTTCGGGCACGGGACCGCTCAGATCTCGAGCAGCTCCTGCTCCTTGCGGCCGAACGCCTTGTCGATCAACTCGACATGGTCGTGGGTGACCTTCTCGAGCTCCTTCTCGGCGCGCTCCAAATCGTCGGCCGAGATCTCGCCGGCCTTCTCGACCGCCTCCATCTGCTTGCGCGCATCGCGACGGATGTTGCGCACGGCGATACGACCGTCTTCCGCCATGTGCTTGACCACGCGGACGTAGTTGCGGCGGCGCTCCTCGGTGAGCGGGGGGAAGTTGAGCCGGATCACCACGCCATCGCTGTTCGGATTGACCCCGAGATCGCTGTCACGGATGGCCTTCTCGACCGCGGCGAGCGTCGATCGATCGTGCGGCTTGATGATCAGCTGGCGGGCCTCCGGGACCTGGAACCCGGCGAGCTGCTGCAGCGGGACCGGCGAGCCGTAGTACTCCACGAGCAGCTTCTCGACGAGCGCCGGAGTGGCCCGCCCGGTGCGCACGGTCGTGAACTGATCCTGGACGTGGGCGACGGCCTTCTCCATCTTCTCCATCGCATCGAGGAGCGTTTCTTCGGTCACTGGGCCAGCGTATCGACCACGCGGGGGCCGGACCGCGCATGAGGGGACTCGCCGCGACGCCCTCGTTCAGGCGTCGTACACCATCGTGCCGACCTTGTGCCCGCTGAGGATCGCGTGCAACGCGCCGGGTGTCGACATGTCGAACACGACGATCGGGATCTGGTTGTCGCGACAGAACGCGATCGCCGTGGCGTCCATCACCTTGAGGTCCTTCGTCATCACGTCGATGTAGCTGATCTCGTCGTACTTCACGGCGTTCGGATCGAGGCGCGGATCGGCGCTGTACACGCCGTCGACACCGGAGTGGGTGCCCTTGAGCAGCGCGTCCGCGTCCATCTCCGCGGCCCGCAGTGCGGCGGCCGTGTCCGTGGTGAAGAACGGGTTGCCGGTTCCGGCCGCGACGATCACGACCCGGCCCTTCTCGAGGTGACGCATCGCCCGCCTGCGGATGTACGGCTCGGCGATGCGCGGCATCTCGATCGCGCTCTGCACACGCGTGTCCTGGCCGACGCGCTCCAGGGCATCCTGCAAGGCCAGCGCGTTCATCACCGTTCCCAGCATCCCGATGTGGTCGGACTGCGTGGCATCCATGCCGCTCATCGCGCCCGTGCGACCACGCCAGAAGTTGCCGCCGCCGACGACGACGATCACGTCGGTGCCCCTGGCGTGGACCTCGGCGATCTCGCGCGCCGTCGCGTCCAGTGTCGCTGCGTCGAGGCCGGACCCGCTCGGCCCGGCGAGCGCCTCACCCGATGGCTTGAAGACGATCCGCTTCCATCGGGGGGGTGTCATCGGCTCAGCCGATCTCCACCTGGGCGAACGTGACGATCTTGGCCCCGCCGATGAACTGCGCCACCGACTGCTTGTCGTCCTTCGCGTAGGGCTGGTCGACGAGCACGACGTCCTTGAAGAACCCGCCGAGGCGGCCCTCGACGATCTTCGGCAGCGCCGCCTCGGGCTTGCCCTCGTTGCGGCTGAGCGCCTCAAGGGTCTGGCGCTCGTGCTCGACCACGTCCGCAGGCACGTCCGCACGGCTGAGGTACTTCGGCCGGGCGAAGGCAATGTGGACCGCGACGTCGTGGGCCAGCGCCGGCGTCGCGCCGGACATCTCCACGAGCACGGCATTGACCCCGCGGCCGCCCTGCATGTGCAGGTAGCTGTCGAGGGTGTTGCCAGGGGCGGCCTCGATGCGCACGACGTCGCCGAGCTCGATCTTCTCCTTCAGCGTGATCTTCAGGTCATCGAGCTCCTTCGAGCGCTCGGCGACGGCCGCCTCGCCGCTGGCTGCGACGAGCTTGGCCAACGTGTCCGCCTCTGCCTTGAACTGGTCGGAGCCGGCGACGAAGTCGGTCTCCGACTTCAGCTTGACGATCGCGCCGACGTTGCCGTCGAGCACGAGGGCGACGGCGCCCTGAGCGTTCTCACGCTCGTCGCGCTTGGCGCTCGCGGCGAGGCCCTTCTCACGCAGCCACTGCTTGGCCGCTTCCATGTCGCCATCGTTCGCCTCGAGAGCTCTCTTGGCGTCCATCATCCCGGCGCCGGTGGTTTGGCGCAGCGCCTGTACGTCCTTTGCGGTGAATGCCATGTCCTTCAGCTCTCGGTGCTCACAGTGTTCTCGGGGGATTCAGTCGGGGCGTCGGTTGGGGTGTTGGCCCGCGCGTCGCCGGGTTCCGCCGTAGCGGCGGACTCGCCGCCGAGGTCGGTCGCAGCATCGCCGATGAGGTCGGTCGCAGGACCGCCGTCAGCGACTGTCGCTGCGGGGCTCTCGGCGACCGACCCTGGCACGTCGGCGGCCGTCGGGGTCGTTGCTTCAGGGTCCTCGGCAGCCGGGGCGGGAGCCGGCGGCGCGGCCGACGTCCGCGGGCTCGGTGCTGCTCCCGCAGCCACGCGTGCATCGCGCTCGGCCTGCGCGGCCGCTGCCTGGCGGCGGGCATCGGCCTGCGACGAGGCGAACGCCGTCTCCTCGTCGGAGGAGCGACGCGCCGTCGTGACCACCTGCGGGTTACGGCGGCTGGCGACGTAGCGACCTTCTTCGACGGCCTCGGCGATCACCCGCGACATCAGCGCGTTGGCACGGATCGCGTCGTCGTTGCCCGGGATCGGGTACTGCACGACGTCCGGGTCGACATTGGTGTCGACGACGGCGACGACCGGGATCTTCAGCTTGTTCGCCTCGGTGACGGCGATGTGCTCCTTCTTCGTGTCGAGGACGAACACGGCGTCGGGACGCTTGCCCATGCCGCGGATCCCACCGAGGTTCTTCTGCAGCTTCTCGAGCTCGCGCCCGAGCAGCAGCGCCTCCTTCTTCGGCATCGCGTCGAACTCGCCCGACAGTCGCATCCGCTCGTACTCCTGCATCTTCGAGACGCGCTTGGCGATCGTCTCGAAGTTGGTGAGCATGCCGCCCAACCAACGCTCGTTGACGTACGGCATCCCGCACTGGCCGGCGTAGTCGCGCACCGGATCCTGGGCCTGCTTCTTGGTGCCGATGAACATCACGGTGCCGCCCTTGGCGGACAGGTCACGGACGAAGTTGTACGCAGCTTCGACGCGGGTGAGCGTCTGCTCGAGGTCGATGATGTAGATCCCGCCTCGCTCACCGAAGATGAACCGCTTCA
>JBBQTN010000219.1:0-8704 GCA_038213195.1 Acidimicrobiales bacterium | reverse complement strand
ATCGCCGTGGCGCGCACCTCGTCGGCCTTGATGTCGTCGTTGTTGTCGAGGACCTCGACGAGCTGTTCGGCCTCGAGCTCGGTCTGGGCGGGACGGGCTGGGGTGAGGAGACCCATCGCGACGCCGGCGATCGTCGCGTGGATGCCCGATTCGTAGACGGCGAACCACAGTGCCAGTCCGGCGACCACGTACATCGGCGGGTAGACGACCCGGGCACGATGCATGATCGCGACCACACCAGCGATCACCGCAGCGGCCACGACGAATCCCCATTGGAGTCGATCTGTGTAGAGGACGGCGATCACCGCGATGGCGCCGATGTCGTCGACGATGGCCAGGGTCAGCAGGAGGACCTTCACGGCCGGTGGTACGCGGGGGCCGAGGAGCGCGACGACGCCGAGGGCGAATGCGATGTCTGTCGCCATCGGGATCCCCCAGCCCCGAGAGCCACCGCCACCGGCGTTGAACGACAGATAGATGGCCGCAGGAACGATCATCCCACCGAGAGCCGCCATCGATGAGAGGACGACGGCGCGCCGGTCTCGCAACTCCCCGGCGACCAGCTCGCGCTTGATCTCCATGCCGACAACGAAGAAGAAGACGGCCATCAGCAGATCGTTGACGACGTGTCCGAGATCTTCGGCGAAGACGTAGGAGCCGATCTCGACTCGAAGATCCGTCGACCACAACGTCTCGTACGAGTGCTTCCACGGGGAGTTCGCCCAGACGAGCGCGGCGACCGTCGTGGCGACGAGGACGATGCCCCCTGCGGCCTCGACGTGTGAGAAGCGTACGAACGGTCGAACCGCACGGGCCAGCGGCCGTTCGCTCTGCAGGAAGGCGGGTTGCGCGCTGGCGATCTGGGGGGCTGTCATCGGGGAACCCCATCGGGGTCGCTGGAACCACGCCGACCAGACTTCCCGACACAACCGGCCTGGAGCCTAGCGACGTCAGCGCGTGAGCGCGTGAGCGCGTGAGCGCGTGAGCGGGCTCTACGCCCGCGGAGCGACGAGGTGGGCACAGCAGCGCGACCAGATGGGCAGGACGCTGTCGTAGCCTGGGCGGCTCTTCATCAGGGCGCGCCGTGGGGTTAGTCTTGGTGGGTGACGGGGGCCGAGCAGGTGCTCTCGGACGGCAGGGGTCGGCGTGCCGGAGCCGTCGAGTTCGTGGTCGGGCCGAGGTTTGCACGCCGGCTCGTGCTCTCGCATGTCATCGACGACTTCGGCGACGCGATGATCAATCTGTCGTTGGTCGGCTCGTTGTTCCTGTCGGTGTCCGTGGATGCATCCAGGAACCGGATCATGCTCTATCTGCTGCTGACAGCTGCTCCGTTGGTGATCGTCGCCCCGGTCGTGGGCAACGTCCTCGACCGCACCCGGTACGGGTGCGGGATCGCGATCTCTGGGTCGCAAGTGCTCCGGGCGTTGGTCTCCTTGGCGATGATCGGTTCGCTGCTCACGGTCGCTTTGTATCCGCTGGCGTTCCTGGTGCTGATCTCGCGCAAGGTGTACGCACTGGCGAAGGCGGCGTTGCTGTCGCAGATGACCGATGATCCCACGGAACTGTTGCGTTCCGACGCCCACATCGCCAGGTCCGGAACGGTCGCCGGAGGTATCGGCACGGCGCTCGGTGGTGTACTCCTGGCGACCGGCCACGTCGAGGCGATGCTCCTGGTTGCTGCGCCGACCTTCGTGCTTGCTGCGCTGGTCTCGCGAGGTTTGCCACGCCCGGCCCCGCCGACGCAACTGAACCTGCCGCCCCGTCTGAGCGAGGCAATCCCGGCCCGGATCTGGTCGGCGACGGTCGCCGTGACCGCGGTGCGCGCCGCCGGTGGCGCGTTGACATACCTGCTCGCCTTCGCAATCAAACGAGGCGGCGGCGACCAGTGGATCTTCGCAGCTGGGCTCCTCGCAGCCGGAGGCGGCGGCCTCGTGGCCAACGTGTTGGCACCGCGCATCCACCGCCGAACGGAACCGGATGCTGTCCTCGTCGCGGTGTTGTTGGTGCCCGGTGTCGTCTGCGCGCTTGGCGTGATCACGATCGGCAACATCGGCGTGCTCGCGATCGCGTTCTCGATCGGACTCGGGCGCGGTGTCGGCACCCGTGCCATCACGATCTTGAACGCCACGGTTCCGCGACTGGCACGAGCGCGTTCGATCGCCCGGAGCGAGCTGCTGTTCCAAGTCGCGTCGCTGACCGGCGCGTTGCTCGCAGTCCAGCTCGCTTCCTCGCCGAACGCCGGCTTCGCCGCTTCGAGTGTGTTGCTGATCGCCGCCGGCGCCGGCTTCGGGTTCCGGCGCCGGCAGATCCTGCGCCATCAAGCCGGGCGGTTGCTGTTGGGTGATCATGCCCCGGGTGTGGATGTCGTGCTGCCCGAGGCATTGGTCATGGAGGCGCAACGGCTCGCATCACTCGGTGCCTATCGGATGGCGATCGTCATCGCTTCGACGGCAGTCGACGTGCTCCTCGAACGAGAACCATCCCGAGCGCAGGCGGACGCGCACGCGCACTGGAGCAACCTCCGCTCCCGGATCGCCGGAGTTCGATCGATCGAAGCACAGCCAGCGGAGGCGCTGGTCGTCGAGGTCCTCACACTCGCCGAGCGACTCGTTGGGAGGTCCAGCTCGCGAGCACGCGATCCGTTCGAACGTCAAACGCTCGTCTGATCACGTGATCGGGACCGCATCACCTCGGATCCGCCACGAGCCATCGGTGTCATCGAACACGAATTCCCAACTGATCTTGCTCGTCTCCGACAGGATCTCGTCGACATCGATCGTCACCGATCGATTGTCCTGCACCGCTGCACCGAGCGCGAGGAAGATGCCACCGTCGCGGACGCCGTCGGTGTCCAGAGCCTCGGACCGGTGATCGATGAACCTCACGTCGGCGAACCCGTCTGCAGCCGACACCACCGCTGCCTGCGTCTCCAGACCGATCGACACCCCCTCGCCGCGCGCCTCCACGAACACAGGCGGCCGCCCCTCGGGATCTGCCGACCGGTCGACGAACCAGCGCACGGTGCCCGCGTAGGCGTCTGCCACCGTCGCCGCGGGCGCGGCTCGATCAGGCGAGCACGCCACCAGGCCGATCACGAGGATCACGACGAGCCTTGAGGTCCGACGGCGGCGAGAGCCGACCCCCAACCGCATCGATTCCAAGCACGAATGCTCTCGCGCTGGGCACCTTGGCGCAAGCAGCGGACGATCACGGACCGGATCCCGTCGGGACGGAGCGCTCGGCCCGCCTGATGAGATGGCTGAAGCCTCGGGTGCGGAGTGCGCCAAAACAGCAGTGGCGGCCGATCCTTCGTCGAAGGGGTTCGCCCGGCAGCCCGGACGGAAAGCGGCGATCGCCGAACATCGAACCAATGTGCAGTCTGCAGTAGTTACATGAGTCACGACCCTCACGTCCGATCCGGCGCGCCCTCGTGGCCGGTTGACTGGGATTGGGTCAGCATCGTCCTCTCGGATGGGGGGTATGACGATGTCGACTGAAGCGATGCCCGCCATGCGCACTCACGTGATTATCGTCGCTCAGGTGATCCTGTCTGCCAAGGTCGGGGGCGGCACCGCCACAATTCAACTCGCAGATTCGTTCGACCAGGTGCTGACGACCAACCAGGTGCTGGCGATCGGGCACTGGTGTTGACCGAAACGGACTGACGAGGGGTCGGTCTGGTGCGGTTCAAGCTCGATAGCACCGAGGTAGCCCTTCCGGTCCCTGACGGCCGCAGCACCGACGAGGCGGGCGGACGACGACCGGGCGCTGACCGCGACCTAATTCGTTTCGCATGGACACAGCATCGACGCGCAATTGTCAACTTCAGCGGTGAACCTGGTGGCGATGGCGAATCGACTGCGCTGGTCCCGTTCTCTGGATCGGTCCCACCACCTCTGGGCGGCGGGATGCGGAGCACCTCCAGTTGGCGAGGATGTCGTCGAGCGCATTGCGGGCGCGAACAACATCTCGCGCGAGTTCGAGTGTGTCGACGACCGCGGCCAGCTCGTCGAACCCGTTGGCGGCCAAGGCCAGTTGCACCTCGACGGCTGGAGCGATGATGGTGGCCGGCAGCCTCCCGCATCGGCGCACGAGCCGGTCATGGAGGTCGCGTGCGCTCTCGTCGTCCATCGCGGACACAGACGTCAGATCCAGCACGAGCTCGTCATCCGCCGTCGCGAACAGGAGCGAGTCACCCAGGTCGTCAATTGCCTCAAATGTGTCGAGGTCGCCTTCGACCTGGAGCAGAGCGAGGTCACCGTGCCGGTTGATGGCAAGGTTCAACATCTCAGCAGTGTCGGCTGCCGTCTTGTCCGTTTGGTTGCGCGCACGTGACGGTCTCGCGACGGCCAGTGGTCGGCAGGCCGTTGCCGCCGGTCCCATTGCGTGTCGCTGCGCTCGCGGTGGTCGTCGGAGCGATGGTCGTGCGTCGCCTCGGCCGGGCGCGTTGGACGGCGTTCGAACATCGGTTGTGAGCAAGGACCCTGGCTGCGCGTCAGGCGTGATCCCCGTGCTGTGCCGGTTTAGTGTCGTCGTGGTGGCGGACTGGTGAGGGGTCGAGCCGGGGGCTGTTGCGTTGGTAGTTGGTCACCGATGATTCGCCCATGACGAGCTCGGCGACGACAGCGGCGATCAGCCCGGGGACGACGTAGGCCGGTCTGCCGGTGGTCTCGGCGACGAACATCACCGCGGCGAGCGGCACGCGGTAGCCGGCACCGAGGAACGCGGCGACACCGATGACGACGAACAAACCGAGGTCGGCTCGATTGACGCTGTGGCCCACGACGACGCCGGTGAGGGCCCCGGCAACGACGAGCGGGACGAACAGCCCGCCGACCCCGCCGCCGGCGACAGTGGCCGAGGTGGCAACGCAGCGCAGCCCGAGGATCGCCAGCACCACCCACACGGATCGCGTCGGGTCGGTCGCCCAGGTGAGGACGTGGTAGCCGGAACCGACCAGCAGTGATTCGCCGGTGAGCAGCCGACCGAGGACGAAGCTGCCGCCGACGACGACGCCGGCGAGGCAGGTGAACAGCCACGGCCGTGGTCCGGTGGCGAGCCGCTTGGCGCGGCGCAGCATCCATGCGAACACGCGGGCACCCATGCCGGCGAGGAGCCCGATCAGCAGGGCGCCGAACAGGTCGCGATAGACGAACTGTTGTGAGCCGAGCACAGGGAACAATGGGTCGGTGCCGTTGATCGCGGCGAAGATGAGGTAGCCGGAGGCACTCGAGACGAGCGCTGGGAGCAGCATTCGGCGGGCGAGGTCGCCTTGGAACGGCACCTCGAGGGCGAAGATCGCCCCAGTGGCCGGCGCTTTGAAGATCGCAGCGACCCCGGCGGCGGCACCGGCAACCATCAGCACGCGTCGGTCAGTGTTCTTGAACGTGCCCCGGAACCGACCCTGCAGTTCGGAGCCGAACGTGGCGCCGGCGTACAACGACGGACCCTCCAAGCCCATCGGGCCACCGGTACCGAGGGTGGCCACCGCAGCGATCATCCGCGCCGCGAACGCCCGCCATTGCAGCTCGTGGTCCGGGTCGTGGAAGGAGTGGAGGTACTCGTCCGCAGTGGATGGGCTCACCTTGGGACCGAGGAGATGGCGGGCGGCGGCGGCGCTCAGGAGCCCGCAACCGGGCAGGATGGTGATTGTCCACAGCGGGAGGTCGAGCACGTGATCGAACATCGCGTCGACGACCAGCCGGTCGAAGCCGGCCACGACGGCACCGGTGACGACACCGGTGATCGCGGCGAGCAGGATCAACTGACGAGACTGCAGCACGAGCTGGTGCAGTTGGGCACGGCGATGTTCGGGGAACAGCCGCACGTTGCGGGGCGTGGCCCAGCGACTGCTGGTCACTATGCCCAGCCCAACGACCACGAGTGCTGCGGCAACTCACCGGCGGCATCGGCGAACGCTTCGAGGGCGGCGATCATCGACTCCCGGGAGTCCAGCGGGATCCGCTCGACGATGCGACCGATCTCCGCACGGCGCACGTCGGTGACGCGCTGCACTACGTCACGGCCCTTCGGGGTTAGCGCAATCACTGTCTCGCGACGATTGCAGCGGTCGATGGTGCGGCGCACGAGGCCGTGGCTGACGAGCCGATCGCACATCCGCGTCGTCGTCGACGGATGCGTCACCAACGCTTCGGCGAGCTCACCGACATGGCGCGAACCGAGCTCGGCGAGCACGAGCAACGCCCGGTACTGCACCAACGTGACCTCCGAGTCGACCGACGCCAACGACCGCGCCGCGACACCGACCAGCGCACGAGATGCGGTCAGCAGCGCCTCGGTGACACGCGTGTCCTGTTGCTGGCCGACGGAGTACTGGCGGTTCTGACCTGGCACCTGATGCATCATACAACCGTTGCACCCTGCACAGTTAGGTGTCGAGCCGTTTGATCCCGCGAGCTCCCCACTTGGCGCGCGCTCAGCGTGGGCTGCATCCGAATCGACTGGGGTCCAAGCCAACGGTGATCAACCTGGGATCGGCTGGAACGTGATCGTGCTCCACCACACCGACCGCGGCATCACCCGACTCGGCCCCCACCCCGACCTGCTCGAAGGGCTACTTCGACGTCCCCGTCGAAGACATCGACCTTGACAACCCCAACGACCCGTACGAGCCAGTCCGCTACGACGTCGAGACGGTCCGGGCGAGCCCGTCGCACAGCTGAATGATCGCAGCCCAGTCGGTCCTGCCGGTCAGCGCGCGTCGCGGCCTTTCAGTCCATACACAACCGCCTGCAGTTGATGCGGGCCGAGCTGTCGCAATGCAAGCGCCGTCGCCAGGTGGGACTCGGCGGCAGTGGTGCTGGAGAGGGACCATCGTGAAATGTCCTGCTCGGCCAGCGGCGGGAATCGACCATCGCCATCGCCATCGCGTCGCGCGTTCACGCATGCGTCGCTGTGCAACAGCAGCGCGGCCAGACCGTGGGCCTCGGCGTTGTCGGGCAGCAGATCGACTTCGACCACGGCGAGCCGGACAGCCTCGGTAGTGAGCCCCGATCCGTTTAGTCGTTGTGCACGATCGACACCCGCGTCGGTTTGGGATCTGCCCCGAGTGGGTCGTCCCATCCGGTGCCGTACGCGGCATATGCCGCTCCGCATGCCGTCCGCGATCACGCGTGCGATTCGGACGGAAGACCGTCCCCTATCAGCGTCAACTCCCGGTCGGACCTGCGCGGCATAAGTGCCGCTTGGTGACGCGCTCGGCCCTTGTTGACTTCGTCGAAGTCACCACTGTACGTGACAGGTCGGCCGTCTGTAGGCATTTCCAGACGGTCGCCGGTGGGCAGAACCTGGAGGCGGCCGACAGACCAGGGGTCCGGCGCTGACGCTCCACACACTGCGCTATCACCGGCCGGCTCGGATCACCTTTCGCGCTGCGGCATTCGACGGGATGCGAGCGGTCGTGGTGGTATCTCCTGTCGGGCTGGCGAGGGCTGACTCCAGGCCGGAGCAGGGCGCCATGGCGCGGACGGCCTGACCTGGAGACCTGACGATTCAGCGGCACTCGCGGTCGCCGGCGGTCGCTCGCAAGTTCGCCCACCTTCTCAACCCGTCGAACTGCCGCATGCCGTGGCAATCGGCGCCGACTCGGGTTGCTCCGCCCGCATTCAAACGGTTCACGCCACACCGGCCGCCGCCCTCGCTGCGGTCCAGCCTTCGTCGAACGCCACGGCGATCGCTTCGTCGAGCTCGGGGAAGAGGTGGCCGTAGCGGTCGAGGGTGACGGTGATCGAACTGTGGCCCATGCGGACCTGGATCGCCTTGGGGTGCGCGCCGGCGGCGATGGCCAGCGCGACGCTGGTGTGGCGCAGGTCGTGGAAACGGCAGTTCACGCCGGCTTGAGCCTTGGCATGTTTCCAATAGTGCGTCTGGAAACTGGAGTGGATCAGCGGCGTGCCGGACGTCGTCGTGAACACCAGCGCATCCGGGTCGAGGGCACGGCCGGCGAGGCGCCCCTCGAGCATCGCTGCGGTGCTCGAGGAGATCGTGATCGACCGCATGCCGGCCGAAGTCTTCGGGTCGGTGCGGAACCACGTGCCGTTGTTCAGCCGGATGAGCTGCTCGGTGACGCGCACCTTGCGGCGCTCGAGGTCGACGTGGCTGCGGCGCAGGCCGACGAGCTCGCTCCAGCGCATGCCGGAGTCCAGCGCGAGGTAGATCAGCGTGCGCAGGTGCGGCGGGTGAGCTTCGGCGAGAGCGACGCTCTCGCTCCACGTGAGGATCCCCATCGGGCGCATCTGCACGCGTGGCGGGTGGACCTTCACGCAAGGGTTCTTCGCCAGGCGTCGCGCTCGACGGCCACCTGCAGGAGGCGGCGCAGCGTGCGGTACTGGCGGTGCACCGAGGAGGGGGCGAGGCCGCGGGCGAGCTCGGCGGCGAGCCAGGCTTCGATGTCTTCGGCATCGACCTTCGCCAGTTGGGTCGCGCCAAAACGTGGGAGCACCGACTCATCCAGGTCCCGCCGATACGTCTGGATCGACGTCGGCGAGAGTTGCAGCGATGCCCGCAACCACACCTCGGCCCAGTCGCGCACGAGGACCTCGGCCTTGCGCGGGTCGAACCAATCGCCGCGGTCCATGTCGACCTCGACCTCGCGGGCGAATCGGTCGGCGTCGACCTTGCGAGTGAACGATCGCGCCCGCGATCTGCCCGACGGATCGCGATACCGGACCCGATAGCTGCCTCC
>JBBQTN010000218.1:0-9072 GCA_038213195.1 Acidimicrobiales bacterium | reverse complement strand
GGGCTTGGCCAGGTGTGTGCACCGTCGACGGTCGTGGGCGATGGGCTTGTGCGGAGTTGGGATGGTCAGTGGTCGACGATGCCGGAGATCTGGTGGTCGGCTGCGTAGAGGGCTTCGCGGATGAGGTTGCGGATGTGGGTGCCTTTGACTTCGTAGAGGCGTCGTTTGCCGTCGGCTCGGACCGTGACGAGGCCAGCGAGGCGCAGCTTGGCGAGGTGTTGACTGGCGATCGTTGGTGAGGTGCATGCGAGTCGGGCGATCGTGGTGACGTCTCGTTCGTCGTCGCTGATGAGCCAAAGGATCTTGAGGCGGGTGGGGTCAGCGAGCATCGCGAACCGTGCTGACGCCGTCACCGCTTGTTCCTCGGTCGGCACGTTGAGCTCGGGCGATGATGGGTTGCCGGCAGCCCCAAAGTGAGTCATCGTTTCACCTTCGCATGTGTGCAGATGACTGTACCGTGATGACCGTGCCCGACATCTCTGACGAGGGAACGCAGCTGAGCGTGCAAGACGCGAGCAGGGCAGCGGCCGGCGTTCTCGATCCGAGCTCGCAGCGTGTCGCTGGGTGGGCCCGGCGGACGGGTGGCGTGATCGGGTTGAACGAGGTGCGGTGGGCTGCAGTTGCGGTCATGGTGTTTCTGGTTGCGTTGGTGATGCGCCCGCTGGGAGCGCCGGTCGCGGTGACGAACATCGTGTTCTTGGTTTGCTACGCGGCGGGCGGGTGGGAGCCTGCCGTTGCGGGGTTGCGGGCGTTGCGTGACAAGTCACTCGATGTCGATCTGCTGATGATTGTCGCCGCGATCGGTGCTGCGTCGATCGGTCAGTTCGTTGATGGTGGGTTGTTGATCGTGATCTTCGCTACGTCCGGGGCGTTGGAGGCGTTCGCGACCAAACGAACCCAGGACAGTGTGCGGGCGTTGCTGACGTTGGCGCCCGAACGCGCGGCGCTGTTGGGTGATGATGGCACGGAACGAGCCGTGGACACGGCGGTGCTCGTTGCTGGCGATGTCGTTGTGGTCCGACCGGGTGAGCGCATCGGTGCCGACGGCCGAGTCCGTTCCGGCTCCAGTGATGTCGATCAGGCAACGATCACCGGTGAGCCGCTGCCGGTGTTTCGTACCGTCGGCGACGGGGTGTTCGGTGGGACGCTGGTTCGCGATGGTGCACTCCAGGTCGAGGTGGCCCGTCCCGCAGCCGACAGCGTCGTTGCTCGCATCGTCGCCCTCGTAGAGCAGGCCAGCGCGACCAAGGCTCGCACCCAGTTGTTGATCGAGCGTGTCGAGCAGCGTTACAGCGCCACGGTGGTGATCTCGACGATCGCCGTCTTCGTTGTCCCGTTCGCTATCGGGGCGTCGGCAACTTCAGCGTTGCTGCGTGCGATGACGTTCATGATCGTTGCTTCCCCGTGTGCGGTGGTGTTGGCAACGATGCCACCGTTGCTCTCAGCAATTGCCAACGCTGGCCGTCATGGTGTGCTGGTGAAGTCGGCTGTTGTGATGGAACAACTCGGCGCCACGACCCAGGTGGCGTTCGACAAGACCGGCACGCTCACCAGCGGGACGCCCCACGTCGTCGAAGTGGTCCCGGTTCACCTCGAACCCAACCAAGCGCTCGGTCTCGCCGCAGCGGCCGAATGGCCCAGCGAGCATCCGCTGGGGAGGGCGATCGTCCGAGCCGCGACCGGCAGCGGGATCGACGTTGCCGACCCGATCGACTTCACCTCGATGCCAGGACGGGGTGTGACCGCCACCGTCGACGGTCGCCTGGTCCAGGTCGGTAGCCCGATCTTGCTTGTCGACCACCTCGACGCCGTCGCCGATGCTGCCGTCGAGCGCCTCGAGAACGCCGGACACACCGCGATCGTCGTCTTGGTCGATCATCAGGTCGCAGCGGTGATCAGCCTCGCCGACCAAGTCCGTGCCAGTGCCGCAGCAACAGTCTCCGCGCTCCACCGCATCACCGGTCGGTCGCCGATCTTGCTAACCGGTGACAACCCTGCCGCCGGGGCACGCCTCGCCCACTCGGTCGGCATTGCCGACGTTCGTGCGTCGCTGCTCCCCGACGACAAACTCGCCGAAGTAAACCAGCTACGCAGTCAGGGTTTGCGAGTGCTCGTCGTGGGCGACGGGATCAACGACGCCCCGGCTCTCGCCGCAGCCCACATCGGTGTCGCGATGGGCGATGTCGGCAGTGACCTCGCTCTGCAGACCGCCGACGTCGTGATTGTACGCGACGAACTCGCCACGATCCCGGCGGTCATCGAGCTCTCGCGAGGCGCGCGCGTCGTCATCACCCAGAACCTCGTTCTCGCCGCGGCCGCGATCGCAACGCTGATCACATGGGACCTGGCCGGCCACCTCCCCCTTCCGCTCGGCGTCCTCGGCCACGAAGGAGGAACCGTCATCGTCGGCCTCAATGGCGTGCGGCTCCTCCGCCCGCGTGCATGGCACCAACCGCCAGCTCCGAGTCCCACACACACGAGCGAGCAGGGTGCGGAAATCAGCTGAAGGTGCGGAGGTTGTGGGTTGGATCGGCGGACTGCGTGAACGGACAGGCAGGCGCTCAGGCTGCCGTAACCGCCCGGCGTCGAGCACTGGTGCAGGTCTCAGCTCGCTCTACTTGTCGGCGCCGGGTCGGTTCGTGCAGTGCCTCGTCGTTCAGAGTTGGACGCGTCGGACAACCAAGAAGACCGCCGATACCGGACCCAACCAGCCCAACACCACACCACACCACACGCCTATTAGGCATGCGCCGCTGAGCCTCCAAATCGCTCACTCAGCTACGACTACCTTGCGAACACCGCCTTGCGTCGATAATGCGGTGCCGGAACCCGGCGGTTTGAGTGACACTCGACCGAGTCGATCGGCACCCTGCGAACGAGCGTAAGGGGCTACTTGTCGACGTTCATGGGTTCATCGGCTCAGCTGTTGGCGCACGGTCAGAGCGCGCTTCCGGTCAGGCGACCGATGCCGAGGGAGATGAGTAGCGCGAGCGTTCCGCCGATGAAGACCCGGATTGCTGCGCGCTGTTGGGGTGCCCCGCCAAGGCGGGCGCCCGCGGAGCCGAGTGCGACGAGCCCGACGAGAGTGACGGCAATGGCGGTCGGGATGCGGATCGCGGCGGTGGTGAGCAGGACGACGAGGAGGGGGAGAGGATCGCTCCGGTGATGAAGCTGAGCGCCGAGACCAGCGAGGCCTGGACCGGCTTGGCAAGGGCCGTGATGTCAAAGCCGAGTTCGTCGCGGGCATGGATCTGGAGTCGATCGAGCTGGGAGAGCTCGTCGGCGACCCGGTCGGCGAGCTCGGCGGTGAGGCCTCGGCCTCGGTAGATCGCGGCGAGTTCGTCGCGTTCGGTGTCCGGGCTTGTGGCTAGCTCGGATCGTTCCCGTTCGAGGTCGGCCAGTTCGGTGTCGCGCTGTGAGCTGACCGAGACGTACGCGCCGGCGGCCATCGCCAGCGCACCCGCGGTCAAGCCGGCGAAGCCGGCAATCAGGATCACCGATCGGTGGCTGTCCGCGGCGGCGACGCCGACCATCAGACTGGCCGTCGAGATCAACCCGTCGTTCGCGCCGAGCACACCAGCGCGTAGCCACGCCGCCCGTCCTGTCAGGTGACGTTCGTGGGCGAGATGGTCAGGCAGGGTTCGGGTCACCGCTCCATCCTTGCGCCGCTGGGCGACCGTGCCACACGGCAGGACTCGTTGGACAGCGTCTTCTCCTATTGACAGAACAGATGCTCAGTGGTCCCCCGCAGGTGTGCGGTCGAGTCGACCTGGCGGCATCAGGCGAGCTACATGACAATGTTCTGGACGTCGTTAATCCTGTAGCCCTTGGCGGACGGTGTCCTTGGGGGGTAGTCAACGGACCATCTGTGGTCAATGGCGACGAGCAGCATCAGGGCTCAATCGAGCGCCTTGCTCGCCGGCCACATCTGGGTGTCGACGTCGCGATGTCGCGCTGGTCTGCCAATATTTGCGGGATCCAGCGGACCTGTCTATCGACAGAGCGCAGTGGTCGGGTGACAGATCGGCAACTGTCTGCTGTTGGATGACCGCTACGACCTCATTCGCAGGCTGCGGGTGGGGTACCAACCACGATCAGAGGTCATGATGAGTTCCACGTCGATCGCCGCATGCACGACGTGCCGTATCCGTGACAGCGTCCCGGTGACGGCCGGTGTTGGGCGACGCCGTGGCTCGTGTGACCACCCGCTGGCCCGGATCGTCGAGTCCACCGGAACGGATTTCGCCGACGTCACTACCGCCGCTGTCCCGGTGGCGGTCGACCTGTGGGCGCCATGGTGCTGTCCCTGCCGCACCGTCGGTCCGCTCGTCGAACAGATCGGTGTCAAACTGGCCTTACGGCCGAAGATCGTCAAGGTCAACGTCGACACGGCACCGCAGATCTCCGACCAGTGCCGGGTGCAGGGGATCCCGACGCTGCCGCCCGACGATCGAGAGGGCGTCCGGCGCGTCGGAGCACTCCCCGAACACGCGTTGCGTGCCCGGCTCGACGACCAGCTCGCCACGAGCAACCGATGAACGCCAGCGGCAGCGCTGCGACGGAGATCGAGGTGTACGCCGACATCTGGTGCCCGTTCGCGCATGTAGGGCTCCGTCTCGTCGACGAGCAACGACGACGACGCCGCCCCGAGATCGGTCTCATCGTCCGCGCCTGGCCGTTGGAGCTCGTCAACGGAGTCGCGATGGACCCCGCCGCAGCTCGCCGGCACGCGAACGAGCTTCGCGAGGAGGTCGCGCCGACGATGTTCGCCCACCTCGACGTTGACAAGTTCCCCACGTCCACCCTCGAGGCGCTGGCGTTGGTGGCTTCCGCGGGCCGCCGCGGCGCCAGCACCGGCCTGCTCGCGAGCTTCGTGCTGCGAGATGCGTTGTTCGAGCACGGCCAAGACATCGCCGACCCTGCCATCCTCGCCGGCCTTGCAACCGAACTCGGCGTGGACATGCCCGATGACGCCGATCGACAAGCTGTCCTCGACGACTGGCACACCGGACAGCAGCGTGGCGTGCTCGGATCACCACACTTCTTCGCCGGCGGCGACAACGTCTTCTGCCCATCGCTCTCGATCACCAAAGACGCAAGCGGGACCTTGTCGATCGCCACCGACCGCGCCAAGCTCGACGCGTTCTTGGAGCGCTCCTTCGACGCACCCGTCGCCAGCTGACCACCGCGGCGTCGGCGGCGACCGACGACGCTGCGGTGTCAGTCGACCGATGACCGCAGCCGCACCCATGGCCTCAGCGTCGGCCACGACCGAGCGCGCCGATCCTTCGTGACCTACGGCCCTACGAACGACACAACAGGGCCGGCAGAGTGGGTCGTGGAGGACATCGAGATGTACCACGACATGCGTGGCGGCGGCTGGGGCGGCGGACACTGGATCGTCGCGATCGCGATGATGGTGCTGCTCTGGGGCGTGATCGCTGCGCTCGTCATCGCCGTGCTGCGCTCCGGTCGATGGTCGCGACACGACCCTCATCCGTCAGACCGTCCCTCCACCGGTGAAGCCGAGCGGATCCTCCACGAACGATTCGCACGCGGCGAGATCGACGCCGACGAGTACACCCGCCGCCACGACCTTCTCAACGAACGCTCGCGATGATCAACGCTCGTCGCACGACCGTCGCCGTCATCGTTGCCGCGACGGCGCTCGCGGCCGCGTCCGTACTGACGGTCGCAGCCGCCGACGGCGCGTTCGATCACAGCCGCAACTCGTCCCGCGCGACCTCATGTGTCGTACCCGCTCTGGCCGGCACCGTCGTTCATGCGACGCTGATCAACATGGGCGGCCCGGCGATGATGAACGCCCCCGCCGGGTCGATGACGGGCATGATGCGACTCACCCTGGACCGCAGCACCGTCGCCCATGGCCAGGTCAGCCTGCTCGCAGTCAATGCCGGCGACATCAACCACGAACTCGTCGTCCTCCCCATCCCTACCGGCCAGGCCGTCGGAACACGCGTGAGCGGCGCCGACGCCAAGATCGTCGAGGTGGGCAGCCTCGGTGAGGCATCCAACACCTGCACCGCGGGCAGCGGGAACGGCATCGCCCCTGGCGGCTCGAGCTGGCTGACCATGACCCTGCCACCAGGCCGCTACGAGCTCGTCTGCAACCTCCCCGGCCACTACGCCGCCGGCATGTACGCCCAACTCACCGTCACCTGACCGACCAACCGGACCCACCACACTCCATCGCTAATGCGGCCGCTGTCCGGACGACCGCTCAACGAAGACGCGAAACCGCATATTCCAGCTACCACCTCGAAAAATCCAACCCGTCCGGTCAGGTGAAGACGAGCTTCGTCGCATCATGCCCCTCGATCACTGGCGGCTGTCACCCATCAGCGCTCCCGAAGGGTCGACGCGATGCCCGTCACGTTCCGGTACGCCGCGCTTCGTCAACGGTCGGTCGGTCGGTCGGCCGCGCCGACCGTCCCAGAACGCGTCCCCGACGAGACCCCAAACCCTCTTCAGTCACATCAACGACACCCCAAATCCGACCTGAGATATGTGCCGTTTCGCCCTGATCGCGACGATGCCTGCCATCACTCTCCGCGTTTAGGTGGCAGCTGGTGGTACAGATCGAGTTGGCCACCGGCGGGTACATTCGCCTGTTCGCCGACAGAAGGCCCGGCCGCTGCGAGTTGCACACCGTCGTGGTGCCTCGACGACGAATGACGACCAAACCCCGCCACCACCTCGCAAGTGAGCTGACGGCAGCCGGCGATCCGCTGATCCGGCGCCGCAGTGTCGCGGCAAAGCCTCTGCGTCGCGTGTCGCAGCATTGTGCTGCTCTCGGCCCCCTGCGAGCCATCAGTGCGGACCAGACGCGAGCGCGCTTTGACGAGCTGGCAAGCGATCACGGGGGTCCCCCGCCCACGACGTTGGGTCGTGCGAGTGCTGTGGCTGGCGACGTAATGTCGGAATGTTGTAATGTAGGGATGTTGGTACTACTGTGCGCGAGAATATCTGTCCGTAGGAGTGAGAAGGTATGTTGCGGAACTCGATCGTGGTGTTGAACGGCAAGGGCGGTGTGCTGAAGACGAGCCTCACCGCCCAGATCGCCGGACTTGCCGCGTTGTCGGGCTGGCGGGTGCTCGCTGTTGACCTCGACCAGCAAGCCAACCTTGCTCGCGACCTGGGGTACATCACCTCGAGCGACGGCGGCCGCAGCCTGTTCCGTGCCGTCGCATTCGGCGAACCTCTCGACGTGATCACCGATGTACGGCCCGGTCTCGACGTGATCGCCGGCGGGCCTGATCTGAACCAGCTGTACGCCCATCTGCTGCTCGAGCGGCAGACCAACCCGACGGTGCGTTTCCAAGCGCTGACCAACGCGCTGACGACCATCGCCCACCCCTACGACCTCGTCGTCTTCGACAGCCCGCCGACCGGCTCGATCCACTACGAGCTGCTGACCTGCGCGCATTTCGTGATCGTCCCGACGGCGCCCGACCAGGCGTCGATCGATGGGCTCGCCACCGTGTTCCGCACGCTCGTCGAGGTACGAGACATCTCGAACCCTTCTATCGAAGTCCTCGGCACCGTCCTCGGTCCGATCGCCACCAGTGCCACCCGTCTGCGCGAGGACACCGCGACGCGATTGCAAGAGGTGGCGGGGGGCCGGATCCACGTCTTCAACCAGGTCATTCGCTTCGCGCAGGCAGCCGCGGTCGGCTGCCGCAACGAGGGGCTGCTCGTCCACGAGTACGAGGAGGCCGCGGTTGAGGCCGCTGGAGCCGCTCCTGCGTGGTACGCGCTCTCCAAGGAACAACGGCGGCGACGCAAGACCTGGTCGAGCGCTGCGAGCGGACTCGCCGAGGACTACTCGCTTCTCGTCGAGGAGGTCCTCGCTCGGTTCACTTCGCTACGCGAGATCGAAGCGGCGGCACAACGGTGACAACCGGCTACGACCCGATGAAGGAGCTCGACGGGCTCGCTGAACGACTCGACTCGCCGCCTTCGCCACCGAAAACGGTCACCGATCGACGCCTCGGCGTTGCCCCTCCTCCGCGCAGCGACCTGACCGCGCCCATTCCCCGCCCCGCTCCCGTTCCGCCCCTACCGACCGGCGACCACGCCCGACCGCGCCGGACCTCGCCGTCGGCGCCGAAGTCCAACCTGCCCGACAAGCACCCGGCGACACCCGCCCGATCTACGACCGCCACGCCGGCACCGGGACCGACGACGCGCGGTTCACGGAGTCGACAGTGGGAGCCCGCCGAGGCCACCAAGAGCATCAACGGCTACGTCCCGAGCGAGCTCGTGCGTCGCCTGACCGCATGGCGACTTGACCGAGAGGCCATCGGCGAACGGGTCGTCGTTGCCACCGTCTTCAACGAAGCCGTCGCGTCGCTTCCGGCCGACGCCACGAAGGTCGGTGCGCTGCTCGACCACCACGACGACCAGCTCAACATCGGCAAGCGCCGCACGGACGCGAACTGGCTGCCCGAGACCTCGTTCGGCACCCGACTGCGCCTGTCGACCGACCGGCACCTCGCCGGGATCATCCGCGACTTCCACGCTCGACACGGCGTCAAGCTCGCTCGCGAGGACCTCTACGCACTTGCGCTCGCAACGCGCCTCGACGAGATCGGCGCGTAGCCACACCGCAGCGGACGCAACCTGACCGCGGAGAAGCCATATTTCCGCGCGCTCAGCAGCATGCACACCGTTCGTACCGGTAGGCCGAGAGAATCCGCTGGTCAGCGGCCTGCATAGGCCCATTCCGTGTTCTCTGACGGTCATCCTGGGCGCGCGAAACAGGCAAACCGTCTCACATCCGTGGCTTACGATCCCGGTGTGGATCTCGATGACGCCGTGACCCTTCAGGCAGCGGAGACGGCCGCGGAAGCGGTCCGCACCGTGAACCACCTGACGATGCGCCGCCCGGCACACGAACCCGGCTGGGAGGCGGCCAGCGACATCTACGCCGTCATCGGCCAACTGCAGCTCACCGCCGAGCGCCTCCCGCAGTGCTTGGGGCAGATCGCCCGCCATGTGACCAGCCCCGGCGACGGGATCCGCCTCGGCACCGACAACGAGCGCAACGCC
>JBBQTN010000217.1:0-9133 GCA_038213195.1 Acidimicrobiales bacterium | reverse complement strand
GTTGTAGTAGCCAGTCGTCTCGCCGGTCACCGCCACGTGCAGGGCATGGTGGAAGTCGTCGCTCCACTGCGCGGTCAGGCCGTAACCGCCGGCATCGCGGGAGGTGATGAGCTTCGGGTCGTTCATGTCCGATTCCGCGATCAGGGTCAGCGGTCGGCCGACGTGCGCGGCGAGGGTCTCGACCTCCTCGGCCAGCTCGCGCAGGATGTGCTTGGGGCCCGTGTCGACCAGGGCGTGCACGGCGTCGAGCCGGAGCGCGTCCACGTGATGGTCGCGCAACCACATCAGCGCGTTGTCGATGATGAACCGCCGCACGTCGGCGCTGTCGAGGTTCACCGACGAGCCCCACGTGTTGACGCTCGCCTCGTGGAGGTACGGCCCGAACCGGGGCAGGTAGTTGCCGCTCGGCCCGAGGTGGTTGTAGACGACGTCCTGCACGACCGCGATGCCCCTCGCGTGACACGCGTCGACGAAGCGCAGGTACGCATCGGGCCCGCCGTACGTCTCGTCGACCGCGTACCAGAGCACGCCGTCATAACCCCAGTTGTGGTCGCCGTTGAACGCGTTGACGGGGAGCAGTTCGACGAACCCGATCCCGAGACCGACGAGGTGGTCGAGCTTGGCGATCGCCGCGTCGAGCGTGCCGCCGGGCGTGAACGTGCCGACGTGCATCTCGTAGATCGTCGAGCCGGCGAGCTGACGGCCGGTCCAGTGCTGATCGGTCCACGCGAACCTGGTCGGGTCGAACGTGCGCGACAGGCCGTGGACACCGTCGGGCTGGCGGCGCGACCGTGGGTCAGGGAGCGGTTGCGGATCGTCGTCGAGCAGGTAGCCGTAGTCGGACTCGGCCGTCGGCAGGTCGCCGTCGTGCGCCCACCAGCCATCGCCGATCGGCACCATCGCGAACCGGTCCGCGTCGAGCAGCAACGTCACCTTCGAGGCCAGCGGCGCCCACACCTCGAAGCTCATCCGACGTGTCCGATGACTCGCTCGCTGCGCTCACTCATCGGCGACCGCCTCCTTCGTCCGTGTCCCATCGTCGGGGCCAGGCGCCAACAGGGCCACCGGGTAGTGCTCGAGCAGCTCGGCGATGCGGGTCTCACCGCCATCGAAGCGCCGGCCGGTGATCACGTCGACCATCGGGCGGGCGGCGAGCACGATCGAGGTCTCTCCCCATCCACCGTCCCGCGCGAGCCCGACCGGCAGGCGCGTCGCAACCGTGGTCGCGCCGCCGCGGTCGAACGCGATCGCGTGGTGTCCTGCGGCGCCGGACACCTCGAGCGGTCGGTACTCGGTGAACAGGTCGGCTCGGTCGCGCCGCAGCCGCAGGGCGCGTGACGTGACCAGCAGCTTGGCCGCACCGTCGTCGTCGACCGGCGGCAGCGATCCGGTGTCGAGCTCGGCGAGCATCCGCCGCCGCGTGGCGAAGTCGACCGGCCGGCGGTTGTCGGGATCGACGAGCGAGGTGTCCCACAGCTCGGTTCCCTGGTAGACGTCGGGCACGCCGGGGGCGGTGATCTGCACCAGCTTGGCGGACAGGCCGTTGACCCGGCCGGGCACGGCGATCCGGCTGTGCAATGCGGTGAGCAACGCGACGACCGCGGGATCGCCGGCGGTGCTGTCGACGAGGGCGTGCAGGCGTCGTTCGAACGCCGCGGACGGTGCGGTCCAGCTCGTCGAGTCGCCGGCCTCCCGGGCGGCCTTCTCCACGTACGCGTGCAAGCGCTCCGCCGACGCCGGCCACGCACCGACGATCGATTGCCACAGCAGGTTCTCGAGCGGACCGTCGCCGAGCGGGGCGAGCTCGCGCAGCTGCCGCAGCGCCGCCGACCACTCATCGGGGATCTCGGCGAGCACGTTGATCCTCGCCCTCGTGTCCTCGCTGCGCTTGGTGTCGTGCGTCGTCAGCGTCGTCATCGATGCCGGCCATGCGGCATGGCGGATCGCGTGCCGCCGATGCAGCTCGGCGACGTCGATCGCGAACTCATCCGGATCGGCCCCCACCTCGGTGAGCGAAGCGAGCCGGCTGAAACGGTAGAACGCGCAGTCCTCGACCCCCTTCGCCATGACCATCCCGGAGGTCTGCTGGAACCGCACCGCGGCAGGCTGCGCCGGGTCGGCGAGGACCGCGAGGACGGTGTCGATCGTGCCGGCGAGGTCGGGGCGGTGCTGTACCGCCAGCAACGCCGCCTTGCCGAGGTGCTCGGCGCCGAGCGGCAGGTAGGAACGGTAGACGGGGAAGCAGGCGAGCAGCTCGGCGAGCGCATCAGCGGTCCGTGGCACCCCCAGTTCACGCTCCAGTCGGAGCACCTCGGAGCGCAGGATCCCGTCGGCGACGACGCGTTTGGTGTCGTGGATCATCTCGATCCACGACACGGGACCGTCGCGCAGCTCGACGTCCAGCGCGTCGAGGCCGGGCTGTCCGGCCGGGTCGACGAACACCCGGTCGATGTTCGCCAACGCGTCGTAGCCGGTCGTGCCGGCGGTGGCCCAGTGCGCCGGCAGCTGCTCGTCGCCCTCGAGGATCTTCTCCACCACGACGTAGGCGTTGTCGGCGGCCTCGGCGAGGCGGTCGAGGTACTCGCCAGGCGCGGCGAGGCCGTCGGGGTGGTCGATCCGCAGCCCGTCGACCAGTCCTTCGCGCAACCAACGGACGATCTCCCGATGACTCGCCGTGAACACGTCGACGTCCTCGACGCTCACGCCGGCCAGCGTGGTGATGGCGAAGAACCGCCGGTAGTTCAGCTCCGCGTCGGCGCGCCGCCAGTTGACCAACTCGTAGTGCTGGCGCCCGTGGACCCCCATCACGGGCCCACCATCGTCGGCGGTCCCCGGCGCGAGTGGGAAGCGGTGCTCGTGGTAACGCAGCTCGCCGCCTTCCACGAGCAGCTCCGGGTGCTCCTCGTCGCCGAGCACGGGCACGCGCACCTTGCCGGCGCCGAACTCCCAATCGATGTCGAAGGCGCCCGCATGTGCCGAGCCGCGACCGTGGGTGAGCACATCCCACCACCACCGGCTCAGCGCCGGGGTGGCCACGCCGACGTGGTTCGGCACGATATCGACGAGCACCCCGACACCCGACGCGTGGGCGGTGGCCGCGAACCGCTCGAACCCGGCCGTGCCGCCACGATCGGGGTCGACGGCGCCATGATCGATCACGTCGTACCCGTGCTCCGAACCGGGCTCGGCCGTGAGCACCGGCGAGAGGTACGCCCAGTCGGCACCGAGGTCGCGAATGTAGTCGAGCACCTCCGCTGCCGTGTCGAGGTCGAAGCCTCGGCGGATCTGCAGCCGGTAGGTCGAGCGAGGGATGCGCGTCATCCGCGACCACGGACGACGATCGTCGACTCGGTACGCGCAGCGTGGTCCGGGGGGCGGCTCGGGGCCACGGTGGTGGTCAGCGCACTACTCCGGCGACACGGCTCGTTCGAGCTCGGCCTTGTTCATCGTCGAGCGGCCCTTCACCCCGGCGCGCTTGGCCTCGTTGTACGGCTGCTCGCGCCTGCGACCGCCGGCCTGAGGCATCGTGACCCTCCCGCTCGTCGCGGGCGCCCCGACGGCGCCGCTGTCCGACATCGTTACCCCCCACCGGATCGACCAAACGCCGCTGCCACCTGGCGTACCTGCCGAGTTCGCGCCCGTCGGTATCCTGATCGTCACGACGCGTTGCATCATCCGGTGCAACACGCAGCTGTCGAAGGAGACCCGCGATGCCCGTGCAGCGCCTCAACCACGTCGTCCTCTATGTGCGCAACGCGCGGTCCACCGCCGACTTCTATCGAGACGTCCTCGGGTTCCGCGTGATCAACGAGTTCGGCGGTGGCGCAGCGATCTTCATGCAGGCGCCGGACTCGACCAACGACCACGACCTCGGCCTGTTCGAGATCGGCGCGGGTGCCGGGCCGTCGCCGGCAGGGGGCGGCGGCGCCGTGGGGATGTACCACATCGCCTGGGAGGTCGACACGCTGGCCGAGCTCGACCGGATCCGCGGGTTGCTGGCCGACAGAGGCGCGCTGGTCGGCGCCTCGGATCACGGCACGACGAAGGCGCTGTACGCGCACGATCCCGACGGCCTCGAGTTCGAGGTCTCGTGGCTGCTGCCCGCCGACCGCATCACCGACGCCGACCGCAGCGCCGGCGCGGGCCGTCCACTCCCGCTCGATCTCGTCCGCGAGCAGACCCGGTTCGGCGCCGACCTGCCCGGCGGGGTCGGCGTCTCCCACCGGGCGCCGGCGAACGCCTGACGCGAACGCCGGTCACCGGGCGTCGGCCCACCGGGCGCCCGACCAACGCCTGCGCGTACGCTGTCGGCATGAGCGACGGTCCTGTTTGCAGCCATCTCGACGCGATCGTCGTGCCCACGGCGAACAGCACCGGGTGCGAGGACTGCCTGCGCATGGGCGGCCAGTGGTTGCACCTGCGGCGGTGCACGTCGTGCGGCCACGTCGGGTGCTGCGACAGCTCCCCGAACACGCACGCCACGAAGCATCACGGTGCCACCGGCCATCCGCTGATCCAGAGCTACGAGCCGGGTGAGGACTGGATCTGGTGCTACGACGACGAGGTGGTCTTCGAGATCGAATCGATGGCGGACAGCCCGTCGCATCCGTGACCCGCCATCGTCGGAGGCGTCCCCGCCGGTGGGGCGTTCACCCGCGCCCGCGCTGATCCTCACCGTCGCCGGCATCGCCGTCTGCCGGCATCCGCTCGAGCGTCGCGTCGAAGCGCTTGAGGACGGAGGTGAGCAGGTCGCGCTCGATCTCCACCACCTCCATCCACGCCGCGAGCGCGCCGTGGCCCCGCTCCGTGACGGCGTACACGTGGCGCGTCGAGCCCGCCGCGGGCGAGGCCGACCAGGACCGCAGTAGTCCGTCGGCCTCCAGCTCCGACAGCGCCCTGTAGATGCTCGGACGGTCGAACGGGCCGAAGCCGAGGCGCAGCGCCGCATCGACCAGGCGATAGCCGTGGCGCGGTTCCTCGGCGAGCAGGAGGAGCAGGGCGGGGTAGATGAAGTGCCGTGGCGCGGCCGTCGTGAACTGACATTGAGTCGTACCCGACGACCGTTTGACCACTGCGCCTCACCCTTCGACGGACCCCACCGACGTTGCTACCCCGATGCACCCGTCGCGTCAAGGGGCTTATGCTCACGCCGGGTCCCGCGACCGAACGGGAGGGGATGATGCAGCAGTCCACCGCAGGTGAAGGTCTCGGGCCTCTCGCCGCGGATCTAGCGGGTGCGGCGCTCACCCTCGCGCGGCGCTTCGCGTCGGGTGCGACGCTGTGGTGCTGGGCTCCGGGCGCGCCCGAGCACGCCCAGCACGTGGCGGTCGAGTTCGTCCACCCGGTGATCATGGGGACGCGCGCCCTGCCCGCGAGCGCGGTCACGTCCGGCAACGGCGTCGACGACCTGCGCGCGCTCGTGCGCCGCGGCGACGTGATCCTCGTGGTCGGCGCAGCAGGCGACGCTGGCGTCGAGGCTGTGCTGCGTCGCGGCGGGTCGTGGGGGGTGAGCACGTTCTGGATCGGCGCCGGTGAGCGGCCGCCGGCCGGGGCGGCGGACCACGTCCTGTGGCGCGATGGGGATGCCGCGCTCGCCGAGCACGACGGGCGGCTCGTCCTCGTCTACCACCTGCTGTGGGAGCTGACCCACGTCTGCCTCGAACACCCCGGCTTGCTGAACGACGATGAGCCTGCGTGCTCGGCCACGACGTGCCTCACCTGCGCGGACGAGGCGGATGTGGCCGAGGTGGTCGAGGCCGCGCCACGCCGCGCGACGGTCCGCAGCGACGGGCGGCTGCAACGGATCGACACGAGCCTCATCGACGAGGTGTCCGCCGGCGACCTGGTCCTCGTGCACGCGGGAGCGGCGATCTCGATCGTCGGCGAGCCACGATGACCGCCTTCCTGTACCCGTTCATCGACGCCGACGAGCGCGATGCGACGGCGCTGCTCGACGACCTCGCCCGCTCCGCTGAGGCCAAGGCCGCCGACAGCAACCGGCTGAGGGCGACGACCCTCGCCACCCAGGCCGAACTCATCGCGCGGGCGGCCGCGTCGATGGCCGACCGCTTCGACGCGGGTGGCCGGCTGTACGCCTTCGGCAACGGTGGGAGTGCGACGGACGCGGCCGCGGTCGCGGCGCTGTTCGTGCGGCCACCCCGACACCGGCCGCTACCGGCGCTCTCGCTCGCCGCCGACGAGGCCGTCGTCACTGCGCTCGGCAACGACGTCGGGTTCGAGCTGGTCTTCTCCCGCCAGCTGATCGCCCACCTCCGCGACGGCGACATCGTCATCGGGCTATCGACGAGCGGCAGCTCCGACAACGTGCTGCGGGCGTTCGCCGAGGCGCACCGCCGCGGGGTCCTGACGATCGGCCTGGCCGGCTTCGACGGAGGGCAGATGGCCGCCTCGCCGGACGTCGATCACTGCATCGTCGTCCGCGCCGACAGTGTCCATCGCATCCAGGAGGCCCAGTCCGCCGTCGTCGTCGCACTGTGGGAGTCGGTGCACCGTGAGCTCGCCCTGCGAGAGCCGGTGCGAGGGTGACCGACACGGCTCGCGACGGACGCGAGTCCGCCGTCCTGGAACGGATCGAGGCGTTCCGGCGCCGCCGGCCGCGCCTCACCGACGAGGTCGTCACGCTCGCCCACGGCGCGGGCGGCAAGGCGTCGGCGGCGCTCGTCGACTCTGTCTTCCTCGAGGCCTTCGCCAACGACGAGCTCGGCGAGCTCGCCGACGCGGCCACCCTGTCGCTGCCGGGTGGCGACCGCCTCGCGTTCAGCACGGATTCCTTCGTGGTGCAGCCGCGACGGTTCCCGGGCGGATCGATCGGCCACCTCGCCGTCCACGGCACCGTCAACGACCTGGCGATGGTCGGCGCCCGCCCGCGCTGGCTGACCGCGGCGTTCGTGCTCGAAGAGGGCCTGGCGATGGCCGAGCTGCGCGACATCGTCGCCGACATGGCGGCTGCCGCCGCCGATGCCGGCGTGATCATCGTCTCCGGCGACACGAAGGTGGTCAACCGTGGTGCCGCCGACGGGATGTACATCACGACTGCCGGTGTCGGCGTGATCCCCCCCGGGCGGAGGCTCGCCGCAGATCAGGTCCGCGCCGGCGACGTGGTGATCGTGTCCGGCACGATCGCCGACCACGGGATGGCGGTGATGCTCGCCCGCGGCGACCTCGCCCTCGAGGCCGACATCCGCTCGGACACCGCGCCACTCGGCGGTCTCGTCGACGACCTGCTCGCCGCCGCGCCCGGCACGCGCTGGCTGCGCGACCCGACCCGCGGCGGCGTCGGCACGGTGTGCAACGAGCTGGCCCACGCCTCGAACCTCGCCGTCGTGCTCGACGAGACGAAGCTGCCGATCGACCCGGCCGTCAACGGCGCGTGCGATCTGCTCGGCATCGACCCGCTGTACGTCGCCAACGAGGGCAAGCTGATCGCAGTCGTGCCGCCGGACCAGGCCGATGCTGCGCTCGCCGCGCTGCGTGACCACCCGTTCGGGCGCGCCGCAGCGGTGATCGGCGAGATCCACGCCGATCCGCCGCGGATCGTCGTCCTGCTCACCGCCTTCGGGGGCACCCGCATCGTCGACATGCTCGTCGGCGATCCGCTGCCGCGCATCTGTTGAGCGCGCCGGTCGTCCGCCGGCGCGTCGCCGTGCACGGCACGGTGCAGGGCGTCGGCTTCCGGCCGTTCGTCTACCGGCACGCAGTCGAGCTGGCGCTCACCGGGTTCGTCCTCAACGACAGCACCGGCGTCGTGATCGAGGCCGAGGGCGACGAGGCGGCCGTCGACGAGCTGTGCCGTCGCCTCGTCGACATGCCACCTCCGCTGGCCATCGTCGCCTCGGTCGAGGCAGCCGACATCCCGGCACGCGGCACGGGCGCGTTCGAGATCGTCGCCACGGACCTTGCGGCGACGGCATCCGGCGCGCCTGCCGTCGCGGTCAGTGTCGACACCGCGACCTGCGCGGCCTGCCTGGACGAGGTCGACGACCCCGACAACCGCCGCTACCGGTACCCGTTCACGAACTGCACGGACTGCGGGCCGCGCTACACGATCGTCGTCGCGGTGCCCTACGACCGGCCGGCGACGACGATGTCCGGGTTCGCGATGTGCGCTGCATGCCAGGCGGAGTACGACGACCCGGGCGATCGCCGCTTCCACGCCCAGCCGAACGCCTGCCCGGACTGTGGGCCACGGCTGCGCTGGTGCTCGCCCGACGGCACGACGCGGTCGGAGGGCGACGCGGCGCTGGATGCCGCCGTCGCCGCGCTGACCACAGGGCAGATCCTGGCGATCAAGGGGATCGGCGGCTACCACCTCGCCGCGGACGCCACCGACGAGGACGCCGTGGCCAGCCTGCGCCGGCGCAAGGCCCGCGATGACAAGCCGTTCGCGGTGATCGTCGCCGACGTCGCCGCGGCCGAGGTGCTGTGCGCGCTCGGGTCGGCAGGGCGTGACGCGCTCGTGTCGGTGCGGCGGCCGATCGTGATCGCCCCGCGCCGACCAGGCACGACGCTCGCCGAGGGTGTCGCCCCCGGGTTGACGGAGCTGGGAGTGTTCCTGCCGTACTCCCCGCTGCACCACCTGCTGGTCAACGCCGTCGGGCGTCCGCTGGTGATGACGAGCGGCAACCTCAGCGACGAGCCGATCGCCCACGACGACGCCGACGCGATCGCCCGGCTGGCTCCGCTCGTCGACGGCTTGCTCGTCCACGACCGGCGCATCCACATCCGCTGCGACGACTCGGTCGCGAGGGTGCAGAGCGGGCACGCCGTGCAGATGCTGCGCCGGTCGCGCGGCTACTCGCCCGAGCCACGCGCCCTCCCTGTCGCGGCTCGGCGCCCGATCCTCGCCGTGGGTGCCGAGCTGAAGAGCACCGTCGCGGTGACGAACGGCGTGTCGGTCGTGGCCAGCCACCACATCGGCGATCTCGAGCACCTTGCCACGTACCGCTCGTTCCTGCAGGCCGTCGACCACCTCTGCCACCTCTGTGACGTCACGCCGGAGGTGGTCGCCCACGACCTCCACCCGGAGTACCTCTCGACGAAGTTCGCGGTCGACCTGGAGCTCGAGCCGTGCCCCGTGCAGCACCACCACGCGCACATCGCGTCGTGCATGGCC
>JBBQTN010000216.1:0-9216 GCA_038213195.1 Acidimicrobiales bacterium | reverse complement strand
CTCACGATTGAGCAGATCCGGGACGCGCGTCACCGGAATCGCCGAGGCGGGCCCGGGTCGAGGTGTGGGCCGGCGCGGCGGGGCCGGGGGCCAGCCGCCGGGGCGTTCGGGCGGCCGGGCGGGCGGGACGGGTCAGCCCATCAGGAGGGGGCGCAGGAAGTGGCCGGTGTGGCTGCCGTCGACGGTGGCGACGTGCTCGGGGGTGCCTTCCGCGACGACCAGGCCGCCGCCGCTGCCGCCCTCGGGGCCGAGGTCGATCAGCCAGTCGGCGGTCTTGATGACGTCGAGGTTGTGCTCGATCACGAGCACCGTGTTGCCCTGATCGACCAGGCGCGACAGCACGGTCAGCAGCCGGCGGACGTCGTCGAAGTGCAGTCCCGTGGTCGGCTCGTCGAGCATGTAGATCGTGTGCCCCGTGCCGCGCTTGGCCAGCTCGGCGGCGAGCTTGACCCGCTGCGCCTCGCCGCCGGACAACGTCGGCGCCGGCTGTCCGAGGCGGACGTAGCCGAGCCCGACGTCGGCGAGCGTGTTCATGTAGCGGCCGATCGACGGCTGGTTGGCGAAGAACTCGACCGCCTCCGCCACCGGCATGTCGAGCACTTCGGCGATGTTCTTGCCCTTGAACGCGATGTCCAGCGTGTCGCGGTTGTAGCGGTCGCCCTTGCACACCTCGCACGGCACGTAGACGTCCGGCAGGAAGTGCATCTCGATCTTGATCGTCCCGTCGCCGGCGCAGGCCTCGCAGCGCCCGCCGGCGACGTTGAAGCTGAACCGGCCTGGCATGTAGCCGCGCACCTTGGCCTCGGCCGTCGAGGCGAACAGCTTGCGGATGCTGTCGAACACGCCGGTGTACGTCGCGGGGTTGGACCGCGGCGTGCGTCCGATCGGCGACTGGTCCATGTCGATCACCTTGTCGAGCAGCTCGATGCCGGTGATCGTCTTGTGCCGACCTGCCGCGGTCTTCGACTTGTAGATCCGCTGCATCAGCACAGGCAGCAGGATGTCGCGCACCAGCGTGCTCTTGCCGCTGCCGCTGACCCCGGTGACGCACACGAAGCAGCCCAGCGGGATCTTCACGTCCAGGTCGCGCAGGTTGTGCTCCTTCGCGCCCTTCACCATCAGCCACCCGGAGCCGGGCAGGCGGCGCACGGTCGGTACCGGCACCGACTTCTTCCCGGAGAGGTACTGCCCGGTGATGGAGTCCTTGACCTTGAGGATCCCCTTCACCGGCCCTGAGTAGACGACCGCGCCGCCGTGCTCGCCGGCACCAGGGCCGATGTCGACGATCCAGTCGCACTCGCGGATGGTCTCCTCGTCGTGCTCAACCACCAACACCGTGTTGCCGAGGTCGCGCAACCGCAGCAGCGTCTCGATCAGCCGGCGGTTGTCGCGCTGGTGGAGGCCGATCGACGGCTCGTCGAGCACGTACAGCGTGCCGACCAGCCCGCTCCCGATCTGGCTGGCGAGACGGATCCGCTGTGCCTCGCCGCCGGCGAGCGTACCCGCCGACCGCGACAGGGTGAGGTAGTCGAGGCCGACGTCGAGCAAGAACCCGAGCCGCGCCTTGATCTCCTTGGTGACCCGCTCGGCGATCATCCTGTCCCGCTCGCTGAGCTCCAGCCCGGCGAGGAACTTCGCCGACTCCCCGATCGGGTCATCGCAGACCTCGGCGATGTTGCGACCGTTGATCGTTACCGCCAGCGTCGACGGCTTGAGCCGCGCCCCACCGCACGCCGAGCACGGCACCAGGCGCATGTAGCCCTCGTACTGCTCGCGGCTCCACTCGCTCTCAGCGCCCTCGTGGCGACGCTTGATCCACGGGATGACGCCCTCGTAGGCGGTGCTGTACTCGCGCACCCGCCCGTAGCGGTTCTTGTACTTGACCTTGAGGTTGCCCTCGATGCCGTGCAGGACCACCTTCTGCTGCTTGGCGGTGAGCGTGTGGTACGGCGCGTCCATGTCGATGTCGTAGGCGTTGGCGACCGCCTCCAGCATCCGAGTGAAGTACTGGGTGTTCGACGTGCGCCACGGCGCGATCGCCCCGCCGTTCAGCGACTGGTCCGTGTCCGGGATGAGCAGCTCAGGGTCGACCTCGTACTGGGTGCCGAGGCCGTCGCAGACCTCACACGCGCCGTACGGCGAGTTGAACGAGAAGTTGCGTGGCGCCGGCTCCTCGTAGCTGGTGCCGCACGTCGGGCAGGACAGGTGCTGGCTGAACGTGAGGACCTCGCTCTCCTCGCCCGGCTCGCGCCCGACCAGCTCGACCTGGGCGACACCCTCCGTGAGCTTCAACGCCTGCTCGAGCGAGTCCGTGAGCCGACGCTCGATCCCCTCGCGGCGCACCAGGCGGTCGACGATGATCTCGATGTGGTGCTGCTCGTAGCGGGCGAGCTTCTCGTCGCGCTTGAGGAACTCGTCGATGTCGACGACCTCGCCGTCGATCCGCGCCCTGACGAAGCCCTGGCCGGCGAGGTCCTCGAGCAGCGTGTCGTACTCGCCCTTGCGGCCGCGGACCACCGGTGCGAGCACTTGGAACCTGGTGCCCTCCGGCAGCGTCAGCACCCGGTCGACGATCTGCTGCGGGGTCTGGCGCTGCAGCCGGGTGCCGTCCTTCGGGCAGTGCTGCACGCCGATCCGCGCGTAGAGCAGGCGCAGGTAGTCGTAGACCTCGGTGATCGTGCCGACGGTGGAGCGCGGGTTGCGGCTCGCCGACTTCTGGTCGATCGAGATCGCCGGCGACAGGCCCTCGATGACGTCGACGTCCGGCTTGTCCATCTGGCCGAGGAACTGGCGAGCGTACGCGCTGAGGCTCTCGACGTAACGCCGCTGACCCTCGGCGTAGATCGTGTCGAACGCGAGGCTGCTCTTCCCGGAGCCGGACAGGCCGGTGAACACCACCAGCTTGTTGCGCGGCAGCTCGACGTTGATGTTGCGCAGGTTGTGCTCGCGAGCACCGCGGACCACGATCGAGCCCGCATCGGCGGCAGCAGAGGGCATGGATGTCGAGGCTACCGTCGACGCCCCGCCCGAACACGTGTTCCCGGCGCGCTCGGCGCCGTCGGCGCCGGAGCGTGCTCAGGCGGGTGGCGGCAGGGTGTGCTACACCGTGACGGGTGCGGACTGGCCTGGCCCCGGCACGACCGCCGCCGGCGGGTCGCGAGATCGGGCGGCTCGCCGCGATCGTCGGCGCGATCGTCGTCCTCGCCGTCGCGGCCGCCGGCACCGCTGTGTTCCGCACGTTCCACGACGGCAGCGTCGACGTCGGCGGCGAGTGGGTGCGCGCCGGCCTCGGTGCGCTGGCAGGGCTGCTCGTCGGCGGCGCAGTGGTGCTCGCACTACACAGGGCCGGCCTCGCCTCGCGGCTCGTCGCCGGCGGCGGTACCGCAGCGGCCGTCGCGCTCGTGCTGGCGACGACGGTGGCCGTCGGAGCGACCGCTGGCGTCGCCACGGTCCACATCGGGCCGATCCACCGCAGCCCGCCGGGCATCACGCCGGTGCAGGCACGGCCGCCGGTGTCGGTGCCGGAGCTCGATCCGATCACGCTCGGCAAGGGCGGAGGTCTGCCAGGTTGGGTCACTGCGATCCTCGCCGCGATCGCGCTGATCGTCGCCGCATTCGGCGTGTTCCAGCTGACGCGTGGGCTGCGGCTGTCGCAGCTGCGTTTCTTCGGCCGCTTCCGGTGGCGCGGCGCCACTGCGGGTGAGGCCACCGAGGACGCCGTCGACGTCGACCTCGCTGCCGACTCGTTCGACGAGAGCGCGGCGATGATCGGCGACGGCCTCGATCCCCGCCAGGCGATCATCGCCGCCTACGCGCGCCTGCTCGAACGGCTCGGCGAGGCGGGCTGCCCTCGGCTGCCGTACGAGGCGCCGGAGGAGCACCTCCGGCGCAGCCTCACCGCGCTCGGCGTCGCCCAGGACGCGATGGAGACCGTCGTCGCCAAGTTCCTCGTCGCCCGGTTCAGCACCCACCCGCTCACCGAGGTCGATCGCGACCAGGTCCGCGACGCGCTCCGTGAGGCGGGCCGCCAGCTGCGTGAGCTGATCGCCGCGCAGGCGGCGGAGGCCGGCGCGGCGGAGCTGGCGGCGTCGGCTGCGAACCCGGGGAGGGTCCGGTGAGGGTGACCCCGCTGTGGTTGCGCAGCGTCGCGGCAACGGCCGTGCTCGCGATGCTCATCGCGATCGCCAAGCCGCCGGTGGCACCGCTCGTGCTGCGCGGGCTCGTCGTCGCTGCCGCGATCGCGCTCGTCGTCGCGACGGTCACGGGGATCCTGCGCGACGTGATCCCCGCGGACGGCTCGGGGCGGCGCCCCGACCCCCGCGATCCAGGCGACCTGCCGCGCGAGCTCGCCCAGCTGACCGACGAGCTGCGTCAGCTCGGCCGCCGCGACCCGGTCCCGCCGTCGGCGACGCGCGCCCTGCGCACCGCGTTCCAGCACCGGCTGTGGTACCGGCACGACCTGTCGACCACGATCCCCGAGCACCACGACGAGATCCAGCGCCGGGTGTCGCCGACGGCATGGGCGTTGCTGATGTCGGCCCACGCCGATCACGGGGTCCTGCCCATCCCACCCGCCGGGCTCTCGGCGCTCATCGAAGAGGTCGAGCAGCTGTGAACCCCACCGAGCAACTGTCCACCCCGCCGCCCGTCCGCGCCCTGACCCCGACCGAGGCGGCGACGATGGTCCACGCGGTGATCGACGAGATCAGCAAGGCGATCGTCGGCAAACGGCCGGCGCTCGAGCTGATCGTCGCCGGGCTGCTCGCCGACGGCCACGTGCTGCTCGACGACGTCCCCGGCGTGGCCAAGACGCTGACAGCGCGTTCGCTGGCCACCGCGGCCGGGCTCAGCTTCTCGCGGGTCCAGTTCACCCCGGACGTGCTGCCGGCGGACATCACCGGTTCCACCGTGCTCGACCTGCAGACCCGGGAGGCGCGCTTCCGACCGGGCCCGATCTTCGCCTCGCTGGTGCTCGCCGACGAGATCAACCGTGCCCCGGCGAAGACCCAGGCGGCGCTGCTCGAGGCGATGCAGGAACGCCAGACCACCGCTGACGGTGTCTCCCACGCGCTGCCGATCCCGTTCCTGGTGATCGCCACCCAGAACCCGATCGAGTCGGAGGGCACGTACCCGCTGCCCGAGGCGCAGCTCGACCGGTTCATCCTGCGCACCACCATCGGACTCCCCGAACGCGACGACGAGATCGAGATCGTGAGGCGACGGCTCGGTCGGGGCACCGACGAGGTCGCCCTCGACGCGATCCTCGCCGACGGCGAGTTCCACTCCGTGCAGCAATCGATCGAGCGAGTGCAGGTCGACGAGGCGATCACCGGGTACGTGGTCGACCTGATCCGCGCCACGCGTGCCGCCCCCGAGCTGGTCGTCGGCGCCAGCCCGCGCGGATCGCTCGCTGTGGTCAAGCTGGCCCGCGCCAGGGCGGTCATCGCAGGACGCGACTTCGTCACCCCCGACGACGTCAAGCAGGTCGCCCTACCGGCGCTCGCCCACCGTGTCGTGCTCAGCCCGGAGGCCTGGGCGCGGCGCACCGACCCGATCGTCGTGGTGGAGAACGCGATCCGGTCGGTGCCGGCGCCCTCATGGCACTGATCACGCCGCGTCGCGACCGACGCACGGTCGGGTACGCGAGCTTGGCGATCGGGTTCGCGGTGCTGGGGCTGCTACGCGGCGAACCGCTGGACCTCGCCCTCGCCGCGCCCTTCGCGGTGATCATCGCGCTCGGCCTCCGCCAGGTCCGCCCGATCGACGTCACCGGACGGATCCACTTCGAGTCGATCACGTCGTTCGAGGGCGACGAGGTCCGCGGCACGATCGAGCTGCGCCGGCCGCCGGGCCTGATCGCGACGATGTCGGTCGACAACCGGCCGGGGTGGTCACCCGTCGAGCCGGAACCGGCACTCGTCTGGACGCTCTCGCCCGGGGGCGACAAGGTGGTGGCCAGCTTCGTCCTCCGTGCCGAGAGCTGGGGGCGGCACCGTCTCGGCGCCGTCAACCTGTCGTTGCGCCGGCCGTTCGGGTTGACGGTGTGGGAGTCGTCGACCGACAACTCGCCGTCGTTCAACGTGCTCCCCACTCCCGAGCACATCCGCCAGCTGCTCACGCCGCCCGCGTCGCAGTCGGCCACCGGCGTGCACATCTCCCGGCTCGTCGGTGAGGGCTTCGACTTCGCCGAGCTGCGCCCGTTCGTCGCCGGGGACCGGTTGCGCGACGTCAACTGGCGTGCGTCGGCGCGGTTCGACCAGCTGCACACGAACCGCCGCCACCCCGACCGCAGTGGCGAGCTGGTGCTGCTGCTCGACACCTTCGTCGACGGTGTCGGCACTGCGAGCTCGACCAGCCAGGCGGCGTTGGCCCGCGCCGCACGGGCCGCGTGGTCGATCGCCCAGCTGCACCTCGACGTCCAGGACCGGGTCGGCCTGGCGACGCAGGGTCGGGTGGTCACCCAACTCCGTCCGCGAAGTGGTGACAGGGCCCGCTACGACCTGCTGCAGACGCTGCTCACGGTCGGCGGGATGGTCATCGCCGGCGAGAGCGCGGCCAGCCGGCACCGTCTCAACCGGCTCCCGCCGGGGGCGCTGGTGATCGCCTTCAGCCCATTGCTGGACCAACGCTTCGCGATCGACCTGCTCGCCCTGCATCGCGCCGGGCGGCCGGTGATGGTGGTGCACGTCGAGCTCGACGACCTGATGCCACCCCCGTTCGACGCGGCCGAGGGGCTGGCCAGGCGGATCTTCCACCTCGCCATCGACGAGTGGCGCGAAGACCTCGTCAACGCCGGGATTCCGCTCGCCCGCTGGACCGGCGATGCCGACCTGACCGGTGTGCTCGGCGCGTTGAAACGGCTGCACCGCACGGTGCGGGTGTCGCGATGATCGAGCTCGACGTGCGCCTGGTCGTCATCGGGATCTGCGTCGCCGTGGCCACGGCGGCCACGCCGCTCGCGATCGGTGGCGGCATCGCCGCAGCTGGTCTGCTCGCGGCGATCCTCGCGGCCCGCTCGGTGGTGCGCGGCGACGAGGGTTCGGTGACCTTCGCGATCGTCATCGGAGGCCTCGTCGCCGCGGGCACGGCCGGCCACGGGCGCCTCGCGGCGATGCTGGTCGGCGCCGGGGTGTTCGTCGGCGCGGAGCTGGCCGCACTCGGTCGGCGGCTGGGCATCGATCCGGAGGCGCCCGCCGGCCCGGAGGTCCTGATCACGCTGTCGACGATCGGCCTGGGCATCGCCGCAGGGGCACTGGTCGGCGTGGTCTCGCTCTGGCGTGCCGCGCCGCCGCTGGCCAACGCGATGCTGGTGCTGCTCGTGCTCCTCGGCGGGGTCGCGTTCGTGGTCCGGCAGCTCCGCCACGGCGACGGCTGACCCGGCCGAGTCCTGTCGGACCGTCCGGCCGATCCTCAGCCGGCGTCGCGCAGCTCGCGGCGGAGCTCGTTGACCTCGTCGCGTAGGCGCGCCGCGTACTCGAACTTGAGCTCCGCCGCCGCCTCGTGCATCTCCTCCTCCAGCGTCTGGATCAGCCGCCCCAGCTCCTGCTGCGGCATCGACTTCAGCTCGCGCTTGACCTTGTCCCGTTCGCGCTGGCGACGACGGTCCTTGCCGGGCACGGGTGCGGTGTCGTCGGGCCGCAGCAGGCTGAGGATGTCGCCGACCGCCTTGCGGATCGTCTGCGGGTTGATCCCGTTGGCCGCGTTGTACTCGAGCTGCGTCTGCCGGCGCCGCTGCGTCGTGTCGATGGCGCGTTGCATCGATGAGGTGATCTTGTCGGCGTACATCACCACCTGGCCGTCGACGTTGCGCGCCGCACGACCCATCGTCTGGATCAGCGAGGTCTCGCTGCGCAGGAAGCCCTCCTTGTCGGCGTCGAGGATGCACACCAGGGAGACCTCGGGGAGGTCGAGACCCTCGCGCAGCAGGTTGATCCCGACGAGCACGTCGAACTCGCCCAGTCGCAGCCCGCGCAGGATCTCGATGCGCTGGATGGTGTCGATGTTGCTGTGCAGGTAGCGCACCCGCAGACCCTGCTCGAGCAGGTACTCGGTGAGGTCCTCGGCCATCTTCTTGGTCAGTGTGGTGACGAGGACGCGGTCACCGCGGGTGACTCGGTCGTTGACCAGTTCCATCAGGTCATCGATCTGGCCCTTCGTCGGCTTGACGATGACCTCGGGGTCCATCAGGCCGGTCGGCCGGACGATCTGCTCGACCACCTGGCTGGAGTGCTGCAGCTCCCAGTCGGCCGGCGTCGCGGACAGGCAGATGCACTGGTTGATCCGTTCCAGCACCTCCTCGAACCGCAGTGGTCGGTTGTCGCGGGCCGACGGCAGGCGGAAGCCGTGCTCGACGAGGATGTCCTTGCGGGCGAGGTCGCCGAGGTACTGCCCGTGCAGCTGCGGGATGGCCTGGTGGCTCTCGTCGATGACGAGCAGGAAGTCCTTCGGGAAGTAGTCGAGCAGGGTGAACGGCGGGTCGCCGGAACTGCGACCGTCGATGTGCATCGAGTAGTTCTCGATGCCGTTGCAGTAGCCGACCTCCTGGATCATCTCCAGGTCGTACTGGGTGCGCATCCGCAACCGCTGCGCCTCCAGCAGCTTGCCGTTGGCCTCGAACCACGCCAACCGCTCCTGCAGCTCGGCCTCGATCCCCTTGACCGCCACCCGCATCCGCGCATCGCCCGTGACGTAGTGCGTGGCCGGGAAGATCTGCGTCCGCTGCAGGTCGCGCAGCTGCTCGCCTGTGAGCGGGTCGATGATCGTCATCCGGTCGATCGTGTCGCCGAACATCTCGATCCGCAGCACGCTCTCCTCGTAGCTCCGGTGCACCTCGATGGTGTCGCCGCGCACGCGGAACTTGCCACGGCCGAGGGTCATGTCGTTGCGGTCGAACTGCAGATCGACGAGCCTGCGCAGGATCGAACGCTGGTCGTAGTCGACCCCGACGTTGAGATCGATCATCTGCCCGCGGTACTCCTCGGGGTTGCCCATCCCGTAGATGCAGCTGACGGAGGCGACGACGATGACGTCGCGCCTCGTGAGCAGTCCGGCGGTGGCGGAGTGGCGGAGACGGTCGATCTCGTCGTTGATCGACGAGTCCTTCTCGATGTAGGTGTCGCTGGAGGCGATGTACGCCTCCGGCTGGTAGTAGTCGTAGTAGCTGACGAAGTACTCGACCCGGTTGTTCGGGAAGAAATCGCGCATCTCCTGCGCCAA
>JBBQTN010000215.1:0-9232 GCA_038213195.1 Acidimicrobiales bacterium | reverse complement strand
CGAAGGCCGCCGCCAGTGCGGGATCGGCCGCGATCAGGCCGAGCTCGGTCGCCAGCCACGTGCGCTCCTGCGGTGTGTCCGTCAGGTCTCCGAGATGGCCGTCTTCCAGCTGCGCGGCGAGCACCTGCGCCTCGTCGGCCGAGGGCGGCGGCCACGCTGCGTCGAGGATCGTGGGCAGCACGTCGATCTCGTCGACCACGGACCACCCGTGATCGACGACCATCGCGCGCATCACCACGTCGAGCAGATCGTCGCTGTCGAGCTTGATCGGCCTGGGCGCGTCCAGCGCGTCGCAGCACCCGACCCCGTGGACCATCGGCAGCCAGGTCTCGGCGAGCCGTCGACGCGCATCGCGGAGCGCGGCGACGGCGCTCACCGCGAGCGGATCGGCGCAGCCGACGAACCACAGCTCGGAGATCGCGTCCCGCATCGCCCCCTCGAGCGCGGCAACGCGCGAGCGGTCGAAGGCCAGGTACGCCATCAGCCCGGCCCGTCCCGCACCGGCGATGCCATCGCTTGCGACTCGAGCAGTCGGGCGCAGTCGCGGAGGGATGCGGCCTCCGTGACCAGCCGCCCGCGGATCATCCGCACATCCGTCGCGCACCCGTTCGGACCCGGACCGATCCAGGTGTCGCTGCCGACGAGTGGTCCGAGGCGGCACACGTCGGTGTTCTCGACGATCGTGGCGAAGGCGCGCAGCGTCGCGGCGCGTCGGCGGAGCTGATCGGCCGGGTCGGGGGGAGCGAGTGGAGTGCCCATGTCGTCGACACTGAAGGCAGCCTGCGGAGCCGATCGGCAAGGTGCGACCGTCGGTCGAACGTCGGTCCCGCCTCAGCCGACCCGGCGGACCACGAGGTGATGCGGGAGCTGCGTCGCGGCGTCGACGAAGCCGTCGCCGTGCACGGCGAACCCGTGCTGCTCGTAGAAGCGCAGCGCCGTGTCACGTGCCCGCGCCCACACCAGGACCCGGCCGTCGTCCGCGACTCGCGCGCACCCGGCCGCCAGCAGCACCCCGCCGAGCCCCGAGCCGCGCAGCCCGTCGGCGGTGGCCATGCCGCGCAGCTGGACCGCGCCGAGGTCCGCCGCGGCGCCGGCTGGTTCGTCGGGGAACGGGCGCGGGATCCACGTGGACACGGCGACGAGCCGACCGTGCGCGCGCAGCCCGAGGTGCACGGCATCGGACTGGTCGTCGCCGTCGAAGACGACGCTCGCCGTGAGGTCGCCATCGCGCAGGACCTGGCGCCGCAGCACGTGCGTCGCGGCCGCGTCGAGCTCGACCACCTCGGGCGGCTCGGTCACCGTGCGACCCGATCGGCGGCGCGCCGCTCACCCGCGGCCTCGCGCCCGCCGGGCGATCCGTCCCGCTCGAGGTCCATCGACCTGGGACGGTAGACGAACCGCCGTCGCCGGCGCAGCCCTACGTCCCGAGGTTCAGCCGGACGACCCGATCGGCGATCGCCGCCGCCTCGTCGTGGTCGTGGGTGACGAGCACCGTCGTGGTGCCGGCGTCGTGCAACAGCGCGGTCAGGTCCGAGACGAGGCGGTCGTGCAGCTCGCGGTCGAGTCCGGTGAGCGGCTCGTCGAGCAGCAGCACGGCTGGTTCGGGCGCCAGCGAGCGGGCCAGCGCGACGCGCTTGGCCTCACCGCCACTGAGCCGTCCGACCTGCCGAGTGCCGAACCCGCCGAGCCCGACGAGCTCGAGCACCTCGGCGACGCGGGCCTCGATCCGGCGGCGGGGCAGGCCGCGCATCCGCAGCCCGAAGCCCGTGTTGCCGGCGACGTCGAGGTGCGGGAAGAGCTGGTCGTCCTGGAACACCATCCCGACGTCGCGGCGGTGGGCCGGCAGCGTGGTCACGTCCCGCCCCGCGATGAGGATCTCGCCCGCGTCGGGTCGCAGCAGCCCGGCGATCACGCGCAGCACGGTGCTCTTGCCGCTGCCCGACGGTCCGAGAAGCCCGATCACCTCACCCCGGCCGACGCAGCTCGACAGCCGATCGACGACGGTCCTGGCGCCGAAGCGGACGGTGATGTCGCGCAGCTCGAGCATCGCTGTCATCGGTCGTCGCCGCGCGCACGTGCGTCCACAGCGGCGAGGATCGCTGCTGTCAGCACCAGCAGGATCGTCGCCACCGCGAACCCTTGCGCCCTGGTCAGTTCGCCAGGCCTGGCGAACAGGCGCCCGACGGCGATCGGCAGGGTCTCGCGCCCTGATCGGGTGAGGAACGTCGTCGCGCCGAACTCGCCGAGGGAGATCGCGGCGGCGAAGCCGGCTCCGGCGACGAGCGGGCGCAGCATCGCGCGCACGTCGATGGCGATCCACGCCCGGACCGGGGACGCTCCGAGGGTCGCCGCGGCGGCGCGCTGGTCGGGCGGGATCGAACGCAGCGCAGGCACCACCAACCGCACGACGAACGGCGTCGCGACCAGCGCGTGGCCGACGGGGATCAACCACCACTCCGCGCGCCAGTCGAATGGTGCGACATCGAACGTGATCAGCATCCCGAACCCGATCGTCACCGCAGACGTGCCGAGTGGAAGCATCGTGCCCGCGTCGAGGAACCGTCCGGCCCGCCCCGCAGACGTGATCGCCAGGGCCGCAAGCCCGCCGGCGAGTGCGCTGATCGTGGCGGCCACGACGGCGAACCGCAGCGAGACCGCCAACGAGGCCCACGCATCGACCCCGAGCTGCACTCCCCGCCGCGGTGTGCCTCCACCGAGCTGCTTCCATGCCGCGAGTGACCAACCACCGCCGACGTCGAGCGATCTGACGATCATCGCAACCATCGGCGAGCCCATCGCAACGACGGCGATGGCGCACGTGGCGAAGACGAGCCGCCGGTCGCGCCGCGTCCGCACGCGGCGCGGTGCGGCGGTCCCGCGCAACGCCACAGCCGCACGGCGTTGCTGCCGGGTCGACATCAGGACCAGCGCCCCGAGAACGAGCAACTGCAGCACCGACAGCACCGCCGCGCCGCCGACATCACCGAGCTGCGTCGCCCGCCGGGCGATCTCGACCTCGATGGTCGGGTGCGTGGCGCCACCGAGCAGCGTGACGACACCGAACGAGGTGAACGTGAACAGGAACACGACGAGACTCGCCGCCCACATCGCAGGGCGCAGCAGTGGCAGCACCACGTAACGGGCCACCTGCCAGGTCGAGGCGCCGAGCGTCCGCGCCGCTCCGGTCAGGTCGTGGGAGATGGCAGCCCACATCCCGCCGACGATCCGCACGACGACGGCGACGTTGAAGAACACGTGGGCGATCACGATGGCCGCCGCTGTGCCCTGCCAAGGGGCGGGAAGGATCGCGAGGAAGGCGGCGCCGACCACGACCGTCGGCAGCATGAACGGGACCGTCACCACCGCCAGGACGACGCGACGGCCGGCGAACCTGTAGCGGGCGAGGACGTATGCGGGGACCATCGCGACGGCGAGCGTCGCCACCGTGCTCACCACGGCCTGCCAGAGCGTGAACCACAGCACTCGGCCGAGACCCGGGGCGCGCAGCGTGGTGCCGATCGTGTGGCCGCGCACGACCTTCGCCAGCAACGTCAGCAGCGGCCACAGGTAGAACACGCCGAGCAGCACGACCACCGGCACCGCCACGACGGCGACCGCCCACGCCGGCAAGCGGTTCCACGGGGCGCGGCGCGACCCCTCGGCCTCGCCGCCGGCGACGCCCGACGCGTCGCGCACGGCTCGTTTGCGGGACGACGGATCGATCGCGTCCGGCTGCGGCTCGACCGCGTCGGACGATGGGGTCAGCGGAGCACGACCTGGGTCCACTGGTCCTGCCACGTCGCGCGGTTGGCCTCGATGTCGGCGGGCGCGACCGTCAGCGGATCGGTCGGCACGACGGCGTACTTCGTGAAGGCGTCGGGCAGCGCGACCCCCGTGCGGGCCGGGTAGACGTACAGGTTCAACGACAGCTCCTTCTGGAACTGCGCGCTGACCAGGAAGTCGATCAGCCGTTGCGCCTCGGCCTCGTGCTTGCTGCCGCGCAGCACACCCGCGAACTCGACCTGACGGAAGCAGGTCGACGCGACGACGCCCGTCGGCGCGGATGCCGGTGGCGTGTCGGCGTCGAGCACCTCGGCCGGCGGGCTCGAGCCGTACGACACGACGAGCGGACGGCTGCCCGTCGACCCCTTGGCGCCGCTGAAGTCGTCGTAGTAGGCGGTGGTCCACGAGTCCTCGACCTTGACCCCGTTCGCACGCAGCGACGTCCAGTACGCCTTCCAACCGCCGGTGCCGAACTTGGCGATCGTCGCCAGCAGGAACGCGAGGCCGGTGGACGACGTGCCCGGGTTCTCGACGGCGAACAGGCCCTTGTACTCGGGCTTCGCCAGATCCTCGAGCGACGCCGGGACCGCCAGCGCGTGCTTCGCGAAGTAGCCGACGTCGTAGTTGACGCACACGTCGCCGAAGTCCACAGGGGTGACCTCGGCGTTGGGCACCAGGGCGGTCAACGCCGGATCGATGCTCGTCAGCTCCGTGGCGCGGAACGGAGTGAAGATCTTGGCGCCGAGCGCCTCAGACAGCAGCGTGTTGTCGACGCCCCACAGCACGTCGCCCTCGGGATTGCCGGTGGTGAGCTTGGCCTTCGTCACCATCGTGCCGGCGTCGCCGGCCACAGCGAGCTTGACTCCGATCCCCGTCGACGCGGTGAACGCCGCCAGGGCGTCGTTGAGGGTCGTGTCCTTGGTCGGGAACGAGTCGTACACGACCATCGTGATGTCCGACGCCGACTTGGTCGACGTTGAAGGCGGGCCCGTCCCCGTCGACGGTGCCGCCGTTGCCGGTGCGTCTGTCGTCGGGCCGGAGGTTGCGGGCGTCGCGGTTGCGCCGGACGTTGCCGACGTCGGCGGTGCCGCCGTTGCGTTGCTCGCCGTCACGCCGGACGTCGCCGCCGTCGAGGTCTCCGTTGATCGTCCGCCCGTCGCCGCCGACGTCGCCTCGGTCGAGGCCGCGACGGTCGTCGCGGGTGCGGACGCGTCGTTGTCGGAACCGCATGCGGCCGCGGCTGCGGCGAGCACGACGACGAGGGCAAGGGCGCGCCGCCGGGTGTGGGACGTGTTCATGGGATCACCACCGTGAGGACGCCTGTCGCGACGCTGATGCGCGTCGGCAGGCCGGGTTGGTCGGATGTCTGGTTGCTGATCCCGACCGTCGAGGCCGGAGTGATCGTCGCGTCGGTCAATGGCCAGCGCGCGCCGGTGATCTGCACGCCGGCGCATGCTCCGTGCAGCGCGACGAGCGAGAAGGTCGTGCCCGGCGGCGCGTCGAGCAGGTCGACTCCGTGTCCGGGGTGCAGGACGTACAGCCGGGTCGCTCCGAGCAGCGCGCCCACCGAAGACAGGTCGGCGAGCTCGGGCTGGCCGAGGGCGACGATCGTGCCGAGCGTGTGGTCGAACCTGTCACCCTCGCCGGCGACCAGCAGCAGGTCCGTGACGCCGTCGATCGACGCCGCCTCCACCAGGGCGAGGCCCGTGTCGGTCACGTCCTTGTCCATCGCGAACTCGTGGATCGTCACGTCGTGGGCGTAGGCCCACATCCGCCCTCCGGCGCTGATGCTGTCGAGGTCGCCGACCAGCACGGTGGGACGCAGCCCCGCCTCGACCGCTCGATCCAGCCCGCTGTCAGCGGCGACCACCACGGCGCCGGGCTCGATCAGCGTGGTCACGAGCGCAGGGAGCGCCCCACCGCCGATCACCACCACCACCTGCGACATCGCTTCCCTCCGCTGGCATTACCCAGATCAGGTCATCGGTCGGCGGCGGCGGCCACCCTCTCAGCCCGCCGAACCTGCGAGCTCCCGTTTGGTGCTGCCGACGTTAGCCGGATCTTCGCCCCGGGGGTCAGCCGGTCGAGCTCTGCCGCTGCACGATCATCGTCGCCAGTCCGGCGAGGACGAGCGCCATCCCGGCGATCTGTACCGGGCGGACGCTCGTGTCGAGCAATGCCACCGACCACAACGCCGCCATCGCCGGCTGGGCGATCTGGATGAGGCTGATCGTGCCGACCGGAACCGTCCGCTGCGCGAACATGATCATCCCGTGGGCGATCGTGCCTGACAGCACGACGAGGACGGCGATGTATCCGGCGGAGCTCCAGGTCACCCGCGTCGCGTCGCCCGTGAGCGCAACGATCGGCAGGATCGTCAGCGCCGCGATCGGCATCGCCGCCGCCATGATCGCGGCCACCGACGTGGTCGCGCGCAAACCGCGGCTGGAGATGAGGTAGGTGCACCACGTCAACATCGAGCCGAACGCGAGCGCATTGCCGAACCAGCTCGCTTCACCGCCGGAGGGCCCGAAGAACAGGACCATCGCCAGCCCCACCACGGAAATGCCCCCGAACGCGAGGGCCCGCCGGTCGACGTGCTCGTGGAAGATGATCGCCCCCGCCGGCACCAGCACGAGCGGCGTCAACGTGCCGATGAACTCGGCGTTTGCGACCGTGGTGTGGGTGACCGCGGTGAAGAAGACGGTGATGTTCAGCCCGAACGCGATGCCCGGCACGATCGCCCTGCGCACCTCCGCGAGGCTGACGAGGCGCCGCTCGGTGACGCCGAGCAGCGCGGTCCAGACGAACGCCGATCCCAGCGTTCGCCAGAACGCGATGGTCGGACCCGGTGCGCCGGACTTCTTGACGATCGTGCTGCTGATGCTGAGCACCACGACAGCGGCGCACATCGTGATCAGCCCGATCGGGCGGACCCGCAGCGGTGCCTCGGAGGCCGGTGCTGCCGCCGTCATGACGACGGTGCGGAGCTCCGGCGGATGTCGGGCTCGATGTAGACGGTGTGGGCGATCGGCACGGCAGCGCGCAGCGCGTGCTCCGCATCGTCGATCGCGCGCGCCAGCTCGGCGACGCTGAGCTCGTGGCGGAACTCGATCTTCGCTGCGACGAGCAGCTCCTCGGGCCCGAGGTGCATCGTCCGCAGGTGGATCAGCCCGAGCACGGACGCCGGCGACGTGAGCGCCGTCTCGATCGCGTGCTGGTTGGCGTCGCTGGCCGACTCGCCGATCAGCAGGCCCTTCATCTCGACGGCGAGGATGATCGCGATCGCGACGAGCAGCAGCCCGATGGCGATCGAGCCGACCGCGTCCCAGCGCGGGTTGCCGGTGATCTCGGCGATCGCGAGGCCGGCGAGCGCGAACACGAGGCCGGCCAGGGCCCCGGTGTCCTCCAGCAGCACGACCGGCAGCTCGGGCGACTTCGTCGCGTGGATGAATTTCCACCAGCTCATCCCCGCAGGTTTGACAGCTCGGGCCTCGTGCGCGGCGGTCCGCAGCGAGAACGATTCGAGTCCGATCGCGATCGCGAGGATCACGAACGCCACGACGGGGCTGTCGACCGCGTGCGTCGTGATCAGCTTCTGGATCCCTTCCCACAGTGCGAACAGACCGCCGAGGCTGAACAGCACGAGCGCGACGACGAACGCCCAGAAGTAGCGCTCCGGCCCATAGCCGAAGGGATGCTCCGCGTCGGCCTCGCGCCTGCCCCGCTTGGACCCGAACATCAGCAGCGCCTGGTTGCCGGTGTCCGCCAGGGAGTGCATCGACTCGGCCAGCAGGCTCGTCGAGCGGGTGATCGCGAAGCCGAAGAGCTTGGCGACAGCGATCCCGAGGTTGGCTAGGAACGCCGCGACGATCGCCCTACGGCTGCCCTCGTGCACCGGGGAAGACTGGCACACCGCCCCGGTGACCGGAGCGAGCCCGGCGCGCCCGAACGGAGGTAGCGTTGCCCTTGTGAGCCCGCTTGCCCAAGACACCGCAACGGAACCATCGACGATCGTCCGCGTCACCCCCGAGGCGATGGCGCAGCTCCAGGAGCTGCGCGCCAGCGAACCCGACGCCGAGCGGCTCGGGCTGCGGCTGGAGATCGTCAGCGATCCGGGTGAGGACTTCCGCTACGACCTCAGCTTCGACGTGGTCACCAAGGCCGCGTTCACCGACGAGGTGCGCACCGTCACCGTCGAGGACCGCAGCATGAAGGTCATCATCCCGGCACGGGACATCGAGCTGCTCGACGGCGCGACGCTCGACCACAGCGAGTCGCAGGGCCTCGTCATCCGCAACCCCAACCGGCCGAAGCCGCCCTCGGTCGAGGGTCTCGTCAGCGACGACCAGTTGAGCGCCGAGATCGAGGCGTTGGTGTCCAGCGAGGTCAACCCGGCGCTGGCGGCGCACGGTGGGTTCGTCACGTACGTCGGTCATGACGGCGAGGGCACCGCGTTCCTGACGATGGGCGGCGGTTGTCACGGCTGCTCGATGAGCCGGATGACCATGCTCGACGGCGTGCAGACGATGATCGTCGAGCAGATCCCGGCGATCGAACGCGTCAAGGACCTCACCGACCACGCCACTGGGGAATCGCCCTTCTACTCCTGATGGTCGGCGACATCGGGCTGTGCGACGCTGGTCCCGGGTCTGCCCAGAACTGAGCAGGATCGGTACCGGCGTCCGGTTGCGGGCGTTCGCCCGGTGGCCTCGCTCGCTGGGGTGAGGTCGGCGTCGGTCGCGTACGTTGGCCGGATGCCAGGAATCGTGAGTTACGGCGCGTACGTCCCCTATTGGAGACTTCAACGGAGCGCCATCACGGCCTCGCTCGGCAGCGGTGGCGGCAAGGGCCTGCGCAGCGTCGCGAGCTACGACGAGGACACGACGTCGATGGGTGTCGAATCGTCGCGCAACGCGCTGGCGATGGCGCCGGCGGGCTACGTCCCGAGCCTCGTGGCGTTCGCGACAACAGCGCCCGGTTACCTCGACAAGACCAACGCCAACGCGATCCATGCCGCGCTCACCCTGCCCAGCTCCGTCGGCGCGTACGACATGATCGGCTCGGTGCGCAGTGGCGTCGGGGCGGTGATCACCGCCTCCGGAGCCGGCGGGCTCGCTGTGCTGTCGGACATCCGCACCGGTTTGCCGGGCGGCGTCGAGGAATCCAACGGTGGCGATGGTGCCGTCACGCTGTGCTTCGGCACGGAAGGGGTGATCGCCGAGCCGATCGGCGGGGCGTCCGTCACTGCCGAGTTCGTCGACCGCTGGCGCGAACCCGGCCAGTCCTACTCCAAGCAGTGGGAGGAGCGATTCGGCGAGTTCGCCTACGTGCCCCTCGCCGAGGAGGCGATCGGCGCGGCGCTGAAGTCCAGCGGTCTGGCGATCGGCGACTTCGCCAAGGTCTCCGTCACCGGCGCGCACGCCCGCTCGGTCGCAGCATTGCGCAA
>JBBQTN010000214.1:0-9245 GCA_038213195.1 Acidimicrobiales bacterium | reverse complement strand
AGGTGGCCGACATAGCCGACCTCGATGTTGTTGGCCCGGTTCTGAGCGACGCTGCCGGGCAGACTGCCGCCGTCGCGTTGCTGATCGAAGCGGCGGAGTGAGAGCTCCACCCAGTTGGCGACCTGGACGAGCGGGATGAAGCCGCCATCGACACAAATCGCATCGGCATAATCGTCCAGCGCAGCGCGCGCCGCACGTGCCTCATCACTGAGAGATCCGTCATCTGAGGCGAAGAGGTCGCGCAGGCCCGTGCGCCGCTGCTCAGTGGTGCGCAGCGACCTGACCGCTTCGTGCCACGACGTGACGAAACGCAAGAGATCGGCCAACGGGATGCCGGGTCGGCCTCCCTCCCAATCGAGGACGCTGAGCTGCTTCTCCCGGCGAGTCAAGTTGCTGATGGTGTAGTCACGGTGCTGCCACACCACCGGGAAGTTGTGGCCCGTCAACCCGTCGCTCGCCATCAGGCTCAGCTCGAACAGCTCGGCCTCGGCGGCCGTCAGGCCGAACCGTTCGGCGAACAGGTCGATCGGTCGCTCGAGCGCCTCGGCTCGCCGAACGCCGTCCCAGACACCGGGGCCGATCTGGTGGTCGCGGTGCAGGCGGGTGATCCAGTCCGTGGCCACCTCGAGATCGAGAAGCGTCATCGCCGGGCGCGCTCGCCAGCGTGCAGAGGTGCGCTTCATCGATGTGCCGCTCACCGCCGCCTCTACGCCGGCGTGCACACCCATCCCGACGTCGAACGTCCCCAGCGGTTGCGGTACTGCGTCACCAGTCAATCCCGTGGCCGCGCGCACCTCGGCGGCGACGCGCTGCTCGGTCGCCGTGCGTGACGCGAACGACGGCAGCTTGGGCACCTTGATGACCGCGGCGGCTGCTCCAGCTCGGGGAAAGCAGATTGTCACCGCTCGATTTCCGCTGTCGGTGAGCATCGCCGTCGAGCCAAGGCCGATTGACGGGATCTCGTGAGCACCACGTTCGGCCACCGTCAGACCCGTGCGCGGAGGGACGGTTGCGATCGTTGCATGGAAAGGAGCAAGGTGAGCGAGGCGTGCGCCGTTGCCGCGCGTCAGCAACCGCACAATGTGCTCGCCCAGCACCTGCCACACCGCCGACGCTACATAGACATCGTCCAGGAACCACCGCAGCGCTTCGGCGCAATGCATTGGAAGGAACAACTCGCAGCGCGAGGGATGCGGGCGAAGCGCATATGCACCCTCCACCGTCAAACCTGCCGCAGCGAGCCGGGCGGCGATTCGGGCGGGTGACACGGCAGCCGAGCGCAGCCGGGTCCTGTCGACCTCCCAATAGACCACAGATCCGGGACGCAGCGCGTTGGCGACGAGCGTTGCGTCGGGTCTTGCCCCGGCGAGGACCACCACGGCGTCCGCACCACGAATGCCCTCGAGGGAGGTGTGCACATCAATCGCCAGGCGGATCGACTGAGCAGCGAACACGATATGTTCGTCACCGCCGAGGAGCACCAGCTGTTCGAACACGCCCCCCGGTGGAGTCGGCAGAAGGAATCGCCAGTCGAGCCGGCGCACGAGGTCACCCGACAACCCCGTGATCTGGATCCCACGAAAGACCCTGTCCAGGGGCTGTGAGACCTGCCTGGCATCCAGATCCACCGGCAGTGCAGAGGAGCAGCCGTGTAGCTGCGTCGCCTCGAGGTGGCTGTAGAGCTCATCGAACTTGCGCAGGCGGTTGCCCGACGACAGATTCGCTTCGGCCCACTCCCTCGCCCGATCGCCCAGCCGCTCGCGCGAGTCGTCGTCGTTCATCAGCGAAGCCACGCCATCGGCGAACTCGGCATCGTCGTCCGCGCAGATCGCCGCGCCATCTCGTGCGGCGCTCATGCCCGCGAACGCCTTCGACGTGCCGACCACCGCTTTGCCCGCGGCGAGAGCCTCGATCACCTTGACTCTCATTCCGCCGCCGAGGTGAACCGGAGCGACGACTACGGCAGCGCGCCGCAGCTCGGCCGAGACGTCGGCCACCCGGCCGCGCATCGTCACGTGATCACTCATCTCGGGGGGTATCCGAACAGTTGGGTAGTGACCGACGATCACGAGCCGTGCGTCGGGAACGCGGTCGACCAGAAGCGGCAGCACCAGGCTGCACAACCGCTGGACTGCATCGACATTCGGTGGATGCCGGGCGTTGCCCACGAAGAGGGCCGTTGAACGCATGGTGTTGTGAGGATCCGGTTCTCGTTCCGGAATCGAGGTGCCGAGGGGGATGACGGAGATCGGCGTCGAGCCGGCTGCTCGCTGGAGACTGGCCGCGTCGGCCTCGGTGAAGACCACCACCGCGTCGGCGGCACGGGCCGCCGCACTTTCTGCTCGCCGCCATGCCCACACGTCCAAGAGGTGGACAAGACGCAGCACGCCTCGCTGCGTACGAAGCTCGATCATCGCCGCCGGTACCGCGGGATCATGAACGCAGAAGACCACCCGGGTTTCGTGCTTGTCAAGAAGCTGCACGTAGCGGGCCATGACCGACAGTTCGACCTGCACCACATCTGGCTTCCAGCACTCGACGATGTTCACGAGCTCCGCGGCGAGGCCCGGCGACCACCACCGTTGAGCCCACATCGGCCGTCCCCGTAGAATTCCATACAGCAGCCGGCATTTGTGGGCGATTCCTCGTGATGCTCCAGGGCGCTCTACCTCGCGCACGATCTCGAGCCCTGCCGCCAACTGTTCGTCGAGGGGCGGCTCGTCGGGCCCGCGCGAGTAGAGGAGGGACACGTCGTGATGTTGGACCAGGATGCCGAGGGTGCCGCCGATCGCCGCACTGGCGCCGTGCGATGCGATCACCGCGGGCACGAACGGCGACACGACGAGCACGCGACGGCGCGTCGCGACGTCAGCCGGTGATGTTCGTTCCATCAGATCCGCTCGAGATCTGCTTCACATTGAACGATGGCTTGGCCGACCGTTGAACCGGAAGCGGGATCGGCCACGAGATCGAGATGCGTGGCCTGCTCGATCGAGTCGTAGATCGACCACGCCTTGTCCCCGCGGCCGCGCGCCAGCCACAAACCGATGACATAGCTGCCGGCCGTGAGGTGCACGGCGTCGATGGAGATCCTGAAGCGGTGCTCGCCCGGTTCCAGCTGCAAGCCGAGGTCGGACCTGGCAACCGGATCGGCGCTGATGAGTACGGTGCCTCCCAGCGTCGAGATGGTCACTGCAAAGCTGCCGATGAATGCGGGACGGCGGACAGTGAGCACCATTTCCACAGCGATGGGTCCACCTGCGCAGGGGACGCCCGATGGCCCGCCACCCAGGAAGCGGAGGCGATCGAAGCGCACTTCCCCGGTCCCCGTCCGGATTGCGTCGGCCAGGTCCACCCATGTTCCGGCGGCAGACATCTCTATGTGCTGCTCGAGGTATTCGTTGACGACCTCGTCGGTGAGCCCGTCGGCGCGAACCCTCCCGCCGTCGAGCCAGATGCTTCGTTGGCAGAGCTGGTTCACCGCATCGAGGTTATGACTCACGAACAGCACAGTCCTGCCGTGCCCTCCGGCCAACTCGCCCATCCGTCCGAGGCACTTGCGCTGGAACTCGGCGTCGCCGACGGCGAGCACTTCGTCGATCATCAAGATCTCGGGCTCCAGATGCGCCGCCACAGCGAAGGCAAGCCGCATGTACATACCTGTCGAATAGCGCTTGACGGGGGTCTCCAAGAAGCGGCCGACTCCGGAAAACTCGACGATCTCGTCGAAGCGGCTCTTGATCTCGGACTTGCGCATGCCGAGAATAGCGCCATTGAGGAGGATGTTCTCGGCCCCCGTCAACTCGGGGTGGAAGCCACTGCCGACCTCAAGCAACGATCCCACCCGTCCACGAATGATCGCCCGGCCCTCGGTCGGGGCCGTGATCTGGCTGAGCACCTTCAAAAGCGTGCTCTTCCCCGCGCCGTTCCGACCAATGATTCCCAGCACTTCACCGGGCTGGACGTCGAACGACACATCGCGCAACGCCCAGGCGTGAGGGCGCGGACCGCGCGGGCCATCGCCCCGAGTAGCGAGCTTTCGAACAACCCTGCGTGGCACGCGGGAGATCGTGTCGCGCAGCGCTCGGTACTGCTCACGCTCACCCAGTTCGTACCGCTTGCCAAGACTCTGTACCTCGAGTGCCGCACTCATATCTCGTCCGCAAACGTGTCTTCGAAGCGGCGGAACACGAACAGGCCCAGCACGAGTATCACCACGGACATCCACACGGACGTCGCCAGTTCCCAACCCGGCAGCGTGCCGCCGACGAATGCCCAGCGGAACCCCTTGATTACACCCACCATTGGGTTGAGTGAATAAAGGTATCTCCACCGGCCAGGCACGAGGTCGGCGGAGTAGGCGACAGGCGTGATGAACAACCACAACTGAATGACAAACGGGATGACGTAACGAACATCGCGGTAACGGACGTTCAATGCAGCGAGAAGCATCCCCGTGCCCGCGGCCGTCAGGGTCGCAACGATGATGAAAGCGGGAACGAGCAACAGACCTATGCCGGGCGCGATGCCATAGCCCAGCAGCAGCGCGACGAGCACAATGGCCGAGAGGACGAGATCGACCATCACCGCCGCAACGGCTGCGAGAGGAATGATGAGCCGCGGGAAGAAGACCTTTGTGATGAGCCTCTCGTTCGAAACGAGGCTTCCGCCCGCCTGCGTGGTGGCAGTAGCGAAGTAAGTCCAGGGAACGAGTGCGGCGTACGCGAACACCGGGTAGGGCACCCCTTCGGAATTGAGTTTCGCCAACCTGCTGAACACCAGGGTAAAGATCACCATTGTCAGGACTGGTTGCAAGATGGCCCAACCGGCGCCGATCACGGTCTGCTTGTAGCGAACCTTCACATCGCGCCAGGTCAGGAAATAAAGTAGCTCCCGAGCCCGATACACCTTGCGGAGGTCGGGAAATGCAACGCCGGACGGCGGCTCGTGCACGACCTCGGCAGGCGCGCTCATACCGCGGTCGCAAGCGCCCGTGGGCGCGAGCCCGAGGTCGGCCGTCCAGGCGACCGAACCACCGCCGAACTGGTGACTGTCATCGCCGTTCGGGTGCTGACGCTGCGTCCCGCACATCGGACGTGCCAGAACGTGAACGCGCGCACGAACCTTCCGAGGGTCGATGGGGACGCCTGTCGTCACAGCGGACGGCATCTGGCTGAGCAATCTGTTCGAGCCCGGCACCGTGCGTGAGTTGACCCATCCCCCGATGTCCGAGCACTGCTTCGGCCGATCGGGCGCGCAAGACGTCGGCCTGACCGGTCACGCCCTCAACCGAGCCTGGGCGGCTGGGGTCGGTCCCAGCGCCAAACGTTTGGTGATTGGCGGCGACTCGATGAGCTGGGAGGTGACCGGCCTCGTGGGCCGCGACGCTGGCGAAGGTCTGCTCGAGGAAGTGCACATGGTTGTAGGTGATGACTACAACGCTCACCTCTTCCTTGCGCTCTGTCGAGTTCACAGGGAGCGCAGCTCCCTCGCCAGGCGGTCGGATGACCAGTCTGCGACTTGCAGCCGTGGCAGGGTCAGCACGTCGCAGCCCCGCGTGACGGCCGCAGACTTTGTGGTGCAGGCGGCTTCGAAACCTGCTGCTCGAACCAGCTCCACCGTCGACTCGTCATGGTCACCGAACGGGTAGGCGAATGTGGTTGGGGTCCGCCCGATGATCTCCGCGCATGCGTCCCGCCCACCCTCGATCTCCGCTCGCCGCACCGGATGAGGGCGCTCCGTGAGAGCCGGGTGGGTCGCGGTGTGGCAGCCAAGATCGACCACGGCCGAGCGACTCAAGTTCTTCAATTCATCTATAGTCATCGGACGGTGGGTTTCGCGAGGCTCCAGCGGAGTGCACGCTTGTTGCCGGAGCATTGTCAGGGCAACCCTTTGGGCGGAGGGGTCCAGCGATCTAACCGCTCGCCAGATCTCCATGAAAGCCTCTTGTCGCCTGTTGGCAGGCGGCGATCCCGACGCCCAGCCACCACCAGGGCGAAGTGGATCTCCAAGCTTGACGGAGATTTGCTGGCCATTGATAGAGATGTCGAGCCGGCTGGTCGGCGCGTAGAAAACCATACGTTGCAGATCGTCCCACCAGAACTCTTGACCTGATTGGAGTGGAGAAGTCGTCAAGAAGATGGTCGCCGGCGCACGATGCGTCTCAAGCAGCGGCGCCGCCGTCACTGCGTTGCACGCGTAGCCGTCGTCGAATGTGATCGCCACGGCGCGTGCCGGCAATCGTGAGGCTCGATGCAACCGAGCGAAGTCCGGCAGCGGTAGCACGATCCGGTGCTTCGTCAGCCACACTAGCTGCTCGTCGAAACGACCAGGTGAGACTGCCAGACCCCACGGGTCGACGTGCTCCTCCGCCACACGGTGATACATCAGCACCGCTGGACGCACCGGTGAAACGCCCATAGCTCGCGCCGCCCGGTCCAGCTTGCGCACGAGTCTCGTGGCTGCGGTCCATCGTGGTGTTCGCCGTAGCCACACGGTGCCGTTCCTCAACAGTTGGTGAGAGGAAGGGCCGAGCGTCCGGGCGACGGCCCGGGTCATTGGATTTCAACCATACGGATCGCGTTATCCGACTGGGTTCGTCCACCGCTAGCGCACCGGAATGCCGTAGTTCCTGGTGTCAGTGACCTCATTCGAGTGGACCAGCATCAGCTAATGGTGCGTCGACGATTTGTCGGGGTCTTGGGAGAGGCGTTCGGTCAACACGTCCAGCCGTCGATCTCCCTCGCTGAATCCGCGACGCATCACTACGTCGACCGGTTACACCAAAAACGCTCCATGCATGGTTCCTGCACTGAACACCACAGTGTTCCGGCGCGGGATGAAGCGATGTGCTGCGTCCGCCGCCCCAAAGTGGTCGGCGCCGACGTCGAACAACGCAGGGCCCTCCACGTTCGCTTCGTAGCGATGTACGCTGCAGCGACGCCGATGCAGTTTTTCGCATAGTTCGGGGCTGAACAGGACTCGCGATTTCGCGACTGCGCACTCGGCAGACTTTCAAGCTAGCAGTGTATCACGGGATGAGCGCCACCCCTCTAACAAGGCCCCGATGATCACAGGGTGTGGTCGGGAGAACGCTACGAGAGAGGCGAATGGGTACTACGTCACGGACCCCGACTCCGCACAACAGCGTCAAAACTCGGCCCAGAATCAAAACACCGACTACACCAAGAGGGTCAGGCTCTCGCTCCGTTGGGGCCTTCGCCAAGCGAGGCTGAGCTGGAGGTCTCAAGCACGTACCGCTCGGGCAGCGACGATCACGGGGTATGCCTCGTCTCGAACATCCAGTTTCTTGGTGGGGACCTCAGATAGCGCGAGCCCTTGGATGAATGTGGTCGCTGCGAACACATTTCCGTGACTTTCGACCTGAACGTGTTTGGGCCCAAATCGGTCGCCGAGAATTCGTCTGACCGCCGCCGGCGTCATCGCCCAGAACCAGTCCTGCCCCCACTCACCCCGGTCAATCTGGCTGATCCCAGGGACAGTGAGGAGGAGCACGCCACCGGGTGCGAGCGATTCGAACAGCTCTCGAACTGCATCGTGAAAGTGATAGATCAAGTGAAGTGTTTGGGTGAGAATGATGCCGTCATACGTCGACCGAGGCAGTACTCCCGGTGTGCTAATATCACCGACGATCGTGGCCAAGGGGTTGCCTGCGTGGACATGAAGGATGTCTTGTCGTTGGACTCCTTTCCCACCGAACCTCTCTGAGTAGGACGCGTCGCCGATCTCCAACACCCGACCGCGAATGTCGGAGGAATGGAGTTCGAGAAACTTCTCGATGTAGTAGCGGTCAATCGGCACACCCCTATCCCACCCGAAGTTCGCGCTCACCGGAACCGTGCCCGCCAAATTGCCCAGCTTCACCGTGCCAAGCGCAGGCGGGCCAGCGTTCCGCAACCTCCGACGGAAAGACCGCAGAAGTGGACGTGGGGCCACGCGTAGTACAGCGCGAGCGATCGTCTTGACGAACGCGGGGGCTGGCCCGCTTACGGGCGGCCCACGACTGTCACGCACAAATGGATAGTAGGCGACGTGCCACGACCTCGCGCTTCGACACGGTGAGGACGCGCTTGAGCCGAGCGTCCCTTGGTCGATGGAAGCTACGTCGCACCACGCTCTGCGGTCGTGCAACGCGGGCACACACGACAGCGCCGAGCGGTGGGCGAAGACTGTCGCGAGTCGGTCAGGAGACCCTGAGGTGTGAGCTGAGAAGGCGCGCAAGACTCGTGCCTAGGCAAATCGGGGAGTCGAGCCGCTGCTTCCCAGGCGTGGGACGCCATGGGACGAAACCCGATGACACGCCACAATCGAGTCGTCTCGGGAGTGGCCCGAACAGGGGTGACGTGTCGAAAGTTGCCGTCTTTGACCCTCAAGACACCTCGAGATCCCTTCGCGGCGACCGACGCACAGCAACGTGCGCAACAGTATGTTCAGGTCGCACGCCAGGGTCTGATGCTGGACGTAGTAAACGTCCAACTCGAACTTCTCTGTCCATTCCAACGAATTACGACCCTGGACCTGCGCCAGGCCGGTGATGCCTGGGCGTACCTCATGCCGCCTCCGCTGTTCGGCCGTGTAGAGGTCGAGGTATTCAGGCAACAGCGGCCGCGGTCCGACGAGGCTCATCTCGCCTCCGAGTACATTTACCAGGGTTGGTAGCTCGTCGAGACTGGTGCTCCGCAGCACTCGTCCGACAGCAGAGAGGCGGTCCCCATCGGCGCGCGGACGCCCTGACTCATCCACCAGGTTCGACATGCTCCGAAACTTGTAGATGACGAAGGGCGATCCGCCGAGTCCAGTTCTCACCTGCTTGAACAGGATCGGCTCACCCTCTGCGACGCGAACGACGATGGCGACGATCGCCATGATCGGGGACAGCACGACCACCGCCAGGGACCTGAGCACGAGATCGAACAGTCGCTTTCCGCGTTCGTTCATCCGATCAGCGCTGCGGTTCCAGTTGTTCGACGTGCGGGCTGCTGGATCGCAACAACGATTCGCTCGAGCTCGGATTCCGTCAGGTTGGAGCCGCTCGGTAGACACAGCCCTCGCTCGAAGATGTCGCTTGACACCCGACCGCCACGGACCGGGTGATTTCCGTACAGTGGCTGGAGGTGCATCGGCTTCCAGGCACGGCGCGTCTCGATCCCCACTCTCGCTAGCTCGCAACGCAGCTCGTCCGACGTCCGGCCGAAGTCGTCCGGATCGATCATGACGCACGTCAA
>JBBQTN010000213.1:0-9303 GCA_038213195.1 Acidimicrobiales bacterium | reverse complement strand
CTTCGATGGCGGTGGCAAGTCCAGGATCGGATCGTGTGCCAGCACGGCAGCCTCGAGGGTGCCGAGACCCGGGCCCGGCGACACCCCGATGTCGTCGGCGAGCAGACGACGGATGGTTGCGCAGGCCCGCAGTGCCTCCGTTTGGCGGCTGGATCGGTAGAGGGCCAACACCAGTTGCTCCCAGAGACGCTCACGTAGCGGATGAGCCCGGACCAACGATTCCAATTCGCCGACGAGCCGGGCGTGACATCCATCCGCGAGCTCCGCGGCGGTCCGTTGCTCGACCGCAACAAGGCGTAATTCCTCCAGCCCCGCCGCGGCCATCTCCAAGAACTGGCTCACTTGAAGACCAGCCAGAGCGGCACCGCGCCACAGTCCGAGTGCCTCGCGCAGCACCGTGGAGGTGCGCAGCATGTCGCCGCGACCCGAGTGCGCCTCCCCGTCGTGCACGAGTTGCACGAATCTCTCAGTGTCCAGCGCCTCGGGTGGCAGATCCAGGCGATAGCCGGCAGAGGTCGAAGCAATCGCGAGCTCGAACGGTGGCCCCGCATCGGCAAAGTGCTTGCGAATCTCGGCCAGCCGAACCTGCAACACACGTTTGCCCTTATCGGGCGGCAGACTGGGCCACAGCTCATCGACGAGACTGTCGGAGGTGACGGTCTGACCGCGGCGCACTGCGAGTGTCGCCAAGAGTGCACGAGATTTCGTCGACGATGGTGTCACGTCCACACCGTCAGACGTAACCCGCAGAGGGCCGAGAAGCGACAGGTTCACCCCCACGCGTCGACGTTAGCTACTCCCCCCGGAAGAAGCGGGTAGCGGGGCGCAGCAGGAACGTGTCGGATGGGTACTTGGCCCCGGAAGAAGTGGGGTACCGGGAGCTCCGCGCGGATGGGCGGCCGGGCGGGTGGTCGGTCGCCGTATCGGGGTAGTCGCCGGCGCGTGGCCCTGCTTCGGCCATGCGGACCTGCAGGGCGCGCGGCGGGTTCGATCCGGACTCAGCCGGGAGAGCTCCTCGATCAGGCCGTCGGATGACGGCACGTGGCCGGCGCAGCCCGACAACGCGAGCACGGCCCGTTCCTTGGATGCTCGAGGGGATCACGTCACGCCGTTGACGATCGCCTCGAGGGGACCAAGGACGCGAAGGACGGTGCCGACGTCGGCGAGCGTTGTCCTCCGCTTCGAGGACTGGGCCGGGCCGCGTGAGCGCGCCGTGAGCGCGCCTTGCGACACTCCACCGGCGAGCGCCCAGGGGAGAAGTTCGGGGCTCGACGACCAGAAGGAGCGGAATCATGGGTACTGAAGCCAGCCGCGCCGTCGTGCGTGGAACCTACGAGGCGTTCGGGAGCGGCAACCTCGAGGCGCTCTTCGCGGCATTCGCCGATGACTTCGTATGGGTCAACCACACGCCAATCACGCCGTTCTACGGCGAGAACACGGGAATCGCTCGGTTCCGGGCAATGGTCGAAGGTATGGGCGATGTGATGGATATCGCGCACTTCGAGTTGAAGACACTCGTGGCGGAGGGCGATTACGCCGTGGCCATGGTCGACCAGGAGTTCACCCTCAAGAGCAACGGTCAGACGTACCGGGGTCCGCTCATCCACTTCTGCGAGGTGCACGACGATCGAATCACCAGAGTGGACGAGTTTGAGGGCGATGTCTAGCGTCTTGCGCGGGAAGAGTTGATGCGAGAGCCGGCGTGACGCTTCATGTTCGACGAACGGCGCGGGCTGGCGCCGACCATGGGGAGCGGTTGGCGACAGCGATCAAACCCGGCACCCAGCGCGGGGTAATGTTCGTGGCCTGCCCCGCACGCCCGGACAACACGGCCGCGCAGGTCAGCGACGAGCGACGGTGTCGCATGTCGACCGCGGACTTCGAGAAGAGGTGACGCCCCATGTATTGATGGCGGCGTTGCTCAACGACCCGTCGTGATAGCGATGAGTTCGCGAATGATTTCGGCGTGTCCGGCATGGCGCCGAGATCATCCTGCTCGCAGGTCCGGCCAGCGCCGCAACCTCCTGCAATAGACCGAGCACTCGGAACTCAAGTCCCAGATGGCCAACGGTCGCTCTCGACGTGGTCGTCAGGAGCGCCAGCCGTCGCTTCGCACAAGGAGGGATCGATGAACACCCCTCACCGTCGGGCGGGGGAACCTTCGCCGTCAGTCCCCCCATTTTCGCCCAGGTGACGGGCTTGGATCACGGCGGACCGGTGAGATGGTCCGATCAAGGCGGCCACGAGCAGCGGCCCAGGCTTGGATGTGGCCGCGTCGGCGCCATGACTCGAGTTCGAGCGGAGACAACAGCTCGGCGCGCAGTGGCGGGGCTGGAACGTTGGGCCCGTGGCGAAGACCATCGTGTGACGCGGGCGTCGGGCCCGGGGTCGACTCGGGCCGCGCTCGGGACGCTGTTTCTGCTCAATGTCAGGTGTCAACACGCCGAAGACATCCAGTGCCGTAGCCGACTGTCGCCGCGGCGAGCAGGCCGACCGTTCGGTCTGCGACACCCGGAGGAGATCTCGATGGCGGACGTTCCCGAGGACCCGACCACGATCGCCGCGAAGCCGAGGCCGAGTCGCTCGAGGCTGGCGTTCGTCGCCGCGACGATGCTGGTGATCTTCGGCGCCGGGGGACTGGTGCAGGCCGACGCTGGCGCACAGCCGGTCGCTGCGGCAGCGGTGTTCGTCGCCGTTGCTCCGTGCCGGCTGACCGACACCCGGCCTGCCCCGCAGACGGTGGGGTCTCGCGCCACCCCGCTCGGTACCAACTCCACCCTCACGATCTCGGTGATCGGTCCGAACGGGAACTGTAATCTTCCGGCCGATGCCTCGACGATCGTGATGAACACCACTGTCACCGACATGACCGCTGATTCGTTCCTCACGGTCTACAGCGCCGGCCAACCACGGCCTGCGACATCGACCATGAACTGGACAGCGATCACCGACGCAATCGCCAACGCCGTGACGGTCAACGTGTCCGCGTCCGGGGAGATCACCTTCTACAACCTGCATGGCACCGTCGACATCGTCGCCGACGTCGTGGGCTACTACACCAGCGCACCGCTTGCCGATTTCTACACCAAGAGCCAGGTCGACGCCCTCCTCGCCGCCCACAACACAGGCGTCGGAAGTCAGGGACCCGCCGGGCCCCCTGGAGCCGATGGTGACGTCGGAAGTCAGGGACCCGCCGGTTCCCCTGGAGCCGCTGGTGACTCCGTGTTGGCCTCATTGCACTGCACCACCGACCAAGTGATCCGGTACGACGGCACCGCCTGGGCGTGCTCGACCGACCAGGACACGCTGGCCGGCTTGCAGTGCACCGCCGGGCAATCAGTCGGCTACAACGGTGCAGCGTGGGTTTGTCGCAGCGCGCCGATCGTCGCAACCTTGTCGCGGCCTGCGTTCTCCGGATGCTGCGGTCTCGAGTCGGTGTTCCCGTCCCACAGCCCCGACGTGACCGCACCGCTGCGGTGCGACTTCTTCAACTGCTCCATCACCCTCCTCGACGTTCCCGATCACACTGCCTGCAGCGTCAACTTCACGGGCAACGTCCAGTCGAACAACATCAACGTGATCTTGAACACGGGCTCCATCCAACTCAACCAGATCCTCAACGCAGATCCCAGCCAGCCCCTGTACGTCACGATCACCTGCAACGTCTAGCCAGATCGGCGCTTTCAACCCGTCGATCGGACGGCTCGCTCGCCTCGGTCGTTCGGCATCCGACAACGCAATGCGCCACTACTACCGACGCGCCTCCGACCGCCGGCTCGGCGCGCTGGTCCGGCCCGAGAGCGGGGAGGGTTGGTTCGTAGACTGACGGGGCGTTGTCACCGACGGGGGGAACCGAATGACCGAACGAGTGGAACTGCTCGATGCGACCGATGAGACGATTGAGGATGCGGTGCGGTTCGCCGATCCGATGATCCTGCGCGGGTTGCTCTATCAGCTCACCGGCGATGCCAGCGTCGCCGCCACCGAGGTGCGGAGCAGGATGCTCGGCCTCGCCGAGGCGATGGTGCTGGCGCACGCTTCGGACGCCGAGCTGCTCCAGTCCAAGGCGGCGGACCTCCTGAAGTCGCTTCGGGACGGCGGCGCCGGCGACGTCGCTGTCGGCTCCCTCGATCGGCTGCCGACGAGCTTGAGCCTCGCCTGCGGCGAAGAGATCCCGGCTGCCGACGCCGAGCTGTGGGTGGAGCAGGTGGCGCTGGATCCGTGGGCGCGAGCGCTGGCCTGGCGCGAGGAGCCGCAGCCGGAGCGGCTGCAGGAGTTCTCAGTGGTGGTGATCGGTGCCGGCGGCGGTGGGCTGGGTGCGGCCGTCTACCTCGAGCGGGCCGGTGTGCCGTACGTCGTGGTCGAGAAGAACAGCGGAGTCGGCGGCACGTGGTTCGAGAACCGCTACCCGGGCGCTCGCGTCGACACGCCGAGTCGTGCTTACACGCACACCTTCGGCGCCGGCTTCGAGTACCCGAACCCGTTCTGCGCACAGGTCGACAACGAGAAGTACTTCAACTGGATCGCGGACGAGTTCGGCGTGCGCGACCACATCGAGTTCGAGACCGAGGTCAAGTCGGTGATCTGGGACGAGGACGCCAAGGTCTGGGACATCACGGCCGTGGGACCGAACGGGCCGCGGACCTGGCAGGCCAACGCGGTGATCAGCGGCGTCGGGTTCCTGGCTCGGCCGAACCTGCCGAACATCGAGGGGTTGGCTGAGTTCGAGGGCCCGGTGTTCCACACCGCGCGATGGCCGAGCGATCTGGACCTCAGCGACAAGCGCGTCGCCGTGATCGGCAGCGGGTGCACCAGCTACCAGATGATCCCGGAGCTGGCCAAGATGGCCGGCCACACCTACCTCTTCCAGCGCACCCCCAACTGGTGCTTCGACGTCCCCGGCTACCGGTCGCCGTACCCGCCGCAGGTGAACTGGCTGGATCGGAACCTGCCGTACTTCAACAACTTCGCCCGTTTCCGGGCGTGTTGGCTGTCGGGCCCGGAGAAGCTGGGCGCCGCGTTCAACGCCGATCCGGCGTTCAAGGACCCGCACGCGAGGAGCGCGGCGAACAAGCGAGCTCGTGATGCGCGGCTCGAGTTCATGCAACGAAAGTTCGCCGATCACCCGGAGCTGATGGAGGCGATGCTCCCGGTCGCGCCACCGTTCTCGTCCCGGCCCGTGCTCGTCGACTCCGAGTACAGCGTGTACGACGCTCTGCTGCGAGACGACTGCGACCTGGTGACGGACGGGATCCGGCGCATCAAGCAGGACGCCATCGAGCTGGAGGGCGGTGGCGAGTGCCCCGTCGACGTCATCGTCTTGGCCACCGGCTTCAAAGCCAACGACTTCCTGTGGCCGATGGAGGTCCGTGGACGCGACGGCCAGCTGATCGAGCAGCTCTGGGATGAGGACGGCGCGCGTGCCTACCTCGGCACGATGCTGCCGGGCTTCCCGAACCTGTTCATGATCTACGGCCCAAACACGAATGCCACCGGGGGTCTGGGGACCTTCGACTTCGAGGAGATGGTGATCCGGTTCGCGCTCCAGTGCATCGAGCACCTCATCATCGAGGGCAAGCAGGCGGTCGACGTGACCGTGGACGGGTACTGGCGGTACAACGACGAGCTCGATCGCCACGAGGCACTGAAGATCTACACCGACCCGCGCGCCGACAACTACTACAAGAACGAACACGGCCGGTCGTCCGCCAACTCGCCGTTCGACATCCGCCAGATGTGGGCGTGGTTGCGCCGTCCCCACAACCCGGCCGATCGGCCCAGTGCCGGCGACGACGGCGTCTGCCCGTACTTCGGTGACGACCTGGTCGTGACCTGACCTCTGTTCGCCGGCGTCCCGTTCAGACAGGATCGAGCCGTCCGGCGCCCCTGAAGAACAGAGTGGTCTCGTCGCGGAGGTGGACGCCACCGTCGCCGACCGTGACCGCACGCCACACCTTGACGACCCGCCGGCCCAGGTATGGGAACGACGCCTGCCCCTCGTGCTGGCCGGGTACCACGGAGATGTCGGCCGTCGTACCCGTCCGCGATCGCCCAGGCCCGTCACCGGGCGCCATGTCCGAACATCGCGCCAGGCAATTGCATCGCGGTGCGCCCGGTATCGCCGGGGTGGCCACCGTCGCCCAGCGAACTTGTGCGCGTCCGCTAACTGTGATGACCGGAGACGTTGTCCGTGGCGTGATGGGGTGCGTCGCGTTGGGGTGCCGTCTTCTCAACATCGGGTTGCTGCTGTCGCGTTCGTGTCTGTGTCGACACTGGAAGCCCAGGGGGTTTCGCCACCTGGTGGGCCCCCGTGGGACACTGCCCCGATGAACGGCTCGGACTCGACGAGTGCCACGCCCCGCGACTTCGCGGCGCTCCTCGCGCTCGAACCGCACGGCGCCGACACGTTCGTCGGTCTCAGCCCACCATACGACTGGGGACGGATCTTCGGCGGCCAAGTCATCGCCCAGGCACTGTGGGCAGCTGCAGCGACGACGCCGACGGAGCGCTCGGTCCACTCTCTGCACGCCTACTTCATCCTCGGTGGCCGTCTCGACGAGCCGGTCCGCTACGAGGTCGACCGCGTGCGCAACGGACGCTCGTTCATGACACGACGAGTCGTCGCTCGCCAGTCTTACGGGGCCATCCTCACCCTCGAGGCGTCCTTCCACCTCGACGAGCCGGGACCGAACATCGAGACGGTACGAGCACCATCCGGCGTGCCCGGACCTGACGAGCTTCCCGAGCGAGGCTGGGGCTGGATGCTGGAACTGCGCGAGGTGCCCACAACTCCTGGAGCGGGACGAGCACTGACCTGGGTTCGCGCCGATGACAGCGTCGGCGAGGATCCGGTGCGTCAGGCGTGCGCCCTTGCCTTCGCCACAGACACGGGCACGGTCAGCGCCGTTCGCGCCTCGCACCCCAAGGTCGCGAGCAACGAGTGGAACGACGACGTGTTCATGGGCGCCAGCCTCGACCACGCCGTGTGGTTCCACCGACCCGTACGCACGGACCGCTGGCTCCTCATCGACGTCAACACCGAGAGCTTCACCGGCGTGCGGGGGCTCACCATCGGACGCGTCTTCGACGACGAGGGCAGGCACGTAGCAACCGTTGCGCAAGAAGCCCTTCTCCGAGAGCGGACCGACTCCAGCCATCCCGAAAAGCCGAGGAGGCCGGAACGCTGACTCGCCCTCGGATGCCGATTCGTTGCGTCCGACAGCCGGGTCCGGTCACGTCCCCTACCATTCAACAGCAGACAGGACGGCAGCGCGGCCTCACGCCGGCACGGCGCGCAGCCGCCCAATGCTTTGCTGGCGGTCCGGCTCCAATTTGTCCGAAAATACCCTCTGTTCAGGCCTTTTGCGGCGAGTGATGAGGGCGGCGGGTTCCCCGCGCGGTGCGAGCAGGCCTCTGACAGGGGAACTGCGACCGGGATGGACGGGGGAATCCGGGGGTGCCACTCCCCCCAGCAGCAGGTTCGCGATCGCGCAAGCCCAGGTCACCGGCCATCGATCGAGGCAGAGGGCGGCAAAAGGGCGGATGCCGACGCCTGCTACCAGCGAGATGTCTCGACCTCGGTTCGGGTGACCGGCAGCACGGTCGGGCCACGGACCGACAGCGATCGCTTCCACTCAGTCGTTGCCGGATCGAGCTGGTAGTCGCCGAACGCTTCCAGGAAGGCGGGGATTGCGACCCGGAGCTCGAGGCGGGCGAGTGCAGCGCCGAGGCAGTGGTGAATGCCATGGCCGAACGACAGCGGCTTTGGGTCGGGGCGATCGAGCCGGAGCTTGTCGGCGTCGGGCCAGCGTCGTAGGTCCCGGTTGACGAGGCCCCAAAGGATGGCCACTTGTTGGCCGGCGGGGATCGTCGTGTCGCCCACTCGGATCGCAGCCGTCGTGGCCCGTGGGGTTGCTTGCACCGAGGTGTCGAAGCGGATCAGTTCCTCCACCGCATTGTCGATCAGGTCCGAACGGTCGCGCAGGAGTGCCCGCTGGTCGGGATGTTGGGCGAGGGCGACCAGGCTGTTGCCGATCAGGGCTGTGGTCGTCTCGTGGCCGGCAAACAGCAAGAATCCGAGCATGGCGAGCAACTCGTCGTTGTTCAGCTTCTCACCGTCATCGGCCGCGCCGACAAGGACCGAGATCAAATCGTCGCGAGGCGCGACGCGTCGCTGCTCCATCACCTCGGTGAAGTAGATGTTCAGTTCGGCGACGCGAGTGTTGACGACCTTGGCGTCGAAGCCGTGGAGTGGATCGACAAGACCGGCGATGTCGTCGGACACGGACTTGAGCCACGACCATCGTTCGGCTGGCAGACCGAGGAGCTCGCCGATCGCATAGATCGGGAATGGTGAGGTGAACCCGTGGACTACGTCGGGAGCGTGCTCACTCTCGATCTTGCCGAGGAGCTCATCGGCAATCGCCCGTAGACGTGGCTCGAACGCCTTGATCGTGTTCGGCGTGAAGGCGCGCTGCACCAGGCTCCGTAGGCGGGTGTGGTCAGGCGGGTCGACGAACAACAACCATCGTACGAAACTGGACTTCGCCTCGTCGGACAGTTGGGAATAGGGCCGGATGTCCATCAAGACGTTCAACGCCGAGCCGACCGACAACGCTGGCGAACGGAGCAGTTCGAGCGCCTCGTCATACCCGACGACGAACCACTGGCGAAAAACCCTGCGGTAGTAGACGTTGCCGTACTTGCGGCGGACCGCCTCGAGCGATCGATACGGATCGATATAGTAGTCCGGGTCGAACGGACTCTCATCGTGCGTTAGCCGGAACAGCGCGTGCGCGAGCCGGGGCCGATTGGCCAAGAGCCGAACCGCGGGGATGGCGATCTGTTCGATGCGCATCGCAACTCCCTCCCTGCGTCTCAGCGTCGCGTCGGCGGCGTCCTCGCCGGACCAGCCACGGACGAGCCGCCGTGCGAACCGTAGCTCGTACTTCCGAGCGCCGACCCAGCCGGCGAAACGCGACACTCCCGCCCAGCACGCACCGAGTCAACATCCCGGCCTCGCCCATGATCGACCGTCCTCGCACACTGCTCGCCACCACGACCGTAGGTACGTCGCGCGGCAAGCCGATCACCGATGCCGATATCGAGCGAATGGCCGACGACGCCGAAGCCGGCTACGCCATCAGCACGCTGCGACCCCGCGGCGGCCGACCGCCCATGGGCTCTGGCCCCGCCGAAGTGGTCCCCGTACGTCTTGACCCGGAGCTACGCGCCGCCGTCGAAGCTCGTGCCAAGGCGGACGACACCACCACGAGCGAGGTCATCCGTGAGGCGCTCCGCCGG
>JBBQTN010000212.1:0-9314 GCA_038213195.1 Acidimicrobiales bacterium | reverse complement strand
GCCGCCAACCGCCGCCGACCCTACCGCCGCTGCGTCGTCGGGCTGCCGCCGCTGCGGCGACGGTGACGGCTCGCTGAACACGCTCGTCGTGGCGCGCGTGTCGTTCGGGCCGGCGATCGACCGGGCCGGACTCGGCGGCCGGCGCACACGCGCGGCGCGCCACGCGTGACCGACATCTCCGCACTCGCCCACGTCGCCTGTGGCGGCGCAGCGGTCGCGGCCGGGATCGTCAACGCCGTTGCCGGCGGTGGGACGCTGATCAGCTTCCCGGTGATGACTGCGGTCGGCGTCCCGACGGTCCGCGCCAACGCCACCAACACCGTGTCGCTGTGCCCCGGCTACATCGGCGGCACCGCTGCGCAGCGCAAGGACCTGGCCGGGCTGCAGCAGCAGCTCCGCCCGCAACTGGTCGCAGCGGCGCTCGGCGGGCCGGGGGGCAGCATCCTGCTGATCGTCACCAGCGAAGCGGTGTTCCGCGCGATCGTGCCGTTCCTGATCTTCGCTGCGGCGATCCTGCTGGCGACGCAGAACAAGATCCGTGCATGGCTGCTGGCGCGCACCGGTGGTCACGGGTCGCACAACGTGCTCGAGGTCGGCGCAGTCGCGCTGGCGGCCGTGTACGGCGGTTACTTCGGGGCCGGTCTCGGGATCATGCTGATGGCGGTGCTGGGGCTGTTCTCGGAGCTGCCGTTCACCCGACTCAACGCCGTCAAGCAGCTGCTGAGCGTTGTGATCAACGTCTTCGCGGCGGGCTTCCTCGCCTTCTCCGGCAGGGTCGAGTGGTCGCTCGTCGCGGTGATGGCACCGTGCAGCCTGATCGGCGGCCAGATCGGGGGGCGGGTGGCCGGCTCGCTGCCGCCGCAGAAGCTGCGCGCCGGCGTGATCGTCTTCGCGTTCGTCGTGGCGATCGTGTACCTCGTGCGCTGACGATCGACCGCGGACGGTGACCTGCGCGCCCGCGAAGGTCTGACGGGCTGAGCTCCGTTGGGACACGCTGTCGGACCGTTCGCACCTTCCCGAACGGGTGAGTTTTGACGTCGATCTCCTCGATTGGGACCAGTTGCGTTGCCGATCGGGCGATCTCACTGCCGTCAGTGTCGACGATGCGGACAGAGCGTGAGAAGCGGCCGGAGAGGCAGACGTCGGCGATTTCGCCTCGCCGGGGATGGTCTAGCTTCTGCCCTCCGACGACACCCGGAGGGGGTTGCATGTCGCGAGATGTGCGAACCCCGTATCGGGGCAACGGCGCCCACGCATCGCGACCAGCGGGCTGGCGGCGGATGGGTCAACGCTGCGCGCGCCGATGTGGAGTGGGCTGAACATGGCGGTCGCGACGAGCCGTCGAGCCGCGACGGCGACTCCAACTGCGATCCCGAGCAGGGCGCCGGGCTTTCGACCGTCATCGCGTTCGCGCGTGCGGATCGCCGTCGGCACGTTGCTCGCGATCGGCGCGGTCGGGGTGATGCTGCTGATCTTCTCCACCGCCGACAAGCGCGTGCCGGTGCTGCAGCTCGTGCGCGATGTGCCGGCGGGGCAGCGGCTCGTCGGCGCGGACATGCGCACGATCGAGGTCTCGGCCGACCCGACGCTGGCGGTCGTCCACGCCAAGGACCTCGACCTCGTCGTCGGCAGCTACGCGAGGGTGCGGATGATCTCCGGGTCGCTGCTGGCGAGCCCGATGCTGCAGGTCGTTCCCCTCGTCGGAGCCGGATCCGCCGTCGTGGCGATCACCATCCCAACCGGCGAGCTGCCGGCCGGTCTGCGCGAGCGCTCGCGCGTGCGGCTCGTCTTCCCCGTCGCGACGTCGGCGGCGGGCGGCGCGGTCCCGATGGCGCCGGTGGACGGCCGGATCATCGGGCTCCCCGAGGTGCCGGACTCCGTCACCGGCAAGCTGTCGTTGTCGATCGAGGTGGCCGCCGCCGACGCCGTGACCGTCGCCCAGGCGGCGTCGGTCCGAGTCGTGTTGCTCGATCCCGGTGTCGACGCGGCCGACGAAGTCGCGCCCGCCGTCGTCGCTGCCAACCGTGCTGCACCGGCCGCTACGACGGCGGTCGGCGGGTGAGCGCGCGCAGCGAGCGAATCATCAGGCAGGTCGGTTCGGCGCGCAGCGTCGAATTGCTCATCCGCACACCGCCGAAGGCGGTCGCACGATGAGTGTTGTCGCCGTCGTCGGTGATCGGGCCTCGACCTGTGCGGTCGGACTCGCCGCGACCTGGCCGCGGGGCGAGCGGGCCGTGCTCGCAGAGCTCGACCCGAGCGGCGGGTGTTTGTCCGCCTGGCTGGACGTGCCGCGCTCGCCCAACCTGTCCGAGTTGGTCGCCTCGTCCGGGGCCGGCTCCTGGCCGGACATCGAGTCGACGTTCCAGATCAGCGCGACCGGTGTCGAGGTGCTGGTCGCCCCGACCCGCGCAGTAGAGGCAGAGGCAGCGGTCGCGGCGGCCGTCGCCTCGGTGCTGCCCGTCCTTGCCGCACTCGACGAACCTGTGGTGCTCGCCGACGGCGGTCGGGTGCGCGGACGGCTGACACCGCTGGTCGCCTCCGCCGGCGTCGTCGCGGTGATGCACCTCCAGCACGCAGGATCGGCGAGCGCCGCCGCAGTGGGACTGGAGCGCGTCGCCGACCTGTGCGACGTGCTCACGCTGCGTTCGATCCCGTTCGTCGTCGGCTTGATCGGCGAGCAGCCGTACCGCTGCGACGAGGTCGCCGCGTTCGTCGGTGCGGACCTCGTCGTGCCCGTGGCGGTCGACGCGTGGGCCGCAGCGGTGCTCGCCGGGCGGGCCGGCTCGGCGCGGCGACTGCGCCGCTCGGCGCTGGTCAGATCGCTTGGGACACTGGCCCAGGTGTTGTCGACGCGCCTGCGCGAGACCCGCCACGAGCTGGCGGTGGACGATCCGCTGCCTTCGAAGTCACAGCCGTCGACGGCACGAGCGGCGGAGCAGTCCGATGGTTGACCGGCGGTTGGTCCTCGATCTCACCGGCCGGTTGTCGGCGCGGCTGGTCGACGCGATCCAGGCGGAGAGCGGGTCGACCGCAGTGGCCGGGAGACGCGTCGGCCTGCGCGAGGACCGCACCCGCCTCGAGCTGCTGATGGGCAGGTGGATGGCCGAGGAGGTGTCGAGCATCAACCAGGCGCGGCTGCACCGCGGTGACGGGCTGCTCGACGATGACACCGATCGCGAGCTGCGTCGCCTCGCCTATGCCGAGACGATCGGCACCGGGCCGCTCGAGCAGTACATGACCGACGAGACCGTCGAGGAGATCGACGTCAACTCCCACCTGGTGACGTGGGTGTCGTACGAGGACGGACGCAAGGTCAACCTCGGTCAGCTGTGGGACTCGCCCGACGAGCTCGCCGCGTACCAGAGCAGGCTGACCCTCTCGATGGGCGTGTCGGAGGCGCGCCTCGACGAGCAGTCGCCGATGGTCACGCTGCAAGCGCCCGACGGCTCTCGCGTTGTCATGGTCCTCGGCGGCGCCGGGCGCAATGGCGTGTCGACGCAGCCGAGGATCGCGATCCGCCGTTTCACGGTCAACCGCGTCGGCCTCGCCGGGCTCGCCGAGCGCGGCCTGTTCCCCGACTGGCTGGTGCCGCAACTGGAAGCGCTTGTCGAAGCTGGGATGACCATCCTCGTCTCCGGGGGGCCGGGTGCGGGCAAGACGACGCTGCTCAAGGAGCTGCTCGGCGCGGTCCCGCCGTCGGAGCGGATCGTGACGATCGAGAAGGGTCTCCTCGAACTGCGCCTCGAGGACGATCCCCGGCACCCCGACGCGCCGGCACTGTTCACCCGCCAGGCCAACACGGACGGACACGGCGCCGTCGCGGCACGGGAGCTGGTCGAGCTGACGAGGCGGCTCAACCCGGACAGGGTCGTGGTCGGCGAGCTCGTCGAGGATGAGGCGCTGGAGATGCTCGACGTCGCGAGCATGTGCAAGCGCGGCTCGATGGCGACCATCCACGCCAACACCGTCGATTCTGTGCTGTCGCGTCTGGCCTTCTACGTCGCCAAGAGCAACACGAAGCTGCCGGAGTACGCGGTCTGGTCGTTGATCTCCGAGACCATCGACTTCGTCGTCCACATCGACCTCGTGCGCAACCGCGGGCGCGTCGCGCCACGCCGCCAAGTCACCTCGATCCTCGAGATCGGCGGTCGCGGTCCCGATGGCGGGGTGCGCTCCACTGAGGTCTGGGGTACCGACGAGACCGGCCGACTGGTCCAGCGCGCACCACTGGAGCAGCGCCATGTCCGGCGATTGCGGCTGTCCGGCATCCCCGACGGTCTGTTCGTACCGAACGACGATCTGGTGCTGCGATGAGTGAGTGCAGCGAGCGATTCATCAGGCGGGTTGCTTCGGCGCGCAGCGCCGAGTTGCTCAGCCATACACGGCCGGTCGTCGGATGAGCCGCGATGAGCTGTTCATCGCCCTCGCTGCGGCAGCGTTCGTGGCCGGCTGCGCGTTGGCGTGGTCGGGCCTGCACGTCACCCCGACCAGCGGGGGGCCGCGGCGCAGGGTCTCGGCGACACCTGCGCTCGCCGGCCTGCTGAGCGGGCTCGGTGTGCTCGCCGTATCGGGATGGCTGCTGGCGGCAGCGGTGGTCGGGGTGCTGGTCGGCTGGGCCGTCGTCCGCCGGCGCTCGTGGGTCCGCGGCGACGATGTGGGCGCGGAGCGGGTGGAGGCACTGGCATCGTGGGTGGAGAACGTGCGCGACGTCCTGCAGGCGGCCGGCCAGCCGATCGGCGCGATCGGCGCGACCACCGGTACGTGCCCGATGGTGCTGCGCGCCCAGGTGCGTGCGCTGTACGCGCGACTGTCGGCCGGGCAGCCCGCTGAGGTGGTTTTCCGGCGGTTCGCCGACGAGCTCGACGATCCGCTCGCCGACCTCGTCGCGGTCGGGTTGCTGATCGCGGTCTCGCGTGGGGCGCAGACCGATCAGGTGCTGTCGGCGCTCGCCGAGCAGGCGCGACACCAGGCCGATCGCCGCAGGATCGTCGAGGCCGAACGCGCCCCGATGCGCCGCGAGGTGCAGCTCGTGTCGATCGTGATGTGCGCGTTGCTGGCCGGAATGTTCATCTTCGCCAGGGACAGCTACCTCGACGCCTACGACACTGCCTCCGGCCAGGTGTTCCTCGGTGCGATCCTGTGTGGCTACGCGGCGTTGCTGGTCCGTGTCGGCCGGCTGTCGCAGTACCCGCGTCCGAGCCGCTTCCTGACCCTGCAGGCCCAGCCACGATGAGTGAGCGCAGCGAGCGAATCATCGGGCAGGTTGTTTCGGCGCGTCGCGCCGAGGTGTTCATCCGCACACCGCCGCAGGCGGTCGCACGTTGAACACCGTCGGCAGGCTCATCGCGGCAACATTGGTCGGCGTCGCCGGGCTGTGGTTGGTCGTCACAGGCATCGCCCAGCGTCGTCCGTCCTTGGCCAGGGTCTCGGCCTACCTCGGTCGCCACGTGATCGAGTCGTCCGACGAGGTCAACATCTCGGCGTGGGTGCGGACGGGGCGCCGGATCTATCGCCGCCGGTCGTTCCCGATGACCGTGCTCGCCGACCTGCGCCTCGTACAACGACCGCCGGAGGCCCACGCGATGATGCTGGTCGCCGCCGGTGCGGCAGGGCTGTTCGGGCCCGCGTTCGTCGTCGCCGTCGGCCAATCGCTGGGCGTGCTCGCGCTTGGAGTGGCGTTGCCCGCAGTCGTCGCGATCCTCGCCGCGACCGCGGCACCGTTGAGCCTGCACGCGGCAGTGCACGGTCGGGCTCGGGACATCAGGCGCGACCTGCGCTACCAGTTGTCTGCCTACCTCGACGTCGTGACGATGCTGCTCGCCGGAAACGTCGGCAACGAGGGCGCGCTGCGCCAGGCGGCGAGCTCCGGCGACGGTCGGTTGTTCGTGGAGCTGCGGCACCGGATCCTCGTCGCCGAGACCTCGAACCGCTCGCTGGTCTCGGCGCTGGCTCAGCTCGGCGATGATCTGCAATTGCTGGAGCTGCAGCAGATCGCCGCGTCGGCAGCGCTCGGCGCGTCGGCAGGTGCGCCGGTGGCTCGCTCCCTGTCCGCGAAGTGCGCGACGTTGCGATCGGCCCTCGCCTCCGAGCAGGAGGCCGAGGCCCGCGTCCGCACGGGGAAGATCACCGTGCCACTCGTCGGGATGTCGGTGTTGATCATGGCGGCGGTCATCTATCCCGCGTTGAACATGTGATCAGCCACCGGAACGTGGCCATGGCCCCAGGCAATTCATCACCCCAAGAACCAACCCATGAAGGCGGAACAGATGAAGCAGATGTGGTCGCAGTTGACGCTGGTGTTCGTGATCATCACAGCGGGTGTCCTCGCGTCGATGCCGCTGGCGCGAACGCCGCGTCCGGCCGCAGACGATCGCGACCGTGGCGCCGTGTCGTTGGAGCAGGTGCTGTGGTTCGTCGCGGCAGGTCTTGCGGTCGCCGTCATCGCCGGGATCGTCTGGGCGAAGATCAAGAACCAGGCCAACACCGATCCGGCTGTGCCGGCAGCACCCTGACCGCACGGCGGCTGATCGACGTGTCGAGCAGGTCTGCGCGCCCCGACGTCGTCGCCGCCGACGACTGCGACCGGGGCTCGACGTCGTTGACGATCGTGCTGCTCGCGCCGATCGTCACGTCGCTGATGTTCGTCGGCCTGCAGGCCGCACTGTGGAACCACGCCCGCACCGAGGCCCGGGTCGTCGCACGGGACATCGCTGCCCTCGTCGCCCGCGACCGGATGCCGGCGGAGCAGGCCGCGGCCGCCGCCCGCGCGTCGCTCGCCGGCAGCGAGTTGCACGAAGCGCGGGTGCAGGTGTCCAGCGACGGCGGGACCGTCACCGTGTCGATCAGCGGCGAGGCACCCGGGATCCTGCGCGGCACGTCACACGCGGTGCGCGTCTCGGTGCGGTTGCCGGTCGAGGGTTGGGTGCCCCTATGAGCACGCCGCTCGCCGACCGCGGCGCAGCGGAGGCACTGGGTCTCGTGCTGTTCTTCCCGGTGATCCTCGGCCTGGCGGTCCTCGTCCTGTTCCTCGGCCGCCAGGTGGACACGCGGTCGCAGGTGCAAGCCGCGGCGGATGCAGCCGTCCAGTCCGCCGCACTGCAGCGCACCCCCGGCGCCGCGCTCGCCGCCGCGTCGCGCGTCGCCGCGTTGATGCTCACCGATGCGACGGCCTGCGCCGGTGGAGCGCGCGTCGCAATCGATGCCAGCGCCTGGGCCCCCGGTGGCCGGGTCACCGTCACCGTCGCATGCACGCCGCGCCGCGACGATCTCGCCGCGATCCGGCCTCCGGCGCGCACGCTCACCGCCACCTCGGCCGCACCGATCGACCCGAACCGATCGCCGGCGCTGCCGTGACCAGGTCGCGCACCGATCGCGATCGTGGTTCCGCGATCGTCGCCACGCTCACGTTGACGTTCGTGTTCATGGCCGGCGCGTTCATCTGGTTGTCGCGCACCGTCGACCGCTCGTTGCACGATCGGTCGCAAGCCGTCGCCGTTGCGTTCCAGTGCGCCCGTGCGGGGGCTCAGGCCGTGGATCTCGCGCGCAGCGAGCAAGGAGTCGTGGTGGTCGACGGCACCCGTGCCGTCGGGGCGGCCCGAGCGGTCGGCGCCCGGCTCCTCGCCGCGAACGGCGACACCGGCGCGGTCACCTCGGTGCAGATCGACGGCCGGCGGGTCACGGTCACCGTGACGATCACGTCGACCGGTCGTCCTGCCGTCGGAACCAGCACCGCCACCGCCCACTCCGGCTTCGACGCGCCTGACCAATGACCGACTCGCCCGATCACCGATCACACGGAGCGTGAGCATGCCCGCCCGATCCATCCGCAGAGCCGCCCCCGCGCTGGTCGGGGTGATCCTGGCGTTCCTCGTCATGCCGGCGCTGCTGGTCGTTGCCTGCGAACGCCGCTTCGGGCATGCGTCGCCGTTGGACGGCATGGACGCACCGTGGCGGTGGACGCTCGACGCGGCGCGGTCGTGGTGGCAGCGGATCACGAGTCAGCTCGACACGTCGCGGGAGCTCGTCGACCTGTTCCTGCGCGCCGGGTTCGTGGTGGCGTGGTGCTGCCTGGTCGTGCTCGTCACGACGATCGTGTCGGAAACGATGTTCCAGCTGCGCCATGGCATGCCATCCTCCGGACAGCGCAGCGCGATGGGTCTTGCCCGACTCGGCCGGGTCCTCGCCACCGGTCTCGTCGGGCTGCTGCCGCTCGCCTCCGGTGCACCGGCCCTTGCAGGCGGCCGCCCGTTGCCACGCGCAGCCGTCACGACGTCCGTGCCGCGCCCGGCCACCGCGAACGCCAACGCGTCCGAGTCGCAACCTGACGCGCCGCAGCCGGGGTGGACGTCCTACCGGGTGCAACGAGGGGACTCGGTCTGGTCGATCGCCGGTCGGCTGACCGCACTCGACGACGTGCAGGCCCTCGCGCAGCGCATCGTCGACGCCAACCGGGGATCGACGATGGTCGACGGGCGCCGGTTCACGACCCCCGCGCTGATCGAGCCGGGCTGGGAGCTGATGGTGCCATCCGCCGCCGCTCCACGAGAGGCGCCCCCGGAGGCGACGGCCGTGGCGACGGCGGATCCCGCGGCGACGGCGTCGGAGCACGAGGTCGTCGTCGGTGACTCGTACTGGCGGGTCGCCACCGAGGAGCTCGCACGCCTCGACGGCGCAACCCCGACCGAGGCGAGCGTGTTGCGCTACACCAAGCTGCTCGTCGACCACAACGCGCCGTTGCTCGGACACCGGGACCCACGCCTCGTGCTGCCCGGCGAGCACATCGAACTCGTCGCGCCGGTCGGCCCGCCGTCGGTGGTACCGGCAGCCGCACCGTCGGCGACACCGCCGTCGTCGGCCCCGGTCGAGCCTCCCAGCACCACGGCGACCGCCGATGCGCCGTCGCCGCAACCGGTCGCGCCCGTCCCAGGCGACCCGCCGCCGCAACCTGTCGCTCCGGTGCCGGTCGTCGCGGCGGCGGACGCTCCCGTGCCGGTGCCGGGCGACCCGCCGCCGGATGGCGTCGTACCGGACGATCCCTTGTCGGTCGCTGACCCGCCCGTGCCGGTCGCTCCTGTGGCACGTGGCGAGCCGATTGTCACCGCTCCGATGGACGTGTCCGTTGCCTCGCCGACGGCGATCGTGCCTGATGTGCCCAGCGCCGCGACGATCGCCGATGCGGGGGTCCCGATCGGTGGCGGTCCGGGTGCGACGGTCGTTTCGGGGCCGGCCGCGGCGACGACCAGCCGTCCGTCGCAGGCCGCCGTTGAAACCGTGGGCGGCCGGGTGAGCGGCGCCGAGCACGGGGTGAAAGAGGG
>JBBQTN010000211.1:0-9341 GCA_038213195.1 Acidimicrobiales bacterium | reverse complement strand
TCCCTGAAATCAGGGTCGAACCTTCGACGTACCTCTGGCATGGCATCTCAGCTTTCACGATGCCTCCACGATCCGAGGGGATCTCCATGGTCGGGTGTCGGGGTGCTCGAGGAGTCGGTAGACGTCGCGGGCGATGTAGCGCTTCAGGCAGCGTCGGATCTCCGGGCGGCTCTTGCCTGAGGCGATCCTCCGCGCGACGTAGTCGGCGGTGGCGGGGTCGATCCGCAGGCGGGTCGTGACGATGGTGTGCAGCGCCTGTTCAGTTGTCGGTCACCGCATCGGCTGAGTCGATAGCGCACGGTCTGCCCCGACGACGCCGGGATCGGGGCGACACCGGCGAGTGTCGCAAACGCTGCACGCTGCGGCAGCGTCCAGGGTGGGACCAGGCGCAGAAGATCACCGCGGCAGTGTCGAGCCAACACCGGGCTGGGCGACGAGTGTTGGGGCGACGCGTCACGCTGATCGCCCGCTGCATCGCGTCGGCCTCTTGTTCCAGGGCGAGCGCTCGACGTGCCGTGCAACGTAACGCGATGACCGTTGCCTGGACATCGACGGACCACTCGACGCGCAGCCGTAACCCCGCGCAGCGGCGCAGCGTCATGATCGTGTTCAGCTCGCGCAGGCCGTCGCGGATTGTGTCCGGTGCCGTGACAACCAATGCATGGACAGCGTTGATCGCCTCCGTGCGGGCAGGAACTGCGCTCTCGCGGGTGACGTGCAGGACGCGCAGCGCCTCACGGTCAGCGCCCTGGCGGGCTCACCCAAAACCTACGGAATTCATGAACCTTCTCGGCGCTGTCTGGCGCACCTTGTTCGCTAGCGCTACGGCACCTGCGAGCAACGCAGCAGCCTTCAGCGTGCGGCCCGACCCATGCTCCGAATCAGTGTCGTCCCTGTCGCCGGTGACTGTCGCGGTCTCCCGGATTCAGGCACCGAGCGGGTGGACGAGGCGTCACCACCATTCTCCGGTGAGGGCGGGGTTGTTGAACAGGTCGGTGGGTCGGTCGTAGACGTTGAGCATGCGTAGGTCTGTGTGGCGTGTGTGGCGGGCGATGGTCGGGTCGGGGATGTGGTGGTGGCGGGCTTCGGTGACGAACCCGGCGCGCAGGGGTGGGAGCTGTAGATGTCGGGGTTGTCGGTGAGGGTGTCGCGGATCATCTGTTTGAGGATTCGGGCGACGGCGGGGGGTTGGAGGCGTTGGTGGGTGTGGCCGTGGCGGTCGATGTGGCGGAACAGCGCCCCGGTGCGCTGGTGTCGGGTGTGGAGCATCGTCAACCGGACGGGGCAGGTGGAGTAGGGGACGGCGACGTGGGCGGGTTTGGTCTGTTCGCCTTTGGAGCGGCGGACGCGGATCAGCATCCCGCTGTCGGCGGGCCGGTTGGGGTCGCCGGTGAAGGTGATGTCGTCGACATCGAGCCCGACGAGCTCTTCTGAGCGCAGCGCGGCGGCCCACCCGACGAGAACCAGGACCTGGTTGCGGCGCACGATCGCCGCCCCGCTGCGGTGGGAGACGATCGGGCGCCGATCACCAACCGACGCAACTCGGCGAGGCGCAACGGTTCGGGTTGGCGTTGGGCGGTCCCCAGCACCCGGGCGACGCCGGCGACGACCTGGCGCACCGCCCGAGTCCGTGTCGGCGATGGGTGGCCGGTGAGCTCGTAGGCCCAGGCGACACCGGCGAAGCGACGGCGGATGGTGGCCATCGCCAGACGCTGAGCAACCATCGACGAGACCCATTCGGCGACGTCGAGCTCATCGGCCTCCAGCGGGGCAGACAGGTCGTGGGCGGTGCACCACGCCCCGAACCGGGCCCAGTCCGCCTCGTAGGAGGCACAGGTCGACGTCGCCCACGACTCCTCGAGGAGATCCTGGACCTCCTCCGACGGCACCCGGGCCCGTGGGTCGGTGACCCGGGGTCTGGGGAGTAACGGAGCAGAAAGTGAGCGAGAGCGCGTTCAGTTTCATGAACGCTCAGGGCTGTTCCCACGGGCGACGACCTCCCCAGGGCTCGGGGAGCCCAGCGTTGCGGTGTTCGGCGATGAACCACTCAACGGCATCACGCCATTGCTTTGTTCGATGAACCGTGGTGGGGCATCTCCAGCGGTGGTTCCGCGAATCGCCGACGGAGCCGCAACCCGCTCATCGCGATCGGTCGTGTCGGTCGTGAGGTCTTCGACGCGGCGGGCACGGGCGAGCTCGTCGATGTCCGACGCGATCCGAGCGAGGATGGCCACGATCCGCTCGTGCGAAGCGAGAACCCGATAGTCGAAGGGGAAATCAGTGCTCGGGCGCAGGTTGATCACCTCGGGCATGCCGGTCCGCACCAGCTTGTCGAGCCAGTCGGTGACGTCGCGAAGGGCTTGGGCCTCGTCAGCGAGACGATCGCCGATCGTGTCACCAGAGACACTCTCGGGCGGCGGGTCTTCCGGTGCGGGCCAACCGTGGGTGCGCAACACGCACAGACGCGCCTCGCACCTCGCGGTGTCAGTGTCGGCCTGGAGCTGGTGGACGCGGGTGGGTGACAGGCCGCTCGCGGTGGCGATCTGGCGGGCCGACAGACCGTCAGGCTGCGCTGTCGACGCTCGCCCAGGCCCGTTCGGTCTTGGCCGCTTCGAGGCGGAACCGGGCTCGTCGCAGGCGGGCTTGCACGGTCACCGTGGTGTCGTAACGGGCTCGCCACGCATCCCACCGGGCACGAGTCTCAGCAACACGAACCATCCCGCCATCGCTAAGCCGACCCCAACTTCGACGTCTACCCCGAACTGCTCAGCCTCGAGGAGATCGTCGAACGGATCGCCGACGGCCTGTTCAGCTGGGCGCGCCGTCCGGGCTCGGCCCCGGTGGTCCCGCGCGGGTGACAACGGGTGTATCGCGTCGGATAGTGGGAACATCAGCGCCGTGAACGACGCGCGGTCGCCCGACCTGTTCGACAGGATCGGGATGCTGCAGGCCGACGCCGCGCTGCAGCTCGGCTTCGATCTCGACGCCCGTTGCGCCGCAACGAGTCCTGGGCCGGCGTTCCCCGCCGCGCTGCGCACCCTCGCGCACGCCGTGCCACGTCGCCGCGGTGCGACGATCGTCGACTTGGGTGCAGGGCTCGGCGGGGCGAGCGCGTGGCTCGAGCGTCACACCGGGGCGCAGGTCATCGCGGTCGAACCTGCGGCGGGTGCGCGCACCGCGGCGCGGCGAATGTTCCCCTGGCTCGATGTTCGCGCCGGCAGCGCAGGGTGCTCGCATCTGCCGCGCGACATCGCCGACGCCGTCGTATTGTTGGGCCTGATCTCGCTGCTCGACGACCTCGACGGCCCGCTCGCCGAGGCGCGACGGCTGCTGCGCGATGGCGGCGTGATCGGGATCGCCGACATGTTCCTGGCCCACCCGGGTGTCGAGCGCAGTGGCGTGAACACGCTGCGCTCGCTTGCTGCGACCACGACAACGCTCGCCCGCGACGGCTGGGAGGTGGTAGCCCTCGGCTGCGCCAACGACGCCTCCCCCGACGAGGCCTGGCGAGTCCTCGCGAACGAGCTCAAGGACCGGGTGTTGCTCGATCACGCCGACGATCCCGCTGTGGTGGAGTGGATCGCCGACCAGCGCCAGCTCGCCGAGTGGGTCAACGACGGGCACGTCTTCGGCGCGTGTCTGGTCGCTCGACCGACACGGGGGTGAGGTCTCCCGCGCGGCCGATCGGTCAGCGCGCAGCGGCCGGATCGGCACGCAGCACGAGCAGCAAGTCCACCGCGGTGACGCCGCGCCCGCCGTCGGGGATGACCAACGGGTTGATCCCCCTCGGCGAGGTGCTCGCCGAGGGGGACGGCCAGGCGCGACAGCTGGGCGATCGCGTGGGACGCCGCGGCCACGTCGCAGGGCACGCGGGCGCTGTAGCCGTCCAGCAAACGGGAAACCGCGCAGCCGGCGCAGCAGGGCGCCCGCCTCGTCGGGATCGAGCGGGCCGAGGGCCGACGCGACGTCGCCCGTGCAACTCGACAGCTATGCCACCGAGCCCGACGGGGGACGCCGAGCTGCGCGCCAAGGACTCGGGCCGTCAGTTTTGCGAGTCCTGGGGGTTGACACCTGTTACGTCGCGTCCGTCGGACGTACCAACCGGACGGTCCGACGAGCCCTGCGTGCCTGCATGCTGACGCCCAGCCTCCTGACCATCACCGTCTTCGATGTCCTCGCCGCGACGAGTCGTACTCACACCAACACCGTGCGCCGAGTCGGCGACCTCCGCGCTGACCTCGTCGGAATCCACAGGCTGCTCATCGGCCGGGCTGGCAGTCACCCCCGCGTTCGCATCCTTGGTCTGCGACAACATCCTTGCCACGCCCTCAGCGCGAGCGTCACCCGACGGCGTACCGGCACCCGAGGTGCGACCCTCATACGGCGGGACCAGGCCGCCGGGCTCCTCGACTCCCCCCGGACTCGGATTGGGTCCCCGCGACGATCCACCACCCGGCTCGACGTTCCTTGCTGCCGCCCCCGGCTTCTCACCCTCTGTGCGATCAACCATCCCCGACACCCCCTTGTTCTCGTCGGCGCGTCCCTTGGCGATGTCGGCCGGGGTTACGGAGCCGTTGCGTTCAGGTTCGCATCGCAGACGCCGCTGCAAGGGTCGGCGTCTGCGCCGGTGGCTCCCGTTCCGACAACGGCGACGGGGAGCGTCGCGGCCGATGCGTTTCGGGAGCCGGTCGGCGTTGGTGGGCGCCTCGTTGGCAACCACAACCGTCGTCGACGCGGCTGTCGCAGCGTCGGTCATCGGAGGTCGGAGGCTGCAGTCGCTCGTGCCGATCGAGGTCCATGATGTGGGTCGGCGCGACTGTGGCCGCTCTCTCGGTGGTCCTCGGCGCAGCGGATCACAGGTGACTCACAGGCAAGCACCTGATCTGGATCCGTTCCGTCGTCATGATCAGTGTGGCAACCGCCGTGGTCGCACCATCGATCAACAGACGCCTTGCCAGCTGTCGGGTCCCGACCACCCGGCCTTCCTCAAGGTGGTGGCCGGGGACCTTCCGGCTGAGCCGGCGATGCCGAAACCGGACCGGCCCTTGTTCCCGGTGGCATCACCCGATCCGCCAATGCGGTCACGTCCCGCGCAAGAGACGACGCAGGCGAGACGCGGACTCGGTGGTGTGAGCGCAGCGGCGACAGCCAAGAATCACCGACTCCGCGATGTGCCCTTGCACCGGTGGGCCGGGTTGGCAGGGTGTGCGATGCCAACACCCGGGGACAAAGGGACTACCGGCGCCGGGAGCCCGCGCTGCTGCCACAACTCCCGGACGATCGCCTGGCTGGACGACACAGGTCAATGGGAGGCAGCTGCGTCGGGCCGGCGTAGAGCACTGCACCAACACAGCGACGCCATCAAAGGATCGATCGGCGACCCGTCGTAGCTGTGAGTGCGCATCGAGTTGCAGATCGCCAAGCGGGATCGGATGGAAGGACGCGAGGACCGACTCGAACGGCAGCCGTATGCTGCCCACCAATGTCTCGTCGGGCCGCGCGCTGGTCGTCAACACCGCGGCGATCCTCGACGGGATGAAGAACGGCACAGCATCACCCAACAGCAGCGCAGCGCACAGCGCCACCAGCGTCAGCCACCCGGGCGTCATCACATTCGCGCTGGGCTGCTCCAACCCGCGATGGGTCTCTTCGACCCTGCCATTGCGTAGCAGTGCGCGCAGCTGGACCACGCTGTCCGGGCGCCACCCACGAATCGACGCCGGACTCGACCCTGGAGCGTGCCGAGCGCTCCATGATCGCGAGGTCACGTCGATGTTGCCCGCGCTCTGGAATGCCCTGCTGATTCCGGACAGGCGGGTTACGCTGCCTCGGGTGTTTGGTATTGCTCATATGCTTCCAGCGGGGTTCGGTATCCGAGCCCGGAGTGCAGACGCTGTCTATTGTAGAAGACCTCAATGTATTCCGCAACCGCGTCACGCGCTTTCTTTCTCGTCGAGAACACTGTGCGATGCACCAGCTCCTTCTTCAACGACGCAAAGAACGACTCGGCTAACGCGTTATCCCAACAGACCCCGGTGCGACCCATCGAACCGGTCATCCGCACCATCTTGAGATGTTCGGCGAGCTCCGCCGACGTGTATTGACCGGGTTCAATCGATCGTCGCCACACTGGCTTGCTCGAGGGAGCGTAGATGCTCGTTGAGGGCTTCGGCGGGGGTCTTCCAGCCGAGGGTCTTGCGTGTTCGGTTGTTAACCCAAGCTGTTCAGTAGGGGTCGTGGCGTTGGGGTGGTGGGCGTCTCGCTGGTGGTCGGGTGGTCGAGGGCGGCTCGGATCTGGTGTTGGGGCGTGCGGGGGTCAGCTCGCCTGGCGGTGTTGGTTGGCCGGCTGGGTGGGTGCTGGGTTGCCGGTGGGCCGCGGTGGTTTGCTCAGCAGCGCAGCCGGAGTTGGTGAACGCGGTCGAACGCGGTGACGAGGTCGGGGGTCCAGGGCCAGTTGGTGGCGAGCCGGCAGGTGGTTCGTCGGCTGGTGCGACTGATTCGGGCGGCGGTGTGGAACAGGCAGTAGCGGAGCCGTTTCGGTTCGACGTTGGCGAGGTTGGTGCCGTGGAGTGTGAGCAGCTTGGTCCAAGCGAGTAGGTCATGGGCGCAGAGCACGAGGTGGAGCCAGGCGTGGTTGATCTGGAACGAGTGCGACGGCAGGTTGGTGAGGCCGGTGGCTTTGGTGTCGCAGATCTGTCGTTCGGCGCGGCCGCGTCCGCGGTAGAGCGCTTCGAGGTAGGCGATGTCGACGTCGGGCAGGTCGGTGACGAACACTTGGTAGCGGTGTCCGTCGACGTCGGTGAAGGTGAGCTGCGCGCCGGGGTGTGGTTGTTCGCGGCGGGCGATCATCCGCAGCCCGGACGGCCACGCCCTGGTGCTGTCGAACACGTCGCTGACGAGGTGGGTGATCTCGGCGACTTCGGCGTGATCACGCCAGTCGGTCCCGTCGGCGGTGATCGCTGGCTGCCACGCCTGTTTGGGCAGGGTGATGAGCACGGAGGCGATGTCGACGGTGAGCTGGTGACCGATCACGAAACGCACGTGACGGTTCCGGCAGGCCTCGACGAAGCCGTGTGACCAGCCCGCCGAGTCTGCTCGCACGATCACCTCACGCTCGAGTGGATCGAGCGGCAACTGAGCGAGGGCATCGGACAGAACGGTCACGTGATCGGTCGCGGTCCCTGACCCTGCGTTGCCTGGGCGCAGCAGCCCGGCCAATGCTTCACCGGTGGCATCGAGGTAGGCGAGCAACGGATGAAACCCGAACCCGCGCTTCCACGTCGGCGCCGCCTGCTCCTTGTCCGAGTGAGACCCGACGAGCGTGGCATCGATATCGATCACGTAGAACCCCGGGTCTGCACCTGCCGCCCATGCCTTGGCCCGGGCCTGGGCACGCGCGGTCTTGATCCGCTCCAAGGCGGCGTCGTCGACCGCCGCGAGGGTGCGCCACACCGTTGGATGCGACGCCACCGGACCGAACAGCTCTGGCTGATCGCGCAACGTGGCGAGATCCGAGATCGTCTCGGCGCCATCGGCCATGACCGCGGCCAGATCGACCAGCACCTCGCCGCGGTCATGGCCCCGGCGACGCTGCTTGGTCGATGCCATCGCCACCGACAACCCCCTCGACAGTCCGACCGCCTCAGCAACATCGACCAGCAGCCGAGCACCCGCATGATTGGCCACACCGCTCCCGTCACCCGTGACCTTCAGCACCGGACGACGCCGTCTACGCTTCACCATGAAAGTGCCCTTCTGCTTGCTGGCTCACGTTCTCGACAAACACGAGTTTCCCGCACCAGAAGGGCGTTTTCGCGGACGCGACACCCTCAACACCACGCCCTTACTGAACAGCTTGGGTTAAGGGTGGCGGCAACCGCGGCGAGGTCGCTGGCGGTCCAGCGGGCGAGGTCGGTGCCCTGGGAAAGTATTGTCGCAGCAGCCCGTTGGTGTTCTCGTTAGTGCCGCGTTGCCATGGGCTGTGCGGGTCGGCGAAGAAGACCGGAATGCCGGTGGCAGCGGTGAACGTCGCGTGCGCCGAGAGTTCCTTGCCGCGATCCCACGTCAGCGACCGGCGCGGCTGCGCTGGCAAGGTGCTAATCGTTGCGGTGAGGGCGTTGCTCATCGTGACGGCGCCGTAGCCGGCCAGGGCGGGTCCGTTCTTGGTCCGGGCGACCGTGCCGTAGCCGACTTCGCGGGGCAGATGGACGAGGATCGTGAACCTGGTTGTGCGCTCGACGAGGGTGCCGATCGCAGAGCGCTCGAGCCCGATCACCAAGTCGCCTTCCCAATGCCCGGCGATGACACGGTCGCAAGCCTCGACGGGTCGTTGGCTGATCAGCGCCTCAGGGGTGACGTGTGCCCAGGTTTGCTGGCGGGCCCGGCTGCGCGGCACTCGCAGTGCTCGCCCGGTGCGCAGACAAGCGACCAGCTCGCGTTGCAGCGCACCACGGCTCTTCACGAACAGCGCCTGATAGATGGCCTCGTGTCTGATCTGCATGCGCGGGTCGGTGGGGAACTCGACGCGTAGCCGGCTCGCGATCTGCTCCGGGCTCCAGACGTGCGTCCAGCGCCGATCGGCGCGATGCGGCTTGTTCTTGCCCTTCCACACCGGACCGGCCGGCCCCACGATTCGACCCTCACTTGTGCGCACCACACCGGCCAGCGATCTTGCACATAGACGCGCAGCTGCTCGTTGTCAACGAGCTTGGCCGGCTTGGGGCAACGGGCACGACGCTCCGCATGCCACTGCGTGACCGATGCCTTGTACTCCAACGTCGAGCTGCGCGTCGACGCGTTGCGGCGCAACTCGCGTGAGATCGTTGACGGGCTCCGACCAACCTGACGGGCGATCGCCCGCACCCCCAACCCCCGAGCTCGCTGCAACGCGACCTCCTCGCGCTCGCTGAACGTCAGATAGCGGCCCGACACCGTCGGCGGTAGATGAGGTCTCACACCGCCAGCGTGACGGAACCACCGGAACCCAACCGGGGATGACACCCCCGCTGCCACAGCAGCGTCCTCCGTCTTCGCCCCGGCAGCGATCGCCGCCCAGAACCGCACCCGATCCTCCCGCCACGCAACCGTCGGCCGCCCCGGAGACGGGATCTGCCTCCGATACGCCCGCACTGCCTTCTGCCGCTGCGTCGAACCCACCTCGCACCTCCACGATCGAGGTGTTGCGACGACCGCTTGATTCCGGGCTCTCCTGACGGTGGTGTGGGTCATGCGGCGGCTTGAGCGGTTTGGTGTTCGTGGGGCAGGGTGAGGTTGATTGGGCCGCAGGAGAGCATGACGAGGGCGAGTGCTGCTTGGGCTGAGTGGAAGCCGTAGCCGCGGCG
>JBBQTN010000210.1:0-9429 GCA_038213195.1 Acidimicrobiales bacterium | reverse complement strand
GACATCGATATCGACGTACGCGCCGGTGACCGCTATGGCTTCCTCGGACCCAACGGCTCGGGCAAGACCACGACCGTACGGCTGCTACTCGGGCTCATCTTCGCGACGAGCGGTTCGGCTGAGGTGCTGGGTGCGGTCGTTCCTGGCGGACTCACGGCCGCCCTGCCGCACATCGGTGCGCTGATCGAGGGGCCCGCGGCGTACCCGCACCTGTCCGGGCGGACGAACCTGCTGTTGATGGATGCCGCCGGCACGGGCACCTCGCGCTCCACCCGGAGGGGGCGGGTCGACGCCGCGCTCGAGCAGGTCGGCCTGGCCGACGCCGGGCGCAAGCCCACCAAGGCATACTCGCTAGGGATGCGCCAGCGGCTGGCGCTAGCCGGCGCCTTCCTGCGCCGCCCGCAACTACTCGTCCTCGACGAGCCGACCAACGGCCTCGACCCGCAGGGCATCCGCGAAATCCGCGACCTCCTGCTCGCCATGAACGCCGAGGGCACCACTCTGTTCGTCTCCAGCCACCTGCTCGCCGAGGTCGAGCAGCTATGCACCCGGGTCGGCGTCCTCGACCGTGGCCGTCTGGTTCTGCAGGACGAGCTCGCCAGCCTGCGTGCACCCACCGGGCGCGTGATCGTGCACACCAGTGATCCCGCCGCGGCGGTCACGCTGCTCGGCGGCCGGGTCGAGGAGCGCGACGGAACCCGGATCGTGGTCCGCGGGCTCGCGCCTGATGACCTGGTCGAACTGCTCGTCCGCGACGGTCTGAGGGTTCAGGAAGTGGTGGCCGAGCGACCGACGCTAGAGGAGGTCGTGCTCTCGGTCACCGGCGCCGGCAGCGACCGGGTCGACTCGGTGCGTGCGGTGGGCGAAGCCCGATGATCCGGGTCGAGATCGGCAAACTCATGCGCCGGCCTCGTACTTGGATCTCGATCCTCCTGCTGTGTCTGCTTCCGGCCATCGTCGCTGTGTTGCTGCGGGTCACCCACCTGGGTCCGCGGCCCGGCGAGGGACCGGCCTTCCTGTCGGCTGTGCTGGCGAACGGAGCGCTGTTCCCCGCGGCGGCTCTCGGGATCGTGTTGCCGCTGTTCTTGCCCGTTGCCGTCGCGGTCATCGCCGGTGACTCCATCGCCGGTGAGGCGTCGATCGGGACGCTGCGTTACCTGCTCGTCCGGCCGGTGGGGCGGACCCGGCTGCTCGTGGCCAAACTGGTCGCGGTGCTGGTGTTCCTGTTCGTCTCGGTCAGTGCGGTTGCTCTCACGGCGTACGTCATCGGGATCTCGCTCTTCGGCTCGGAGCCGCTGGCCACGTCGCTCTCGGGCCAGCCGCTGACCACGGCACAGGTGATCCAGCGCACTGTTGTCGTTGTGTTCTACATCGCGTGGTCGATGGTCGGTGTCGCGTCGATCGCGCTGCTGCTGTCGACCATCACTGACTCGTCGCTGGGCGCTGCGATCGGTGCGCTGGCGGCGTTGGTGCTCAGCGAGGTGCTGGTCACCCTCGACGCGGCCGACGCGGTGAAGCCGTACCTGCCAACGCGGTACTGGCTGTCGTGGGTGGACCTCTTCCGCGACCCGATCCTCTGGAGCGACATCGAGCGCGGCGCGCTGGTCCAAGGGGTATACGTAGTGGTCCTGATTGGCGCTGCCTGGGCCAACTTCATGACCAAGGACATCACGAGTTAGGCGATCCCACCTCGACGTGTGAAACCGCGAGCCATGACCGCACGCGCAAGCATCACTCACCGATATCGCGGGCGGATCAGTCACCGTGAGACGCGAGTTGACCAGGACGAGTCGACCTGCAGCGACATCAGGACGTGAGGGGGGCACAGTCGGCGGGAGGTGGGATGGTCATCAGCGGTACGCCGAGGGCGCGCAGAACGAGGCCCTGCATGGCCGGATCGGTCGGCAGCGAGCCGTGGTCCACCGACGCACCTCGGCACACGTCCTGGACGACGATGTTGACCGCGCCGTCGAGCCTGGCGGACTCCGGTGGAGTCACCACCTGGTCCTGGCTTGTCCAGATGCTGACCCACTGTGGGCCGGCCGGCGTCTCGTCGTCGCTGTTCAACGTACGCAATAGGTCGCTGTCGGGTGCTAGTTGCTGGCAGGCGGCGGGGCAGAGCGAGCCACCGAGAGTCGCTCCGAGCGCGGCGACATCGGTACCGTGGTTCGGCGAGCCGAGTAGCACGATGCGGCGGGCATGGACGGCGCCGCCGAGTTCGTCCGCCCAGAGCCTCGTGACGACTCCGCCGGCGGAGTACCCGACGATGTCGACCGAGGGTGCGCCGCCGGCGATCGCCGCATCGGCGGCGGTCTTGAGCAGCTTGGCCTCCACTTGCAGGTCGCCGGTCCCGTCGCCGGCGAGTTGGAGCACGGTGGTGGTACGGCCGACGCCGCGTAACCGGACGGCGAGATTGTCGAGGCCGTCGGTCCCGCCGCCGTACCCGGGGACCAGGATGACGGGCCCGAGCAGCGTCTGGTTGGCGGTTGGCGCCGTCTTGCTCGAGGAGCGCGACCAGACGAGGCCAGCGACGGCGAGCACGAGCACCACGCCGATCGCTGCGATCAGCAGGCGGCGGTTGGGGCCGCGCAGCGACAGTGAACGCGGGACCGGCACCCTTCGACCGTACGCTCAGACGCTGGAGGTTCACATCCGCCGGAGCATCACAACTCTTCGTGAGCCAGACACGCAGGACGTGAGACCTAAGGGGATACAGAACATCGACCGGATCGCTACGGAGAGCGCGCAGTTCACCGCCCCTACCACCTCGACGCCGTAAGGGAGCCTTCCTTGTCGCCCTTATTCCGGCCAGCTAGTCTCCGCAAGTGGATGATCGCCAAGCGGTGGATCTGCACGTCGATGGTGGAAGCCGCGCGTGCGGTGAGTTGCTCATCCACCTGCATCGTCGGCTCGTAGGCGTCGAGCCGGGACAATTGGTCGAGCTCGTCGCGGCCGACCCGGCCGCGCCGATCGACATCCCGGCCTGGTGCCATCTGACTGGGCATCGCTTCCGCGGCCGCCGCCAGACCGCGGGCCGCGCTTCCTATTTCATCGAGGTCGGTGCTGGTACTTCGTCGGTTGATCCTGCTCGACCGTGGCACCGACTCGCCGAGGCGAACCCGTCCCAGGCGGGACAGAATCCCTCGGCGCCGGCAATCCGGACCGACGCCGGCGACGTATAACTACTAAAACCCAAGATTGGGAACACACATGAGCATCCTGGTGTCATTGGCCAGCAGTCACAACGATCCCGACCGGGCAACCGTGGCATTCGTGGTCGCCTCTGCTGCCGCCGCCTCAGGGCAGGACACGACCGTCTTCGTGTCCGCTGACGGCGCGTGGCTCGGCGCCCGGGGCGAGGCAGAGAAGATCAACGAGGAAGGGTTCGCTCCACTCGCCGAGCTTCGCGACGGCTTCGTCGAGGCCGGCGGCAAGATCCTCGTGTGCAGTCCCTGCGCGAAACGACGCGGCATTGGGGAGGATGACCTCGTGAAAGGTGCTGTCATCGCGGGCGGGGCAGCAGTCGTCGCACTGATGGCCGACGGCGCTCAGACTATTTCTTACTGACGGTTGAAGCGTGAGGACGCGATGGCGGTGAGGCGATGACCACGTCCGACCCCGCGCCGGGGGCGTTCGCCGACGTCACCGTGGCAGCCGAGTTCGACGGTGGCGACATGGACTGTGGCAGCGGTCTGCTTCTCCTGCTTACCCGGCATCTGCGCGCCATCGACTTGGGTGAGGTCCTGGCTGTGGACACCGCTGAGTCGAGCGTGCCACCTGACCTCGCGGACTGGGCTCGGCTCGCCGGCCACGAGATCGTGGGCTCGAAGGCGTCATCGGCGAAAGGCCCTTGGAGAGTGCTGGTCCGTCGCGTCCGTGATGGCGGCGCGACCACCCGGGAGGTGTTCACCGGCGGCGAGAAGACACCGCTGGGTCGCCGGCTTTGGCTCTACTCCAACTTCCACTGCAACCTCGCATGCTCCTACTGCTGTGCAGCCTCGTCACCGACGGCCGATGCGAGACTGATGCCCGTCGAGGTGGCGATTGAGGCGACCCGGCAGTTCGCCCAGCTGGGTGGGGGCGAGGTCCTGGTGACAGGCGGCGAACCGTTCTTGCACCCCGAGATCGGCGCGTTGCTCCGGGGGGTGTCCGAGAGGTTGCCCACCACCGTGTTGACCAACGCGATGGTGTTCGGGCGAGGTGCGCGGCGCGATGCGCTCGACTCGCTCGATCGGGAGTGGGTGACCTTGCAGATCAGTTTGGACTCGGCCGGCCCGCAGATCCACGACCGCCATCGGGGGGAACGCTCGCATGCGAAGGCACTGACGGGCATCGGGGAGGCCCGCGCCCTCGGCTTCCGCGTGCGGGTCGCCGCCACTCTGTACGAAGAGGAGACGGCCGCCGTCGCGGCGCTGCACGCACTGCTCGACTCCTGGGACATCCCGATGGTTGACCGGATCATTCGACCGGTCGCCGAGCAAGGCTTCGCGGAGCAGGGGCAGCACGTCGGCGTCGACACGTTGGAGCCGGAACCGACCCTGACCGCCGACGGCGTGTGGTGGCACCCTGTCGCCGTCACCGACGCGACGTGTCGGGTCGCGGAAACACCGTTGCCGGTGTCGGACGCTCTCGGGACTTTTCGCGAGATCGTGGCCGTCCAAGACGCAGCGCGCAGCGAAGGACGCCGCACGGTGTTTCGATGCGCTTAGCCCAGCCTGGCTCCCGTTCGTACCCCATCCACCTCTCCTGAGGAGCGCGTCATGACCACCTCCACCAAGAGCACGAGTCCGCCGCCGACTTCGGAGCTCGAGTCGGGTCCAGCTCGCGATCGCGCCACCTACGTCGCCGCCGTCTTCGTACGAGTGGTGGTGGCGCTGCTCTGGCTGGACAACCTCGGCTGGAAGAAGCCACCGGACTTCGGCCAGAACAACAATGCGGGTCTGTACGAGTTCACTGCTGACGCGGTCAAGTACCCGGTGTTCCCGCCGTTCTCGAGCCTGGTGGAGCACGTGATCCTGCCGCACTTCACTCTGTTCGCGTGGGGCGTGTTCATCGTTGAGATCTGCTTAGGGACCTTCCTGCTACTCGGGCTGGCCACTCGCCTCTGGGCGGTCGTCGGGATCGCCCAGGCCCTTGCGATCTATCTGTCGGTCGGAGCGACCCCGGGCGAGTGGAAGTGGAGTTACTTCATGCTGATCGCCGCACTCGTCGCGATCCTCGGCCTGGCAGCCGGTCGCGTCTGGGGGCTGGACTCCATATTCCGGCGTCGGGTCGGCGCTGACCCCCACGGACGCATGGCACAGCTCTACCTGCGGATTTCGTGACCGGAGTCAACTCGGTCGGGCTCGCCGACGCGGACAAGGGCCTCGCCTCCTCGAGTCCGGCGGCGCACAAGTGGACGGAACGCGCGCTGCTCGTGATCTCGTTCGTCCCAGTGCTTGCGTTCGTCTCGGTTGCACTGCGTCGGATCACCTATCCATACGAACTCTCCTACGTCGAGGGCAGTGTGGCCGAGGTCGTCGCACGGGCCTCGGACGGGGCGGCGATCTACGGGCCACCCTCCGCGTCTTTCACGCCGTGGCCCTACCCGCCGGGTTATTTCTGGTTGGCCGCCGGCGTGGCCCGGGTCACCGGGACGGACCTGCTCGCAGCGAGGGTCGTCTCCTTCGCTGCGTCGATCGTCATCCTGACCGTCCTCGCGCTGATCGTCCGCTCGGTGACGGGCAGCGTGGTCGGCGGAGTTGTCGCTTCCGGGACCTACGCCGCCACCTACTGGGTCACAGATACATGGGCGGATACCGCGCGAGTGGACTCGTTGTTCCTCGCGTTCCTGCTCCTGGCCGTCCTCGTCGCCGTGCGAGCACGTACCGCGTTCGCAGGTTTCTTGGTGGGCTTGTTACTGCTGGCTGCGTTCCTTACGAAGCAGACGGCTCTCATCGCAGCCGCTCCGATGCTCGTTCTGCTGATCGTCGGGCGACGACGGACCGGGGTCGCGGCGCTCGGCGTCCTACTCGCTGGCGTCGGGGTAACGACGGTGATCGGGAACGCAACAACGGACGGCTGGTACTCGGTTTACGTGTTCGAACAGTTGGCAGGTCAGGGCTGGAGTCTGAAAGACCTCTACCAGTTCTGGTTCATCGACCTACTGGTGCCGTTCGCAGTGACTGCGATCGCCACCTTGACGCTGCTGGTGCGTGCGCGGTCAATCGGTTGGCGACGAGTGAGCGTCGACTCCCCGACCGCCGTCGTGGCGGCTGCCACCGTCGGCTTCGTACTGGCGGCGTGGGTGGGGCGACTGCACGACGGGGGTACGGTCAACGTCGTCCTGCCGGCCTACGCCGTACTCGCGTTGCTCATCGGCTGCGCAACGGCGGCCCAACTCGCCCAACCTCGCCCGTCGGTTGCGCTGACGCCGCCGTTTGTCGCGGCGCTCGTACTCGCTCAGGTCCTGCTGCTTCTCGCATGGTGGCGGCCGAACGCCATACCCTCTTCGTCGGACCGCCGCGCAGGCGACAGGCTGATCTCGCTGCTTGCTTCCGCACCTGCGGGAGTCGCGGTCCCCAGCCATCCGTACTACGCACGACTCGCGGGAAAGCGTCCCGGCCCGGCGCTCTTCGCCGTGGAGGACGTGTTGCGCGGCGGGCCAACCAGAGCGAGGTCGTCGCTGCTCGCTCAACTGCCGTGGTCGCTGGCCGGCATCGACATCGTCGTACTGGACGACGCGACGCACACCCGATACTTCGGTCCGGATCTGGCGCGAGACTTCCAGTTGCAGGCCGGACCCCTGTTTCAAGGCGACGATTTCTACCCGGTCACCGACTACCCGTCGCGGCCCGAGCTCGTGTTCGTACGCAAGGGAGTGGTGCTTCGATGAGCGACCCGATGCGCAGCGCTTCGGTGGACGTGGTTCTGCCCGTCCTGGACGAGGCGGCGGCGCTCCCGTGGGTGCTCGCCCGGATCCCCGTCGGCTACCGCCCGATCGTCGTCGACAACGGATCGACGGACGGTTCGGCTGAGATCGCCCGCGCCCACGGTGCCCGCGTGGTCGAAGAACCCATCCGGGGATTCGGCGCCGCGTGCTTCGCCGGGCTGATGGCGTGCGAGAGCGCCGTCATCGCCTTCATGGACGCTGATGCGAGCCTGGATCCCGAGGAACTCGATGCCGTCGTGCGACCCGTGGTGGACGGTACGGCTGACCTGGTACTCGGAGCCCGCCTCCACGCCCCGGGCGCGTGGCCACTGCACGCGAGGGTCGCGAACCGCGTACTGGCGAGCGAGGTCCGTCGCCGCTGCGGCGTGCGGCTGACCGACCTTGGCCCCATGCGTGCTGCTCGGCGGGAGGACCTCGAGTCGCTCGGGCTGGCGGACCGGCGCTTCGGGTGGCCGCTAGAGATGGTCGTCAAGGGCGCTCAGGCGGGATGGCGGATTCACGAGGTGCCGGTGGGCTACCACCCGCGGCTCGGTCGATCCAAGGTCACGGGCACGGTACGCGGGACGATGCGAGCCGTGCACGACATGGCCGCGGTCCTCCGGACGTCATGATGCGCCTCATCGTGATGGCGAAGTAGCCCATGCCGGGCCGGGTCAAGACCCGCCTGTGCCCGCCACTGCGGTCAGCGGAGGCGGCGGAACTCGCGCTAGCTTCTCTGCTCGACACCCTGGACGCCGTGAGTGCGTCCCGCGCTGACCGGCGGGTGCTCGCGCTGGACGGTCCGCCCGGGACGTGGCTTCCCGCCGGCTTCGACGTCCTTCCTCAGCGCGGCACCGGTCTGGGCGAGCGGCTGGCCAACGCGTGGACCGACGTTGGGGGGCCGGGCGTCCTGATCGGAATGGACACGCCTCAAGTGACGGCCCAGTTGCTCAACGATGCGATGGATCAGTTGGCCGACGACGATCGTGCATCGGTCCTGGGCTTGGCGACAGACGGCGGTTGGTGGGCCATCGGCTTGCACCAGTCGGATCCCGCGGTCTTCACCGGATTGACGCTGAGCACGTCGGACGCGGGCTCGGCGCAGATGGAGCGGCTCGCGCTACTCGGACTGCGACCGACCTTGCTGCGCCAGCTGCGTGACGTCGATACCTGGGTCGACGCTCAGTCGGTGGCCACCGAGGCGGCCGGCACCCGATTCGCGTCGGCCGTCCACGAGTTGTCTGGACGGCTCACGTCCCGAGCCGCCGACGCAGGAAAGGCCGCGCAGCGATGAAGGTTCTCGTAACCGGTGGGGGCGGGTTCATCGGGTCGCACATCGTCGACGCCCTCGTCGACGAGGGCATCGACACGGTCAGCGTCGACGTCTTCTCGCCGGCAGCGCACCTGCGACCACCCGAGTACCTGAACCCCGCCGCGGATCATCGTCGGGTGTCCATGACCGACCTTGAGTCGCTCACGCGCGCGCTGGACGGAGTCGACGCCGTCTGCCACCAGGCCGCCAGGGTGGGGCTCGGCGTGGACTTTGATGACGTCGTGGACTACGTGAACGACAACTCGTCGGGGACGGCGACGTTGCTGAAAGCTCTGCACCGCGTGGGTTTTGCCGGTCGTTTCGTCCAGGCGTCGAGCATGGTGGTGTACGGCGAAGGCGCCTACACGTGCGACGAGCATGGCGGGGTCGCACCGGCTCCGCGACGCGCAACGGACCTCGAAGCCGGCGTGTTCGAGCCGACCTGCCCGGTCTGCGGCCACCCGCTCACGCCTGCCCTGGTCACCGAGGAGGCGATCCTCGACCCGCGCAACGTCTACGCCGCTACGAAGGTCAACCAGGAGCACCTGTCCTGGTGCTTTGCACGCACGAGCGGTGCCGACGTCGTCAACCTCCGCTACCACAACGTCTACGGACCGAGAATGCCGCGCGATACCCCCTACGCGGGCGTGGCGAGCATCGTGCGGAGCGCGCTAGAGGCAGAGCGGCCGCCGCGCGTGTTCGAGGACGGCGGCCAGCGTCGTGACTTCGTGCACGTGACCGACGTGGCGCGGGCCAATGTGCTCGCGCTGACGACCGGTAGGACCGTCGCGGGCGCCTACAACATCGCTTCCGGACGTCCCTGCACAATCGCGGAGATGGCGTCGCTGGTCGCCGAAGGTTTCGGCGCGGACGCGCCGCCACCGATCGTGACCGCGGAGTACCGCCTCGGCGACGTGCGTCACATCACGGCCTCACCTGCCCGCGCGCACGAGGTCTTCGGATTCACAGCGACAGTGCCGTACGAGGTGGGGCTTCGGGAGTTCGCGACCACGCCGATGCGCGGGTCCGTGGCCTGAAGTTCATCCGATTCAAGGGTTCGGTGCTCAGTCCGGCCGGCAGCCCGAGCACTCGCCGACAGGCGGCAGGAGCCCGACGGTCGCTCGGAGTAACTCGCGCATCCGCTGCGTGGATTGCGCGAACGTCGCCAGGACCTCCTGGACGCTGACGCCGTCTCCTTCGTGCACAC
>JBBQTN010000209.1:0-9476 GCA_038213195.1 Acidimicrobiales bacterium | reverse complement strand
GGACCACCACCAGCCCGGCTGCAGCCAGCCCGACGCCGGGTGCCGTGAGCCAGGCCCACCGACCACGAGCCAACGCCACCGTCCTCAGCGGTCGCCCATCGACGCCTACCAGAACACGACGACGGTGCTCCTGTTCAATGCCGGTTGCGAGCGACTGCGCTCAGCTCCCCGATGCTCACCGTGATTCCCGCCCCGACCCACCGAGCCTGGCCGGTCGAGGGATCGAGCGCAGCAGACAACACCTCGGTCAGCCCGGCTGTCTCCACGACGGGCCACGGCCCGGGACGGATGTCTTCCATGATCATGTCCTGCGTCTTATCAGCGATGACGAAGCACGCCTGCTCGACTCCCCCGGTGGTCGGCACGACGAAGCTCCAACCACGTAGGTGGCACACGAGATCTGATGAGGCAACGGATTGCCATGATGACCAGCTCGCATACGATTGGAAGGTCAAAGCAAACTCGGGAAATACCGCTTCGACGTCCGCACGGATGCGTCGTTCAATCTCCCAGATCCCGGCAAGATCGAGGTCCCGCAGATGTTGGAGCATTTGAGGTGGAAGATAGCAGTCCCCTTTGAGTCCGATGCACTCCCCGTGATCTCAATGGGGGCGCCCGGTGTCAGATACGCCGGGCTGATCGAGCCGTGCGGGTCGTACGTCTGATCCCTGTGGTCGTATCGGGCGCCGTTGATGAGGACATCCACCGAGATCGTGTCGTAACTCACCTTGGTTTGAACGCCCCAGGCGATGGTCTGCCCCGGAGCCGCTTGCTGGACGTTGATCGAACCGTAGATCGACGCAACCCCATCTCGGGTGACTCGACACACGACCGCGCTGCCCGGATCGGTGTCCGACCCCGCCAAACCGTCACCGACGATTCACGAGGTGCGCCCGATCACGGTCTCGAGCCGGCACCGCAGGCCGGTCTCGGGTGCGAGCCTGATCGTTCGTAAACTCAGCGTGATGGAGATCCAGCCGATGATCAGCGTCGCCGGCGTCGCAGCCTCGAGCCGTTGGTACCAGGCCGCGCTGGGGCTGGTCAGCGGCCACGGCGGCGACGAGTACGAGCAGTTGACCGACGGCCACGGGCGCATCGTCCTCCAGCTGCACGTGTGGGACGCGCACGAGCACGCCCTGCTCGGCACGGCGGACGAGCAGCGCGGCAACGGCGTCGCGCTGTGGTTCGAGACGCCGAACTTCGACGAAGTCCTGACGCAGCTCGCCGCGGCTGACGTCGAGATCGCCGAAGGCCCGTTGTTCAACCCTCGCGCCCAGCACCGCGAGGTGTGGCTGCGCGATCCTGACGGTTACGTGGTCGTCGTCACCAGCCCGTTCGGCGACACAGCGCCCGTGGCCTGAGGCCGCGGGAGCGAGACCGGGGGCGAACGTCAGAACAGAGCCGGTTGCTCGGCGCGGTAGATGCGCGGAACGCCTGGCCACGGGACGTAGTGGTCCATGAACACCCACGTCCGGCGGTGGATCGCGGACGGCCCGTAGCCGAGGAGCGCGGCCTTGTGCACCGGGCACGGGTAGCCCTTGTTGGTGTCGAAGCTCCAGTGCGGGTAGTGGTCGGCCTGCTCGCGCATGATCCTGTCGCGCGTCACCTTGGCAAGGATGCTCGCCGCGGCCACCGACAGGCAGTGCATGTCCGCCTTGACCCTCCGTTCCACGTGCGCGACGTGCGGCTTGACGAAGTCCCAGTTGCCGTCGACCACGGCCGCGTCGGGTCGCACGCCGAGGCCCTCGATCGCCCGCCGCGCGGCGAGGCGTTGCGCTGCAGCCATGCCGAGGTCGTCGCACTCCGCCTGCGATGCGCCACCGACGGCCCACGCAACGCACCACGACGCGATCCGGTCGAACAGGAACTCACGGCCGGGTTCCGTCAGCAGCTTCGAGTCGCGGACCCCGTTGACCCGCTTGTCGATCGGGAGGATCGCCGCCCCGACCATCAGCGGACCGGCCCACGCACCACGGCCGACCTCGTCGACGCCGACGATCAGCTCGTGGCCGGCGAGGCGCAGCTCCTTCTCCAGCGAGCGGGTCGGGGGCCGGCCGGCCATCAGCGCAGCACGATCGCCGGCTCGCCGGCTGCAGCCTCGCCGACCCGCCACCACATCTCGCTCAGCGAACCGGCGACCGCAGGGTCGACCGCGGCGAGCAACCCGCCTGACGTCTGCGGATCCATGCACAACGCCTCGCCATCGGCGGACGCCGAGCTGTCGAGGTGGCTGGCGACGTAGTCGCGGTTGCGCGGGTCGCCGCCGGTGCGCACGCCGCGGAGCGCCGCCTCACGGGCACCGGGATAGGTGCGCAGGCCAGACGTGTCGACGACGACCCGCACCGCGCTGCGCTCTGCCATCTCCCAGCCGTGGCCGGCGAGCCCGTAGCCGGTGACGTCGGTGACCGCGTGCACCGCGGTGCCGAGCGTGCCGAGCTCCTCGGCCGCTGCGCGGTTGAGCCTGCGCATCCCGGCGATGGCGATGGCCCTGTCGTCGGCGTCTCCGCCGGCGAGCGCCAGCGCGGTGCCGAGCGGCTTGCTCAGCACCAACACGTCGCCCGGGAGAGCACCGGACTTGCGGAAGATCTTGGCCGGGTCGACCACCCCCTGCACCGCAAGACCGAAGATCGGTTCCGGGTTGCGGATGGTGTGCCCGCCTGCGATCGAGCCGCCGGCCTCGGCGACCACCTTCGCCGCGGCGTCGAAGATCGTCGCGATCGCCTCGCGAGGGAAGTGCTCCGGGAACGCAGCGATGTTGACCGCGATCACCACTCGTCCGCCCATCGCGAAGACGTCGCTGCACGCGTTGGCGGCGGCGATCGCCCCGAAGTCGGCGGGGTCGTCGACGAGCGGAGGGAAGAAGTCGGTCGTGCTGACCAGTGCCACGCCAGGGGCGACCTCGTAGACGGCAGCGTCGTCGAACGGAGCGAGCCCGACGAGCAGCGCCGGATCGAAGCCAGCGGGCATCTCCCGGACGAGATCCGTGAGCAACGACGCCCCCCACTTCGCGGCGCACCCACCGCACGTTGTCCACTCGGTGAGGCGCAGCAGATCTCCGTCGATGGCGGTCACGGCGCCAGCCTACGGTGTCGTCGATGCACGAGATCGGCCCGTACGAGTTCACGGAGACCGATGCGCGCAGGACGCTCCAGAACTTCCCGGCCGTGTTCGGACTGTTCAGCGAGGGCCGTGACCCGACCGTGATCGAGCACCTCAGGCCGGTGCTCACCGGGGACCTGCACACCGACCTCGAGGCCGCGTGGCGGGCGCTGCTCTGTGCCGGCCCTGCGTTGCGCGCCGCCGGCCAGCTGCCCGACTCCGCAACGGGCACCGTCGTCCAGCTCAACCGCTCCGCGGGCGGGCTGCCGAAGCCGCCTGTCGAGTCCGTCGAGATCGACTTCGGCGGTGTCGTCGGCGACCGCCAGGCGACGCGGTACCACCACGGCAGGCCGTGGCAGGCGCTGTGCCTATGGAGCCGCGAGGTGATCGCCGCGTTCGCCGCACAGGGCCACCCGGTGTTCCCGGGCGCGACCGGCGAGAACGTGACGATCAGCGGGTTGCCGTGGGCGGACGTTCGCGCCGGCGTGCGTATCCGGCTCGGCACGGTGCTGTGCGAGGTCAGCGCATACGCGTTGCCGTGCTTCCAGAACAAGCCGTACTTCATCCGTGGCGACTTCGCGACGATGCACCACTGCCGCGGCCCGGTGAGCCGGGTCTACGCCACCGTGCTCGAGCCGGGGACGGTTTCGACGGGGGATCCGGCGATACTCGAACCGTGACGGATACCTCCCCCCAGTTCACCGCGGTCGCGTTCAGCGGCAGCCTTCGTGCGAAGTCGTCGAACACAGGGCTGGTGCGCATGTCGGCACGCCTCGCACCGGCGGGCTTGCGCGTCGATGTCGTCGACGAGCTCGTCCACGCCCTGCCGTTCTACAACGCCGATTTCGAGGAGGACCCGCCGATCGAGGTCGTGCGCTGGCGCGACGCCCTCGCCGCAGCCGACGCGCTGATCATCGGTCTCCCCGAGTACAACTTCCTGCCGTCGCCGACCGCCAAGAACGCGGTCGATTGGGTCAGCCGCCCGTACGGCCGGCACGTGCTGTGCGGCAAGGTGGTGGCGCTGCTGACGTCGGGGGGCAAGGGCGGCGGGTCGAAGACGCAGGCGGCGCTCGGGCCGGTGATCGGCCTGCTCCGCAACACGGTCGTCGACGAACCCGTGGTGCAGATCGCGCTCGGCGAGACGACGATCGACGTCGACGGCACGACCACCGATCCGACGATCGAGGAGCGGGTCGCTGCCAAGCTCGCGGCGATCCTCGTCGCGTTGCAGGCACGCGTCGAGCCGTAACGGCTCAGCCGTTCACCAGGCTCGCCTCACGAGAACGACTCGCCGGTGTCGACGAACCCCGCGACCGGCGGCGCGGCGGTCGGTGTCTCGGCCGCTCCGTTCGCCGGCGGCTCGGCCCCCGCAGTCGCGGTCGGCGGCGCAACCGACGCGGACGTCGCAGTCGGCGGCGACCTCAACGGGTCCGATCCGACGGACACGACGGAGGCGTCGGAGGGAGCCGGCCACAACGCCTCGCCGGAGGCCGCCGCGCTCGACCAGCCGGGCGCGAGGTCGGGTGCAGTCAGTGTCACCGGGCCGCCGGTGACCTCCCAGAGCACGGCCGGCCGCGCCCCGTGCCACCGCAGCGCGTACGACACCGTGGCGCCCCCGCCGATCGGGAGCCCGTAGGCCTCCACAGTCGCACCCAGCCACGCCGCCGGGATACCGCCGGCGAGCAGTCGCCCATCGGTGTCGGCGAGGCGCCGTTCGAGCCAGGCGATCCCGACAGGGCCGCCCGGCGGATCGACGGGCAACGCCCTGTCGATCGTCAGGCGGACGCGCAGCGCGGCGAGGTCTCCGGTCGCGCGGTGGTCGGCCGCGGCGCGGAACGCGTCGCCCGCCGCGTCGAGCGCGGCACCGGCGATCCAGTCGCCGGCGCCGACCGGTCGCGCTGCCCTCGCGACGCGCTCCGCGGCGCTGGCGATCTCGGGCAACCACGTCGCTTCGTCCTCTCCCATCCGCACGAGCTGTCCGACGGCGAGGAGGAACACTGCGGGATCGTCGTCGGGATCGGCTGGGCCGACCAGCGCGAGCTCGCAGCGGGTCGCCGTCGTCGCGGCGACGAGCGCTTCGTCGGGCACGACGAACCGGCCGGCACGCGCCGCAACCGTCGACCAGCCATGCGCGACCTGTGTGCTGGTCGGCAGGCCGGCCGGCAACGTGCCCGCGCCCCGTCCGTCGTGGGCGAGTGCGACCGTGAGCGATGCGTGGTGACCGATGGGGAAGGCCACACTGCGCGCCGGCAGGTCGATGCCCTCCAGCGGCACCTGCGTCGGCGGGCGGATGGAGAGCACATCGGACCTCGTGAACGCGACTGCGATCGGCAACGGCGAGTCGTTCTCGACCTCCATGAGCGTCATCCCCCCGTGGTCGGCGACCGACCACACCCGCTGCACGGCGTCACCTCCTGGGATGCGCAGCCTCGTCTCCACAACGGGTGTGCCGTCGTGGCGCACCTGGCGGACGGCCGGTTCCACTGCGGGTGAGTGCCACCGGTCATCTGCGGCGACATGCCACGTCAGCGGCGGCGAACCGTCCCACGGGAGCACGTCGCCGGCGGCCGTGACCTCCGCCCTCCACCGGCCGCCGAGCACGCCCGTCGTGGTGCTCGCCGGGATCGGCGGCGGGATCGTGATGCCGGCGCCACTCGGCGCCTTCGGCGACAGGTCCGTCGCCCGGCTCACTCGCGTTCGTTCCGATCGCGGCGGCGCATCAGCGAGCCGAGGGCTTCCTCCGCCTTGCGCCCACGGTGGCAGACGGCGACGACCTGCTCCACGATCGGCATCTCGACGCCGTAGCGCTGGGCGAGGTCGAGCACGCTCGGCGAGCTCTTCACGCCTTCGGCGACCATGTGGGTCTGGGTCAGCACCTCCTCGATCGACTTGCCCTGACCGAGCTCGAGGCCGACCTGGTTGTTGCGGCTCTGCTTGGACGAGCACGTCGCGATGAGATCGCCGATCCCGGCGAGACCGGCGAACGTCGAGGCGTGCCCGCCCATCGCCAGACCGAGTCGGATCATCTCGGCCAGACCACGACTGATCAACGTCGCCCTGGTGTTGTTGCCGAAGCCCATCCCCTCGGCCATCCCCGAGGCGATGGCGATCACGTTCTTGACGACCCCGGCCACCTCGCAACCGACGACGTCGTCGTTGAGGTAGATCCGCAGGCTCGGGCGGGAGAAGATCCGCTGCAGCTCCGTGGCGATCGTCTCGTCGTCGATCGCGACGACACTCGCCGCCGGCTGCCCGCCGAGGATCTCCTTGGCCAGGTTGGGCCCGGTCAACACCGCGAAGGGATGGCCTGGCATCTCGTCACGGGTCACCTCGCTCATCCGCTTGCGCGAGCTGCGCTCGATACCTTTCGTCAGGCTGACCACCGGCACCCACGGCCGCAGGTATGGCGCAGCCTCGGCAGCGACGTCGCGGTAGCCGTGCGACGGGACGGCCATCACGAGCACATCGGCGCTCGACACGGCGTCGCCGAGCGAGCTGGTCGCGGACAGCTCCGGCGGGAGATCGAAGCCAGTCAGGTAGTCACCGTTGACGTGGTCCTCGTTGATCTGCTTGGCGAGCACTTCGCGCCGGGCCCACAGCACCGTCGGGGCGTTGACCGCCGCCATCGCCGCCATCGTCGTTCCCCACGAGCCGGCGCCGATGACCGCGACGTTGATCGCCATCCGCCGATCGTACGTCGGTCGGCCGGGCGCAGGACCAACGCTCTGCGCCTCTACGATCGGAGGGGATGGACGCCGTCGTGCTGGTGCCGGTGAAGGCGTTCCACGACGCCAAGGCGCGCCTCTCCGGCGTGCTCGATCCAGCGAGCCGGGCCCGTCTGTCGCGGTGGACGGCGGAGCGGGTCATCGCCGCGGCCGGAGAGCTGCCGGTGTACGTCGCCTGCGACGACGACGAGGTCGCGACATGGGCCACCGCGCATGGAGCGACGGTGCTGTGGCATCCCGGTGCGGGGCTCAACGGGGCGGTCAACGCGAGCATCGCGGCCCTGCGCGACCGCCGGGTCGGTCATGTCGTCGTCGCGCACGGCGATCTGCCCCGACCGGCACCTCTCGCCGCGCTGGTCACGCCCGGGATGGTCACGCTCGTCCCGGATCGCCGTGACGACGGCACCAACGTCGCCGCGGTCCCGACCGGGAGCGGCCTCGAACTGTCCTACGGCCCGGAGTCGTTCCGCCGCCACGTCGACGCGGCGATGGCGCTCGGCCTCCCACTACAGGTGTGCCGGCACCCGACCTTGTCGCTCGACATCGACACACCGGCCGACCTGCTCCATCCGCTGGTGCTAGAAGTGCTGCCCGAATGGCTGCGAACGAACCCGGCCAACCACCTGCAGCAGTAGCGGGTGACCTCAGCCGCAACCTGCCGACGCCGGCATCCGCTCTCGCGGTCGGCGCCCATCCCGACGACGTCGAGTTCGGCGCCGGTGGCACGCTCGCGAAGTGGGCCACGGGCGGATGTGTGATCCATCACCTCGTGTGCACGGACGGCTCGAAAGGCACGTGGAACCCGGATGCCGACACCACCGCGCTGATCGCCGTGCGCCGAGACGAGCAACGCGAAGCGGCGCGGCGTCTGGCCCGGGGCGATCGCGTCGATGATGGTCCGCTCGCGCCGGCGGCTGCGGCCGATCCGGATCGGGCAGATCGTTCCGTCGCAGCGATCGGTTCGGCTGCGGTCGGTTCCGGGATGGTCGGTTCCGTAACGTTCCTCGGCAAGGTGGACGGCGAGCTCGACACCTCGCTGGCGACGGTCGGCGAGGTCGCCCGCGTCATCCGCAGCGTGCGACCGGAGGTGGTTCTCGGGCACGATCCGTGGAAGCGATACCGGCTGCACCCCGATCACCGGAACGCGGGCACGTTGGTCTGCGACGGCATCCTCGCCGCGCGTGACCCGCACTTCTTCAAGGACCACGGGTTGCCGCCGCACCGCCCGCGGGCGCTGCTGTTGTGGGAGGCGGATCAGCCGGACCACGTCGAAGACATCGCCGCGTTCGTCGCCGTCAAGCTGCACGCCCTGGAGGCGCACACGAGCCAGTTCGAGTCGACGATGCACGCCGCCGACGAGGCCGATCTGGAGACCTTCCGCACCCGCATCCGGGCCCGGCTGGCCGAGCTCGGGGCACCCTACGGCCTGCGCGCCGCCGAGGTCTTCAAACTGATCACCGACCTCTGAGCGAGGTCGTCGACTCGCTCTCCGGGTCGGGCTCCGTTCGATCTGCCGCTGCGCACGACTGACTGTCGTCAGTGTCGATGATGAACGGCCGCGGGCAGGAAGCGGTTCGGTGCGAGGTCGCCGCAAGGCGGTACTACTGTCGCCAGTCCAACACCGGCGGATGGAGCACTCGATGACGGGACGGGTCGCGCTCCTTGCACTCGGCGTCACGCTGTCGCTGCTGGCGATCTCCGCCTGCACCAGCAATTCCAAAGCCCCCGCGGTCACGACAACGACCGCGACGATCGAAGTGACGACCGCACCCACCACTCTGCCACCCACGACGCTTCCGCCGACCACGACATCGACGTCCACCACCACGACCGAGCCGACAATCACGACGCAACTCGTCATCACGACAACGCCCATCACGACGACCACAGCATCGATCACCTCGCCGACACCGCTCACAGCCCAGCAGACCACGTCCACGGTCCTCAGTCCCAACGAACAAGCAGTGCGCCAGGCGATCCAGGACTACAACCGGGCTTACGAAGAATGCGGTATCGCCCCGCCGACCTGTGACCCGCGAACCTTCTTGGCTACTGAGGGGCCAGCGCTGGCGACAGCGATACAGGGCTTCCAGCGAATGGCATCCGCTGGTCAGTACTTCGCCGCGGACAGCTCGTCTCGGTTCGTTCCGCGCACAGTCACGTTTGAGTCGAGCACTAAGGCTGTTCTCGAGTCATGCCTTTACGACGGCCTTGTTCTCTTGGGCCCGGATGGCCTCGACGGTAAGCCGACCGTCGTGAACGACGATCGGGTCAGCTACTTGAGCGTTCACGTACTCTATTTCGAACTCGGTGGTTGGCGCGTAGGCGAGGAGCGGCCGTTCATTCGCCTCGGCCAAGGTGACCTATGCCCTCCCGCGTAACGCTCCTCGCAACTGTCGGACTGTTCATTCTGCCGGTAGGCGGACAGGGCACTGTGGGTGGGCAGGGCCCGTGTTCATCGTCGGGTGGGGCGACCATCGGATGCTCGGTCAGCGCACCGTCGAAGGGGCCGGCGCCGACCCGCGGCTCTGGCACAGCGCCGGTGTGCGACGAATGGCGACGCGTGGTCAAACCGGGAGTCGATGATCCCGCCCTCGCGGGATACACCGAGATTCGCGACGGCGTCGTGTGGACAGAGGACTGGCGCGACTG
>JBBQTN010000208.1:0-9557 GCA_038213195.1 Acidimicrobiales bacterium | reverse complement strand
GCCGGCGGGCGATGTCACGTTCGTCGTGAAGAACACCGGCACGGTCGAGCATGAGATGCTCGTGGTCAAGACCGACACGCCGTTCGACAAGATCGCGATCACGGACTCGGGTGACCCGCCCGCTCCGGTCGCGAGCGGGGCGGACAAGATCGACGAGGCCGACAATGTCGCTGAGACCGGTGACCCGAATCTCAAACCTGGTGATACGCGAACGTTCACCGCGACGGGGCTCGCGCCGGGCAATTACGTGCTCGTGTGCAACATCGCGAAGCACTACAGCCTCGGCATGCGTGCCGCGTTCACCGTGACATGAGCGGCTCCGTGACTTCCACAAACGATCCGTCGACTCGGCCCGAACCAACGGGCGCGGCGAGGGACGGTGCGGAGATCGGTTGGGTGCGTGCGCTCGTCTCGGGGCTCGTCATCCTCGTCGTCGGCTTCGGCGGTGCTGTGTACGGTGCGGACTGGATCCTGACGGACGCGCAGCGACTGCGGCGCACGCCGCGCGAGTGGCTGGCCACGGGTCTGTTTTTCCTTGTGGTGATCGGGTTGGCGTGGGTGTTGCGCCGGCTGCAGGCTCGGAAGGTGATCTAGTGGCTCGCCCGAGGGTCCCGAACTCGCAGTGGCTGTGGGACAATGAGCCGTGCCGCGCCGCGTGCCCTGTGCACACCGACGCCGGCGCGTACGTCACGGCGATCGCCGAGGGTCGGTATCGCGACGCCTATCTGATCGCCCGTGCACCGAATCCGTTCGCGTCGATCTGCGGCCGTGTGTGCGCGGCCCCGTGCGAGACCGCGTGCCGGCGTGGCACCGTCGATGCGCCGGTGGCGATCCGTGCCCTCAAGCGGTTTGTGACCGAGCGCTTCGGTGTGGAGAGCTTCTCGGCGAGCAATGTTTGGCATGAGGCCCACGGACCGGTGCCTCCCGCCACGCTCGGGTCGATCGGTGTGATCGGCGGCGGCCCGGCGGGGCTCAGCGCGGCGTATGAGCTCCGGCTCGCCGGCCACCCGGTCACCGTCTACGAAGCCGCCGACCGGCTGGGAGGGATGATGGTGCTCGGCATCCCTGAGTACCGCTTGCCTCGCGGGCTGATCGCCCGCGAGATCGACGCGATCCTCGAGCTCGGCATCGACGTCGAGTTGTCGTTCCGGGTCGGGCGCGAGGCGACGCTCGAGGAGCTGCTCGAGCGTCACGAGTCGCTGTTCTTGTCGGTCGGGACCGGACGGGGGCGGGATCTCGACCTTCCGGGCCATGACCTCGACGGTGTGCTGCGCGCTGTCGAGTTTCTCCTCAACGTCAATCAGGGCTTCCGGGCCGACCTCGGCCAACGTCTCGTCGTCGTCGGCGGAGGCAACGTTGCCTTCGATGCGGCCCGCACTGCACTGCGCGTGGCCGCCGGCGGTACCCCAGCAGCGGCGGACAGCACATCAGCGCCCGTCGCCGGCACCGACGAGGACGCCCGGCGGGGCATGATCACGACCCTCGACGTCGCACGCGCCGCAGTCCGCGCCGGGGTGCTCCACGTCACCGTCATCGCACTCGAATCTCCCGACGAGATCCCCGCCGACCCCGACGAGATCGCCGAGGCCGAGGCCGAAGGGATCACGATCCTCTACCGCAAGGGACCACATCGCTTTGTCGGAGAGGCGGGACGAGTCACCGGACTCGAGACCATCGACGTCCAAACCGTGTTCGACGACGCGCACCGGTTCAACCCGACGTTCCTACCCGGCACCGAGACCGTGCTCGCCGCCGACACGGTGATCCTCGCCGTGGGACAGACCGCTGATCTCGACGTGCTCGGCGGCGTCGAGTTGGAGCAGACTCGTGGCGGGATCAAGACCGACCCGACCACACTGCGAACGTCCCACCCGCGCATCTGGGCGGGCGGTGATGTCGCCCACGGCCCGAGGAACCTCATCGACGCGATCGCCGACGGGCAGCGCGCGGCCGCGTCAATCCACTCCGGCGCGACCGCCCCGCCGGTGCAACCCGTCAGGATCGAGCTGAGCCATCGCACCGGCTTTCGTCGCTTGTCGACCGCGTACGACGCCATCCCCCGGCGGCCGATCCCGGCCACACCGAGCGACCGCCGGATCGGCTTCGGCGAGGTCGAGACGGGTTATGGCGCCCAGGAGGCCCTGCTCGAGTCGCTGCGCTGTTTGCGGTGCTTCGACAACGTCATGCTCGACCCCAGTCTGTGCATCCTCTGCGGACTCTGTGTCGACGTGTGCCCGCCCAACTGCATCACCATCGCTCGCGCCGACGTGGCCGGCCTCGGCACGGAATCGCAGAGCGTGCTCCTCCTCGACGAAGACACGTGCATCCGCTGCGGCCTGTGCATCAATCGCTGCCCACCCGGCGCACTCTCCATGGTCCATGCACGGGAGTTGACGAGTGACTGACATCGAAACGCCTCCGCCTCCAAACCAGGGCTCCGACACCTCCGGAGCACCTGTGCGCGACGCTCTCGAACCGAGGGAGGCGTTGGCGCCGAGCGGCGGCCTGACGGCACGTGTTGAGCGAAGCAACGCGTGGCGGTCGGTGTTCCGCCATCCGAACCTCGACACCCCCCGAGGCCGAGCGCTGCAGTCGTTCTCAAACTTCTTCTTGCATCTCTACCCGGTGAAGATCCCCAAGCGAGTGTTGCGCTTGCGTTACTCGTTCCGGCTCGGGTTCATCGTCACCGTGCTGTTCCTCATCCTTGTGGTCACCGGGGTGTACCTGATGTTCTTCTACACACCGGCGGTCGGCTCCGCCTACGGTGACATGCAGCACCTGCGCACCGGCGTCGGTTTCGGGCAGCTCGTCCGCAACGTGCATCGCTGGTCGGCGCACCTCATGGTGCTCGCGGTGTTCCTCCACCTGCTGCGCGTGTTCTACGCGGGGGCGTACAAGAAGCCACGCGAGTTCAACTGGGTCCTCGGCGTCGTCCTCCTGCTGTTGACGCTCCTCCTGTCGTTCACCGGGTACCTGTTGCCGTGGGATCAGCTCAGCTACTGGGCGGTCACGGTCGGCACGAACCTCGTGCAGTACGTGCCGTTCTTCGGCCACAGCCTCCAAAACCTGCTGATCGGCGGTGACACGATCGGCCAGCCGACCCTCTTGCGGTTCTACGCGCTCCACGTCGCAGTGTTGCCGGTGATCCTCGTGCTCGCGATCTGCGTCCACATTTGGCGGGTCCGCAAGGACGGTTTCGCCGTGCAACGGACCGCTGTCGGGGGGACCTCGGCGGTCGGGACCTTCGAAGAGGAGGCGACAGTCGCGCCCACGCCATCCGCGCTTCCGAGCGCGCCAGCCGAGCTGTACGGCGACCGCACCCGTGTCCTCGGTGTCGTCGACCGGGAGTCGATCACCGCCGAGGAACGCCCGGTCGACGACACGGTCTTCACCTGGCCGCACCTGCTGGTTCGCCACCTCGTCGTCGCACTCGGCGTCGCGGCGACCGTGCTGGCGCTCGGCGTCGCGTTCGTCGCCCCGCTGCGCGGCCTGGCGAACCCCAACCTGACCCCCGAGCCATCAAAGGCACCGTGGTACTTCGCTGGCCTCCAAGAGCTGCTGTCGCACTTCGATCCCCTCGTCGCCGGGCTCCTCATTCCCACGGGCGCAGTGCTGACGTTGGTGCTACTGCCCTACATCGATCGCAACCCGTCGACGCTGGCCCGCCGGCGCAAGGTCGCGGTCGTGGTGTTCTCCGGTGTCGTGGCCATCGCAGTCGTGCTGACGGTCATCGGGACGTTCTTCCGCGGACCGGGTTGGCGATTCGTGGTCCCGTGGACCCATTGGTACGTGGAACTTTGAGGAGGCCGCCCGTGACAACGACCCGACGCAAGCTGCTCCGCGACGCATGGAAGCTCGGCGGCACCCTCCTCGCGGCGGCCGCCGGCTGGACCACGTATGAATCACTGCGGCCACTCGCCACCGCATCAGCGGGAGCGACCGTCAACCTCGGGAGCACGGCGAACTACGCCGCTGAGACAGCGACCTACGTCTCCGATGCGCGATTGTTCGTCGCGAACACGGGCAGCGTCATCTATGCCATCTCACAGAAATGCCCGCACCTCGGCTGTCGAGTTCCGTTCTGCGACTCATCGGGCAGGTTCGAATGCCCGTGCCACGGATCGATCTACGACCTGGGCGGCGAGTGGATCACAGGGCCGGCGCCACGAGGAATGGACCGCTTCGCGCTGACACTCGACAGCGCAACCGGCACGCTGACTGCCGACACGTCCACGGTGCTGGTCGGCCCTCCCCGAGGGGCCAAGCAGTTCCTGACGCCCGCCAAGGGCCCGTCCTGCATCCCGAAGGCCTGAGCGGATGCCTCGCGATCGCTCGACTCCACCGCCGTTCGAGCCAGCCGCGCTCGAGCGAAGCCTCGACCGGTACCTCCTTGCGGGTCTCTTCTTCATGGCCGTTCTCATCGCCGGATTCGTCGCCTACCGCGTCCGCGAGCCAACGCTACGCGCCGACGCCACGCGTTCCCAGCAGATCTCCTATCGCAACATCGGCACGCAGTTGTTCGCCACCAACTGCTCCTCGTGCCACGGCAAAGAAGCAATCGGCGGGAGCGCGCCCGTGCTCAACGCCCAGGAGTTCCTCAAAGGCACGACCGACGCACAGATCAACAACCTGATCGCCGGTGGCGTGCCCGGCACCGACATGCCCGCGTGGAGCCTTGCGTTCGCTGGCACTCTCACCGACGAACAGATCCGCGAGGTCACCACCTACATCCGATCACTCGAACCGAACGCACCCAGCGTGCCCACCTGGCGCAACGGCAACAAGCCGGCCGCAACCGCAGGCCCCTGACAAGAAGCCCCGGGCGCAACCCACTTTTGAAGGTCCTACGTGACCGAAGAGGCGTTCGCAGCCGTCGTGCGTACACGCATTCGCGCCGGCGACCTCGCCGGTTCTCGGCGAGTTGTTCCGTATCCTCCTGCCTGACGCCGATCGCCCGGACGCTGACGTGCTGGCCGGGAAGTTCCGCACAGCGATCGCACACTTGACGCCCGTCGGTTTCGAATGGGATCCCGCAAGCCTCGGTGTCGGAGCCCAGTCCGTTGACGACCGATCAGCTGAACGATCGCGCCAGGAGTCCGAGCCGCGCCACCGCCTCGCTAAATCAAAACCCTGCACATGCACATCAGCGGCCTGCACCGCCTCCTCGCCGACGATCCCGCCGCACCAACATGGATCACCACCGTGCGCGGTGTCCGATACCGGTTCGCGACAAAATGACCACGCGAAGGACGCCCAGCGCCGTCGCCAGGTCCGCTGGCCCCCATTGTCGTGCTATCGCCGCCTGCGCGTCCGGTGACGTTCTGGTGGCATGCATCAGGGGCCGCGAAGCTGCGACGCGTCGGTGACGTCGCTGAGACCGCCAGGAACGCCGCCGACGTCACGATCACTGTGGTTGATGTCCGAGATGGATTGCTGCGCGTGCAACGGGGCGGGATTGCATTCGGCCAGCTCGGCGATGACCCGATCGAGATCGTGTCCTTGGACACCGATTGGTTCGTGAATGATACTCGTGCAGTGCAGCGTTCGCAGCCGCGACCACGGTCGCCGGCGGCGCGCCCTACGTAGGGTCATCGGTGGGCCAGCCGATGGGGGCAGCGGATGTTCGCGCATGTCGAATGAGGCGTGCACGAACAGCACGGCTGGTCTCGAACGGAACAAGCGGATCGCTGAGCACGCTTGATGGCTCATCGTCGAGTCGGGACCTCAACCGCTTGACTTCCCGCTCCAGCTCGACCACTTGCCGTTGCAACTCTTCGATCGACACAGCCACAGCCGGCCACCCTTCCAGCAACGCCGATGACGACTCCACTGCCGGGGCGACGCCGACTCGTTGGAACCCGAACCTATCCCCGGCAGCTCGGCCACCCCGAACGACACGTCAACGCCACCCCACCCGCACCGACAAACGTTCGGCAACCGCAGGATGCCAAGCGGTCGCAGGCAGCCAGGCTGACATCGACAGGACCGCGTCACGCCCTGACGGGGTGTCAGCTGCGTGTCAGATGGCGCCGTTCACGTGGGCTGATCGCACGGACGATAGCGACGAGCACCACCGCACCCAGGAAGGCAACGACCAGTCCAACGAGGAACTCGTTGACGTGTGCGTGCCAACGACCGCATGTAGCGCAAGCCCTCCGATGACCGCGCCGACCAGACCGACGATCATGTCGCGTACCAAACCGAAGCCGGTCCCGCGCATCACCTTGCCGGCCAACGCCCCCGCGATCGCTCCGATCACCAGCCAGGTGATGATGTGATGCCCCGCAACCTTCGCGAATTCCAACATGCCCAACCTCCTCACTGGCCCGCCCCCATGGACACTCGCGTCGGGTCGTATCCGGCAGTGAGCGGGCACATACGTCCAGCCGTGATCCGAACGGCGCCGAGCCCCGTAGACTCCCGAACCTGTGATCCGCGAACACGCCCTGGAGCCTCACCCGCCCACTCGTTGACGATGATGGGGTCATCTGATCAAACGGCGCCAAAGGCGAGGGAACTGCTTCTCCTCACGACACCCAGCCGGTACTTCGGTGTCCGAGTGCGCACTGCTTCGTTGGTCGACACGGACCTGGTCCATCCGGAAGGTCACCACAACCAATGACGGCGACCCCCTTCGCGCCGACTGCTGGGGGGCGGTGCAGTCGTGAGGATGGGTCGCTGCAAGATGGCCCTGAGATGCCTTACCGAGTGCCTGGGTGGGGACGCCGCTGTCTACTTGACGGCGGCGTCCGGAACCCGGGTCGGGACGGTCGGGGCGGTTGCATCGGTATGTGAATCTGGGGCTCTGGGGCATGCGTTCGGCGCAGTCGGTTCGCGTTCGTGACGACGGAGAGCGACGAGAGGGCCATGGCTCCGGCAGCGATCATCGGTGAGAGGACGATCCCGAAGAACGGGTAGAGCAGGCCGGCGGCGATCGGGATGCCGATGATGTTGTAACCGAGGGCGAGGGCGAGGTTTTGGCGGATGTTGCGCATCGTTGCCTTTGACAGCGAGATCGCTTCGGCAACGCCGCTGAGGGATCCGGACATCAGCGTGATGTCGGCGGCTTCGATGGCGACGTCGGTGCCTGTTCCGATCGCCAGGCCGACGTCTGCTTTGGCGAGCGCTGGGGCGTCGTTGATTCCGTCGCCGACCATTCCGACCCGCCGCCCCTCGCCTTGCAGGCGGGCGATCTCCTGGGCCTTGTCCTCGGGCCGTACCTCGGCGAGCACCGTGTCGATGCCGATGCTGCGTGCGACCGCTTCGGCGGTACGCCGTGCGTCGCCGGTCAGCATGACGACGCGCAGGCCGAGCCGTTGGAGTGCGGCGACGGCTTCGGCAGAGTCGGTCTTGACGGGGTCCGCGACGCCGATCAGTCCGGCCGCGGCGCCGTCGATGGCGACGAGCATCGCCGTCTTTCCGTCGCTCGACAGTGTCTGTGCGGGTTCGACGAGGCGACCGGGATCGATGTGTGATGCTTGGAGGAACCGGGCGTTGCCGACCAGGACGACCCGACCGTCAACGGTGGCACGAACGCCCTGTCCGGTGACCGACTCGAACGCGGTCGCCTTCAGTGCCGCGATCCGCCGCCCGGCTGCGCCGTCGACGATCGCCGAGGCGAGCGGATGTTCGGAATCGGCTTCGGCTGCTGCTGCGAGGCCGAGCATGAGCTGCTCATCGATGCCATCGAGAACGATGACGTCGGTCAGCGCGGGATGCCCGGCTGTGATTGTGCCGGTCTTGTCGAGGACGATCGTGTCGAGGCGTCCGGCGGTCTCGAGTGCTTCGGCTGAGCGGATGAGGATGCCTGATGTCGCTGCCTTGCCTGTCCCGACCATCACCGTGAGCGGTGTGGCGAGCCCGAGGGCACAAGGGCAGGCGATCACGAGGACCGTCACCGCGATGATCAGGGCGTAGGTGAACTGCGGGGTCGGGCCGGCCACGAACCACATCGCGAACGCGCTTAGGGCAGTGAAGATGACGGCCGGGACGAAGACGGAAGAGACGTGGTCGACGAGGCGCTGGATTGGGGCGCGGGATGCCTGGGCGCGTCGCACCATGTCGACGATCTGGGAGAGGACACTGTCGGACCCGACACGTGTCGCGCGTATGCGCAGCGATCCGGTGCCGTTCACCGTCGCGCCGACGACCTGCGTGCCGGCGTCTTTCTCGACCGGGATCGATTCCCCGGTGACCATCGACTCGTCGACGGCTGAGTGACCGTCGACGACGTCGCCGTCGACGGGGATCTTCTCGCCCGGACGGACCAGCACGATGTCGCCTGGGAGGACCTCGTCGATGGGGAGTTCGCTTTCCGCGCCGTCTCGAACAACACGGGCTGTTCGAGCTTGCAGGCCCAGAAGCGCGCGGATGGCTTCGCCGGTGCCCGCTTTGGCTCGCGTTTCGATGAGTCTTCCGAGGAGGATCACCGTCAGGATGAACCCCACTTCCTCGTAGTAGACGCCACGCAATTTCACAGGGGCCAGGGACGGCGCGATTGTGATCGCGAGGCTGTAGAGGTACGCCGCGAAGGTGCCGAGGGTGATCAGCGAGTTCATGTCGGGGCTGCGGTGCGCCAGCCCCAGCCAGCCTGTGCGGTGGATGGGCCAGCCCGTGTAGGCGAACACCGGGGTGATCAGCGCCAGGGCGAACCACGGGTTGATGAGCAGGCTCGGCAGCCATGTCGCGTGCACAAAGTCGTCGACCATCACCCCGAACAGAACCGGGAGTGTGAGGACGGCGCCGACGGCCACTCGGCGCCCAAGGTCTGCGATCTCGGCGTTGCGTTCGGCTGCCTCGTCGGATCCAGCGCCGGTCTTCGGACGAGCAGAACCGTCGCGCACGACGGCCGGAACGACAACCGGCGTTGGCAGGGGCACCGGTGTCGCGGTGTGGGCCGAAGGTGCGGTGGGGGCAGCGGCCACTGCTGACACGTCGATCTGTCCGTGCACCATCTGCATTCCGCACGAGAAGTCGTAGTGGCCAGCGTCGAGCGATGGGAGATCGACTGTTGTTTGGGCGTGGGGGGCCAACGACGCGTCGATGCCGAGCGCCGGCATGAGCACGCGGTCGGTGCAGGCGCCCTCGTCGTGTCGATCGAACACCAATCGCAGCGGCGCTCCCGCTGTGCCAAGGATCGTCGAGGGGTGGTAGCCGTTGTCGACAGTGATCGTCGCCGTCGGAGGCCCGGACGGTTCCGCGCGTTGGGCGGTGACCGTCTCTGTCGCTGCGCCATCGGCGGGTGTTGCATGGCTGGTCGTGACGGGGACGGCTGCGGGGTGGGTCGCGGTGTCCTCGACGGTGAGCACGCCGTGGATCATGTTCATGCCGCACGCGAACCCGAAGTCGCCGACGGTCGTCGGGGAGAACTCGACCGTTGTCTCCGTGAACGCGGGCAGGTCGGCGGACACACCGAAGTCTGGACAGACGACACGCGAGGTGCAATCGCCGGATTCTTGGCGGTCGAAGACCAGCCTCAGCGGCGTGCCGACGCGGGCGCGGATGCGGCTCGGCGTGTAGCCACCGCGGATCGTGACCCGCACTGTCTGGACGCCTCC
>JBBQTN010000207.1:0-9561 GCA_038213195.1 Acidimicrobiales bacterium | reverse complement strand
GCGCTGACCAGCTCCCGGTACAGCGAGCGGTGACCGCTACGTAGACTCGGCGGGCAACCACGGAAGGGGAGTGTGATGCATCTAACGCTGTGTGGCCGTACCGCGGGTCGGCGCGGTTCCAAAGGTGATCGCGCCGGCGGGGATGAGTCATGACGTACCCGCTGGCCGGTGTCAAGGTGCTCGACTTCACCCGCGTCCTCGCGGGGCCGTTCGTCAGCCGGATGCTGTCGGACCTGGGCGCCGATGTGGTCAAGGTCGAGCCACCGGAGGGGGACATGACCCGGGCCATCGGCCGCAAGATCAACGATCTGTCCGGCTACTTCACGCAACAGAACGCCGGCAAGCGGGCGATCTGCGTCGACCTGACCCGACCGGGGGCGGCCCAACTGCTGCTCCAGCTGGCGGCCAAGGCCGACATCGTGCTCGAGAACTTCCGCCCCGGGATCATGGCCGGGTTCGGTCTGGGGTGGGAGGACCTCTCGGCAGTCAACCCCCAGCTGGTGATGCTGTCCATCTCGGGGTTCGGCCAGACCGGGCCCGAGCGCGACCGGGCGAGCTACGCGCCCATCATCCACGGCGAGACCGGGCTACTGGCGCGCCAGCAGTTCGTGACCGGCGCTGACGCCGCCCAGGACTTCGCCCTCTCCATCGCCGACACCTACTCCGGCTTGCACGGGCTCGTCGGTACGATGGCGGCGCTGAGCTACGCCCAGCGCACCGGCATCGGCCAGCACGTCGACCTCGCGATGATCAACGCGATGTTCTTCACCGACGACTACGCCCACTTCCAGCTCGATCACGCGAAGATCCTGGGCGGTGGTGGTCAGGTGTTCGACGCCACCGGCGGACAGATCATGTTGGCCGGTGACGAGAAATGGTACTGGCGGGTGCTCAACACGAGGGCCGGCGTGGTGGACCCGACACCGCAAGGCGCCGACCTCGATACCAAGATCGCACTCCGCCGCGAAGCGATCCAAGCCTTCCTGCTCTCATTCCCCGACCGCGCGTCGCTCATCGCCAAGCTCGACGAGGTCAACCTGGCGTGGGGCGACGTGTTCGACCACCGCGAGGTGTTCGACCGTCAGGGGTCCGTCGACGCCCGCCAGATCCTGACCACGGTCGGTGATCGGGGGGGTGGCGAGCGGCGCATCACCAACACCCCGTACAAGTTCTCCGCGGCCGAGGCCGGCGTCCGCGGCCCGGCCCCCTACCGAGGTGAGCACAACTACGAGGCTGTCGCCGACTGGCTCGGCGATCGGTCCCCCGACCTGGACCGCCTCCACGACACGGGGGTGCTCCTCCAGGACGACAACGCACGACGTCTCACCAAGGATCGCTGATCGGTCTCCCGGCCGCGGAGGTCGTTGCTCGGAGACCTGCGCGGCCGGTGTGGATGGGCGGGACGAGTCCGACGGTTGATCCGCGCCGAACACACGTGTGATCGCTCGTCAGGTTGTCGCACAGCGGGACTGCCAGACGTCGATTGCTAGCACAGCTCCCATGCCGACGTGCTGGTACAGGCGAACGGCGGGGGTCACGTTGTTCGCGTCGACGTGGAGCACAGTGCCGCGACGTCCGCGACTGAAGTCGTCGGCGAACGCCTGGAGCAGCAGCAGCTTCGCCAGTCCCCGTCCGCGTGCCGCCGGCAGCACTGCCACGGTCGCCACGTAGCCGCAATCCTCGTCGTCGATGAACTGATCCGAGCCGCGCACCATGGCGACGGGTTGGCCGTCGACGTAGGCGACGCGAACTTGGGCCCAGTCGGATGTGGTGGCGGCCTCGATCGCCTGGTGCCACTCCTCGAACGATCGTTCGACGAACCCGAAGTGCTCGGCGAACGCCCGTGTCGACACGTCGTGGGGGTGGCGACGGAAGGCCTCGTCGCCCGGCCCGGTATGCACGACGACCCCGGCGGGGACGACCGGTTCGGTCGGCGGACCGTCGAAGTCGATGCGCATGCGTTGGAACGTGGTGACCGGCGCGAACCCCCGAGCCTGGGCCCGGGCCTGTTGGGCGCCGTCGTTCTGGTAGATCGCGATGTCGACAGTGATCGCGTCATGACCGGCCGCCGCCCCGAGCGCACGCGCCCGGGTGAGGACCTGCGCCCACAACCACCCGGCGACGGCGTCGTCGGCATACACATCGACGTCGACCATGTCGCTCGCGCCCTTCCGGTATGCCCATCCGTAGGCGGCGTCGACGCCAGCCTCGTCGCCGACCAGCCAGGCGTCGCTGTCGGGATCGAAGCCTGGTGCAGTCAGCTCGTCGCGGACTTCCCTCAGGGTGATGTCGGGCGACCCGACGAGCGGACTGTTGTGCCGATCGATCACCGCGAAGATCGCCTCGGCATCCTTTGGCCCAGGCCGGCGCCATTGGAACCCCACGGGCAGCTCAGGGCTCATCGACAACCATTCTGGCCGGCCGACCCGGTCCACGTGCTGCGAGTTTCCGGACCACGCCAGGACGTAAGTGTTCGTCCACCCGACCGACACCCACGAGCAAGCCGCACCCTGCGTCGCCGCCACGGTGGGCGAACGCTCCGCTGGTGCTCTCGAGCCGGCGTTGTCGTCTCACTTTTGTGTTCAGTTGATGCGTTTGGTGACCCACCAGTAGCAGCCGATGAGGGCGACGATGCGGGTGGAGGTGAAGCTGACGTCTCCCGCCGTGAGCGCTGAGCAGGTCCTCGACCTCGCCGGTGAGCGTGACGCCTCCGGTGGTGAGCACGACGAGGTGGTCCCGGCGCGTGTCGGCCGGGGCCCGGTCGAGAGGTGCGCTGGGGCAGCCGTCGTTCAGGGCGTCGGTTTGATGTTCTGGTTCATCTGAAAGAAGTTGGTCGGGTCGTACGTGTTCTTGACGGCGACGAGCCGGGCGAGGGTGGCGGTGGAGTATGCGTCGTGAATTCGTTCGTCGGGCCCCATCTCGTTCACGTAGATGCCGTTCATGTGTGGCCGTAGTGCGTTGTGAAATGCGCGAGACCACTCGATGTGGCGGTCACTGTCTGACGGATCGGCCCACATGGCGAAGATGTAGATCGTGAACTTCGTGTCTCGGTGACCGAACGCGGTGGCGTCTTCGGGAACTCGGCTGATCGCTCCACCCCACGAGTTGAGCGGCACGATCGTCATCGGTGAGGTGGCCTCGGCGGCGTAGCGCGTGATGATCTCGATGACGGGATCGGACAGCTCCTTGAGGTTCGCCGACTTGAGGAACACCTGCCGCCCCCATGGCGTTCCGGCGTCATTCAGCTTCTGGTGCGCGGTGTAGGGCATCGGTCCGACCAAGTCGACCGCCGGTGGGAACGCGTCGGTGAGTGGTGCGACGAGACTTCTTCCGGCGTCGATGTCGCCGACGTAGATGATTTGCACAGCAACAGCCGGCCGCAGTTGCAACGCCTCGGGGACGAACGGTTCGGGTGGTGCCGTCAACAGCACCATCGAGACGTTCAACTCGTCGGGCGCGTCCGGCATCCAGTTGCGGTAGAAGCGAAGAAGATCAGCGGCTTGGCTCGCGGGGTAGAGGAGCATGCCACCGAGGATGATCGGTCCGACGGGGTGCAGTCGATACTCGAACGAGGTGACGACGCCGAAGTTGCCGCCGCCGCCGCGCACTCCCCAGAACAGGTCGGGGTGTTCGTCGGCGGACACCTTCAGCAGATGGCCTTCGGCGGTCACGAGATCGACCGACAGGAGGCTGTCGACGGTGGCGCCGCAGAAGCGCATCAGCTGCCCGACCCCGCCGCCCAACGTCAGACCAGCGATCCCGGTATCCGACGCCTGACCGCCCGTGACGGCGAGGCCGAAGTCCTGCGTCGCCGCGTCGAGGTCGCTCCACAAGCAGCCCGGTTCCGCTCTGGCGATGCGTTCGCCCGGGTCGACCACGATGTCCTTCATCCCTGACATGTCGAGCATGAGACCACCGTCGACGACCGCACTCCCCGTCACGTTGTGACCACCGCCGCGCACCGACAACAGCAGGTCCTGCGCGCGAGCGAAGCCGACTGCGTTGACCACGTCGGCGACGCCGGCAGCACGAACGATGAGCGCTGGTTGTCGATCGATCATCGCGTTCCACACCGTCCTGGCCGCGTCGTAGCCGTCATCACCAGGCGCCAGCACGGTCCCCAGCACTACCGCCCGCAGACCGGCGACGAGGTGATCTGCGAGCGGTTTCCGGGTCGGTGTCGTATCGGTTCTCGATCCCATCCCTCGCAGCTTCAGCCGGGCAGGCTCCGTCCGCATCGCATGTTCGTGTAGTTGTGTCGCGTCGGCCCGAAGATGACATGCGGGAGAACGACGCCAACCCGAGCAGGAAACGCTCGACGGCCGGTCTCTCCCACGTCAGCTCCACGTGACCGAACGCCGACGGGGCGTCGACCAGGTCGAGCGGACCGTCACCGACGACCTGATACGCAATGTGCAGCGCGCCGCTCTTCACGTACGACGTCGGCGCGACCCCACTCGCCAAGTCTGCCACCACACAACACCAGTCTCGCCAAGACCGGCGTGGCACATCCGACGCGAATCGGCCGCCTTCACACATTCACGGCCTGGGTCGACTCTGAACTACAAGAACGCGTGATGCGTCGCCCGTCCGAACGGCGCATGCTCGGCCCCTCGCAGAGGCTCCAGGGTGTCACGATGTCCGCCGTGCGTGGACGTTCGAGCGATGCCCGGTCGCCCGCTGCGCCAGTGGTGTGAGACAACAAGGCCGAGCCGCATCTTCTTGGGCCGTCTCGGCTCAACGGGAAAGGGATCGCCGTGTACACAATCATCGATCGACGGACAACCAACCTCGACCGGTTACCTGAGACGATGGAACGCGCAGAGCGTGAATACTTTCCAAAGCTGCAGGCCGCGCCCGGTTTCTCCGGCTTTTACCTCATCGCGGATGAAGGCGGCGACCTCTTCGTGGGTATCACCGTGTGGGAAGGCAAGCCCTACGCCGACGCGTTCGAAGCGACGATGAGCGGCTGGCTTCAGGCTCTCGAGGACCTCGGACACAACGGGCAGACCGAAAATCGTGGCGACGCCGCCGTGGAGCTTCAGCCCGCACGGTGAGCCTGCCTCGTTCGGCCGACCATCCGCACGAGTGACTGTCCACGAAGGTCGCTTCACGAAACAAGTAGGTGTCGTCCGACGCGGCGGCCGACGGAAGTCATGTGGAGGCGATCGCCGCCAAGGCGCGCGACGATCGGGCGAGCATCTCGGGGTCGGTCAAAGCAGCGTCGCGGATCAGCAGCGTGATGGGTGCGACACGGGGGCTTCGGGGCGGGGAGTTCGGCTGACGAGGTCGTCGCCAGACGTCGAAGGCGGAGCTCGGCAACTCTCGGCCGAGTGCGGGATGACCAGTTCGCGTTGCTCGACACGGCGAGCTGCAGCAAGGTGGAGGAGTGCGATCACGGCTGCCCGCTGCAGCGATCCCGGCCGCGGGTCATCGAGGTGGTGAACGACCTCGGCGATGTCGAAGACGGTGAACGCGACGGCAAACTGGCCGTCGCTAGTAGCAGCTCGCGTCGCTTCGCTTCATGGTCGCGCGCGCATGGTCGGCAGCGCCAGCACAACCTCCGCGGGGGTGGGTCGACGAGCCGCTTGACGGCGCCGGCGGCGGATCAACCAGCTGATCCCGATGATCGCGACGACGAGGCCCACAACGCCGAACAGGGCGACACCGAGGACCGTCCCAGCCGCGAGCGCGGCGAGGAACCCGAGGACAGGTCCGGCACAGCATGCGGCACAGGCAACGGCACCTACGCCGACGATCGCGGCGCGTTCTCTCTTGCTCATCGGGCGTCTCCGAACATGGCGTGGACGATCGACTGCGCGTCGTTGGCGGCGCGGACCTCGAGGGCGACGCCGCGGGTGTCGACCGTGATCGCGAAGCGCAGGAACTGGCAGCAGTCCCGTTCGGCGGCGACGAGGCGGATCAGCTCGTCGGTCGGCACCGACCCGGCGAACGTCGCCCGGATCCCACCTTCGACGGGGTCGCGGGACGCCACGTGTGACAGCAGCCGTTGCCAGTCAGCGAGCTGACCGCGCAACGCACCTGCGTCGAGCGTGCACGCGATCGCAACACTCGAGTCTGCTGGCGCGGGCTTGGCCATCAAGGCCACCATTCGCGATACCGGGGCGTTGTCGGTCGAATCGCTGACACATCCGCAGGAGTCGTCGCACGCACCGTCGGGTCGGTGCCGTTCGAGCGCGGCGGCGGAACGTTGCAGGTCGGTGGTCAGAGTGGTCAGCTCGACGATCTGTTGCTGGGCTGCGGCGAGTTTGTCCGCGACGGCGGCGCGCAGGCGGTCCTGCACAGGCCCGCAAGCCCCTCCGTCCCATGCGGTGCACAGGTCGACGATCTCGTCGAGGCTGCAGCCGAGTTGTTTGGCGCGGGCGATGAACGCGAGGCGTTCCAGGGCTCGGTCGTCGTAGAGCCGGTAGCCGGCGCCGGTTCGGGTCGTTCCCGGGAGCAGCCCGATCTCCTCGTAGTAGCGCAGGGTCGCGGCGGAGAACCCGCTGCGCTCGGCGACGTCCTTGATCTTGTAGGCGATGCTCACCCGCCAATCGTAAACCTTCAGGCCTACTTGAAGGTCAAGGGAAAATTAGTCCCGGCTCGCGCACCGCCGCAACATCCCAGCGACGGCGTCATCGTCACTGCGAAGACGAGAGCTGTTGCAGGCGCGGATCGCGCCCGCCCGAGGTGGCCCATCGTGCAGCGCATTCATCAGAGATCAAACCGATCCTGGTATCGGCGCCAAATCCGACAACAGCCGGGCACCCGCTCAACACAATCCGCTATTTCTGGACAAGGTCTACCATCGGCATGATGGTGGGTGGTTGTGCCAACTCGATGCCCAGCTCCTCCATGATCGGCCCGAGGTATGTCAGGAACTCATCGAACGCCTCCTGGCTGTCCCAGACATCGAAGACCTGAAGCTTGCCGTCCTCACCGAAGCATGAGTGGACCTTCATTGCGTTCTCCGGTGCCCCGGCCTCACGGAGACGTTCGCGGCCCTTGGTGTGCAGCTCACGGGTCATGTTCTTGGTGACGATGTAGATGGCAATCACGGGAAATACCCCCCTTGCTCGTAGTGCACACCATTAGGTGGTGGGCGTTCGGCTGGATCACAGTATTTCAAGAGGCCCATGCAGCACCGTGGTCAGAAGGTTCTCGTCGACCCGGACCAGCTCTGCGAACTCTGCGACGAGCTCGTCCACCCCGGCCCGCTGCTTCAACGCCTCTGGCGATGACCTGCGGAACCATCGCCGCCTTCAGCGCCACCCGGCTCACGCAGGCTCGCCCACGTGGCCCACACCGCCGGCCTGCACGTGACGACACCCGGCCACCCGCCACGTCCATTGCAGCCGTGATGGGTGGATGGCATCGAAAGTCGACGGTCACTGCCACCCCTGTCAGTCGTCCGCGCCCACGCCCCGACGTCAGCACGGCGCCACAGCCGAGCGCGTGGCTTGTCATCACCGGCGCAAGGAACGTGCCCCGCCGCCACAGAGTCGCGGCCGTTCCCGAGTTCCGCCAGCCGAGCTCTGCGGCGATCTCCTCGGCCGACATCAACTCGTCCTCGTGGGAGAGCAGTGCTGGAAGCGGGTCGAGAGTGGGGCAAGCTCGTGGCGGAGGGAGGCCTCGAGGATTGGCCCGTGGTCGGTGAACAGCGCACATGTTGAGCTCGTCGATCAGGGCGGCCACGACCGCGTCGGGGACGAATGCCTTGGACCAGCAGCGGCGGAGCTGGAATCGGTCGATGCGGCGGTCAACGGCCGTCGTGGTCTTGGGCCAGCAGGTGTCCTCGTCGAAGTCGCCGCGCTCCGCTGCAGCGTCGAGCCCGTAGCCCAGATCACCCCATCGACCTGCTGTGGGGCCAGGCGAGCGGCATCTCCGAGTGCCTGGAGACGGACGGCAGGCTCAAATCGCGCGACGACGCCACCCAGGTCCCACGCGATCACGTCAGGATCCGCTGCATCAAGACGAGGTCAAGCCAGCGGTCGAACTTGCGGCCGGTCTCCGGCATACGCGCGACTTCGGCGAAGCCGAGGCCATGGTGGAGAGCGATCGAGGCCGTGTTGTCCGCGTCGATCCCTGCAACCATGACGTGGAGCCCGCGCTGGCGGGCGATCTCGATCAATGCGGTGAGCAGCGAACGGCCGATGCCTTGGCCGTGGTAGTTGCCGTCGACGTGGATCGTGTGCTCGACGGTGTGGCGATAGCCCGGGAACCGGTCGCCCCCGCGGAACGCTGTCCACGAGGTGTAGCCGACCGTGATGCCGTGATCGTCAGCGACCAGGACTGGGTCGCCGTTCTCGTGTTGGTGCGCGAACCAGTCGAGCATCTCGTCGGCGCTTGCTGGTTGGTCGCGCCAAGCAATCGTCGTGGTGGAGATCAGTGCGTTGAACAGATCGGTGATGGTTGGCACGTCGTCGATGGTGGCGTCGCGGATGAGCATCAGGACGCTCGTCGGGCAAAGGCGAGACCGGCCAGCAGTGCTTCAAGTCCGTACGCGAAGTGCTCGTCCAGACGGGCGCTGAGGTACTCGTCGCGATGCGCCCACAGGCGTGGCACCTGGCGGCGCCGCTCGCGCAGGGTCGACAGATCCCTCCGGAGACCGCCGGCTCGGACGGCTTGCTCGGCCTGAGCGCGCATGAGGACGTGCATCAAGATCGCGTTTGCCCCCGCCACAGGGTCGCAACCCGGCGGCCCGTCCTGCTCCAGCGCAGCCACAAGACCGTCGAGTGCGACAAGGACCCGAGGCAGGTGGATCCATTCCAGAAGCACATGGTGAGCCAACCCAGACACCGGGCCCAATACCAAGCGTGCTGCCTGGGCCCATGTCCGACACCGGTGGTCACAGGTGCCCTCGGTCGGCACGCTGGGCAGGTCTGCGAGGAGCCGATCGACAACGGAGGTTCGCAGCGCCACAACGTCGCCGACATGGCGATACAAGGCCATCGGGGTGACCTCCAGCTCCTTGGCCACGGCCCGCATGCCAACCGCGTCGAGCCCGTCACGAGTGGCCAGCCCCGCGCCCACGTCCACCACGGCAGCCCCGTGCAGCGTCACGACAAGGAGTATACGGACGTATATGCCGGCCGGCCGCCGACGATGCAGTCGGCGGCGGCGCGGGTTCATGCTGACCTGTGCCATCATCGATCGTGCCGCACTCATCGCCGTCGATGGTGTACGAGGGTCGTCGACCACGGCGCCGGTCACGAAGCAGGAACGGCTGAGATCGTTCGTGTTCGCCCGGAACGACGGACAAGTGAAAGAACATGTGTCGAAGAGCATCTAGGACAACCACGTGAACGCGACTCTCCCGCAATCCGCCCGACGTCGAAAGACCGCGATCAGCGCCATCGTGCTGATCGCGGCCGCGTCGTGTTCCTCGAACGCGACCACGACAGCACCGAGCTCGAACTCGTCCGCATCGCCGGCATCGATTGCAGCTACCACGACGAGTTCCACCACGACGAGTTCCACCACGACGAGCATCAGCGCCACCACGACCGAGACAGGTCCAGAGCCGGTGCTGAGCTTGGTGGCGATAGGCGACTCGATCCC
>JBBQTN010000206.1:0-9568 GCA_038213195.1 Acidimicrobiales bacterium | reverse complement strand
GGTGTGGGCGACGTGCAGGGGGATCGCCCACTCGAAGATCGCCGCCTGGCCGTCGATGTCGTCGGGGATGCACGACGCGATCAGCCGGTCACCGGTGAGGTGCTGGTGGGCGTTGACGTAACCAGGTGTCACGAGGGTCGTGGCGTCACCGATCACCCGCGCCCCACCAGACGCTGCGCTCAACTCGGCGAACGGCCCGACGTCGACGATGACCGCACCGGCGATGGCGACGGCACCGTCGACGAGCACCCGTGCGTGGCGATCGAGGGTGAGGATCGTTCCGCGAACGAGCGTCTCGGCCGTGAGCCCCGGACGTGCTCCGTCGCCGTGCATCGCCCGAGCGTGACACACGGGCTCGTGACGACCACGCGACGGCTGTTACGGTCCCGTGACAGATGGGCCGAGCATGTGACAACAGTGACGTTCATTGCAACGAGACCACGCGAACCCGGGGATCGACACCCCCCGAGCAACGGAGAGACATCGATGCCTAGGACCCGCTTCCACCAGCGCTTCGGCGCGTTCGGCTTCACCGCCATCGTGGGGGTGATGGGAGCCGGCGCACTCGCACGCTCGTGCGCACCGCCCGCCCCGGCGGCACCCGCGGCGCCTGCGGCACCGAAACCCGCTGTCAGCGCGCCACTGACGATCGCCTCGCCGGTCGTCGATCTCGTCAACCAGCAGCGCGCCGCGGCCGGGCTGCCAGCGCTGGCCGAGAACGGTCTGCTCGACACCGCCGCGATCGGACAATCGACCGATCAGGCGGGCCGCCGACTGATGACGCACGCTGGTGCCAATGGTTCGAACGCCGGCGTCAGGATCTCCTGGGTCCGCTATCGCTGGAGCACGTGGGGCGAGAACGTCGCCGCGGGCCAGACCTCTGCTGACCAGGTGATGGATGCGTGGATGGGCAGCGCCGGCCACCGCGCGAACATCCTCAACCCGGCGTTCACCGACATCGGCGTCGCCGCGGTGCAGGGCGCGGACGGCGTCACCTACTGGACGATGGATCTCGCCGCGCCACGCTGACCCCGAACCCGCGCCCAGGCTTCACGCACAGGCGCGACACCCCCTGCCTAGGCTCGCAGCGTGGTCACGATCATCGACGACCGCCCCGCGGCCAGCCTCCAGCTGACGTGGGCGCGCGACGGCCTGCTGGCTTGGCAGCCGGCGCAGAGTCGCGTCGGCGCGAACATCCCGGCCAGCCTGGCGAGGTCGTTCCACGGCGGAGTTCCGTGGTCGCACACGACCATCAGCCACCTGCGTGTGCCCACCGGCGACCTGCAGGTGATCGGCCAGCACATCGCCCCGGAGGCGTTCGTCACCCTCGGCGAGGTCGCCTCCACCGCCAGCCCGTCGATGCGCTGGTTCGGGGCGTTGCGCGAGCAGGCAGTCGGGTTCGTCCGCGCCGGCCGGGTGCTGCCCCGTCTCGAGCAGCGCGACCCGCGCCGCTGGGCGGCGACGTGGCGGCCGATGGACGCCGACCGGGCCGCGGTCGTGGGTGCGTTGGCGGCGTGCATGCCGCCGGTGTGCGCGGCGGCGTTCGTCGTCGAGACGCCGTCCGCCCCGGATCCGGCGACGCAGCTGGCCGGGCTCGCGCTGGACCGCTTCGTCGACGTCGCGGCGCGCTCGGTGCTGCGCGCGAGCGGGTGGCGCGCCGACGCCGGTACGGGACGTCAGGGCTGGGCGAGCACGGCGCGGGCCGTCGCCAGGGCTCTGACGGGTGATCCCGAGTTCGGTACCGCGGGATCCGAGCCCCTCGAACCGCACCTGATCAACGCTGCTGCCGCGTTCGAGCGGATGCAGGCCCGCGTCGCCGGCACGCCGATCGTCCACACCCGGCTGCGTCTGGCGCTGCCGGACGAGGTCGCCGGCGACTGGCCGGTCACGCTCGAACTGGTCGACAGCGACGATTCGTCGCGCTGGTGCACGATCGCCGATGTTGCCGCCGGTTCGCCGGCCGCCCTGGCCCTCGCCGGCTCGGCGGAGCGGTTGAAGGATCTCACGGTCGCCGCGGACGTCGGTGCAGGACGGTTGGCGACGGTGCTGCCCGACGTCGTCACGGCGCTCGCCGAGCTCGATGCGACGATCGAGCTCGAGCAGGCCGCCGAGGTGTTCCAGCGCTATGACGAGGTGCGCGCCGCGGGGGTCGAGCTGCTCGTGCCGGAGCAGCTCGCCCGCCGCCGGCCGCAAGTGCGCGCCACCGCGACACCGAAGCCGGACGGCGCCGGTCGGTTCGGCGCCGAGGCACTGCTCGACTGGCAGCTGGTCGTCGACGACGAGCCGGTCGACGAGGCGACGCTGCGCCGGGCCACCGAGCTGGGCACGAGCCTGATCGAGGTCGGTGGTCGCTGGGTCCGCCTCGAGGGTGCCGATGTGCGTCGCGCGCTGCTCGCGGTGTCCGAGCATCGCCTGCGACACGGCACCCTCAGCACGGTCGGGCTGCTGCAACTCGCCGCCGAGCTCGACGAGGAGGCTGCTGGCGGGACGACCTCGGGCGCGGACCCGGGCGACGGTGCAGCGACCACGGCGCCGCTGATCACCAGCAGCGGGTGGATGGCCGAGCTGCTCGACGGCCTACCGGACACCGCGCTGACCGACGGCGAGGTGCCCGCCAACTTCACCGCGACCTTGCGTCCGTACCAGCTGCGCGGGCTCGGGTGGCTGCAGTTCCTCAGGCGTCTCGGCCTCGGCGGGTGCCTCGCCGACGACATGGGCCTCGGCAAGACCCCGACGACGCTCGCCCACCTCGCCGGCATCGAGGGGCCGCACCTCGTGCTCTGCCCGCTCTCGGTCGTGCGCAACTGGCAGCAGGAAGCGGCGCGGTTCGTGCCGTTCGCGCGGCTGCTCGTGCTGCACGGCAACGTCCGCCCGCGGGGCGACGCGCTGCAGCGCGCCGTCGCTGCGGCCGACATCGTCGTCACCACCTACCAGTCGGCGACGCGCGACGTCGACGCGCTCGCCCAGGTCGCCTGGAGCACCGTCGTGCTCGACGAGGCCCAGGCGGTCAAGAACCCGCACACCCATGCGGCCAAGGCCGTGCGGCGCATTCCCGCCGGCCAGCGCATCGCCCTCACCGGCACGCCGGTCGAGAACCGCCTCGGCGAGCTGTGGGCGATCCTCGACGCAGTCGTTCCGGGTCTGCTCGGCAGCGAGTCGCACTTCCGCACGCACTTCGCCCTGCCGATCGAGCGCCATCGCGACGACGCTGCGACGGCGGCGTTGCGCCGGTTGACGTCGCCGTTCCTGCTGCGCCGTACGAAGGCCGACAAGACGCTCGTGCCGGACCTCCCCGACAAGGTCGAGCAGGTGGCGTGGGCGTCGTTGACCCGCGAGCAGGCGGCGATGTACCAGGCCGTCGTCGACCAACTCCTCGTCGATGCCGAACAGGTGTCGGGGATGCGTCGCAGGGGCCTGGTGCTCGCCGCGCTGACCCGGCTCAAGCAGATCTGCAACCACCCTGCGCATGCGCTGGGCGACGGTTCGCGCCTCGGCGGGCGCAGCGGCAAGCTGGCCCGCTTCGACGAGCTCATCACCGACCTCCTCGATGCCGGCGAGCAGGCGCTGGTGTTCACCCAGTACCGCGTCATGGGCGAGCTGCTCGCCCGGCACCTGCGCGAGCGGTTCCAGCTCGACGCCCCGTTCCTGCACGGCGGCGTGGCCCGGCGCGGGCGTGACCGGATGGTCGAGGAGTTCCAGCTCACGACCGGCTCACCGCTGCTGATCGTCTCGTTGAAGGCGGGCGGGACGGGGCTCAACCTGACGGCTGCGAGCCGGGTGGTCCACTACGACCGCTGGTGGAACCCGGCGGTGGAGGACCAGGCCACCGACAGGGCGTGGCGGATCGGCCAGACGCAGTCGGTGTTCGTGCACAAGCTGGTCTGCCAGGGCACCGTCGAGGAGCGCGTCGCCCAGTTGATCGACGACAAGCGCGCCCTCGCCGACGCGGTCGTCGGGCCCGGCGGCGAGCAGTGGCTGAGCGAGATGAGCACGGACGAGCTGCGCGGCCTCGTCACCCTCGACCGACACGCGGTGGCGTCGTGAGCGACGCCGACACCCCCGGCCCGATCCGCGTCGTGCCGCAGGCGCGCACCCGCGCCCAGCTCCGCGAGGCGCCAGCAAAGCTCGTCGCCACGCTGCTGTCGGTCACCACCGCCGGGCTGATGGATGCCGGCCGCTTCCGTCGCGGCCGGGAGTACGCGTCGAGCGGCGCCGTCACCGAGCTGGTGATCTCCGTCGGCACGCTGCGCGGCACGGTCTCGGGCAGCCGTCGCGAGCCGTACGTGGTGGAGGTCCACACCGACATCGTCGCCGCGCCACCAGGCGGCACGGCCAACGTCCAGGCGTTGACGGCGATCACCCCCGACGCCGACGACCTGCGCGCGATGTGCACGTGCCCGGATGGTGCAGAGACCACGTGCAAGCACGCTGCGGCCGTGCTGCTCGCATTCGCCGAAGAAGCAGGCGACCGGCCGGAGCTGCTCGTCGCCTGGCGTTGCGGTGCCGCCGCTCCGTCAGCGAAGGCGACGATCGGGTCGCGGCGCTGGGAGGCATCGTCCGTGCGGCCGGGTGGCCTTGCCGGCGTCGCCGGTCGAATCGGCGTCGGCGTCGATGCGGGCCGCACCGGCGCCGGACCGGGCCGCACCGGTGGACGTCAAGTGGCCGGCGGCCCACCTTCGCCGTTCGCCACGCCGGCGTGGCTCGAGTTCGTCGGCTTCCCCGCCGAGCTGCCCGCGGTGGACGCTCCGTCTGATCGAACCGGCGACGACATGTCCGCCGGGCGTGCCGGCGCGTTGGGCGGACTGGGATCGGAGCGGCTCGGGTTGTTCGACCTGGCGGCGATGGTGCGCTCCGCGCAGCAGGCGATGCGCGCCGCGGGCAGCGACATCGTCTGACGCTCTGACCACAGTGGTCGGTTGGTTGCGGTCGCGGTCGGAGAACGAGCCGGGATCATTCTGGTCGCGACCGGAACCATACGTATCCTTCCGGCCGCTGCCAGTTCGCCCGTTCGATCGGGCCGGCGTCAAATTGCGGGTCGCGCCCGTCGGCCAGGCGGAGCGAACGTTCGTGGTCACAGCACGCGTCGCCCCATGGGTGCGACGGTGGACACGTGTCGCGATACGGTCAGACCATCAGTCCAACGTTCGATCCCGTCAACCGCGACACGGTGTCCGCCCAGGTTCGGCAACGCCTCGCGGATGCGATCCACAACGGCGACCTGGCACCCGGCACGCCGCTGCCGGCCGAGCGCGCGCTGTGCCAGGAGTTCGGCGTCGCCCGCACGTCGGTGCGCGAAGCGATCCAGGGCCTGGTCATCGCCGGTTTCGTCGAGCGTCGAGGCAATCGCTCGGTCGTCTCGGAGCGGCTCCCCGATCTCCACCTGCCGACCCTCTCATGCGCCGAGACCGCCGCGCACGTGGTCGAGATGCGCCGTGCGATGGAACCGGCGATCGCTTCACTCGCGGCGCAACGGGCGACGAGCGAGCAACGTGCCGAGATCGCGCTCGTCGCGGCCCAGCCCGTGGCCTCGATCGCCGACGTGCGCCGGCTCGACGTGCAGTTGCACGGTGCTCTCGCCCGGGCCTGCGCGAACCCCTTGCTGACCGAGGTCCACACCAAGACGATGGCGCTGCTGCATGGCGAGGTGCTCGCCGTGGTGCACCCAGCGACCGCGGGCGAGCACGGCACCGACGCGCTCGCCGCGGTGAGCCGCGCCTGCCGCTGCATCGCCGAGGCCGTCGTGATCGGCGACGGCACTCGCGCCGCGAACGCCGAGGAGGCGCACCTCGGCGCGATGCAGCGACGGATGGCTCCGTCCGACTGAGCAGCCTGAGCCGTGAGCACCGCGCGGGGCTGACGTGCGGGGCTGGGGAGCGTGCCGGCCTGCGAACGGCGCGCGCCGACCGACCCGCAGGTCCGGCGTCGCAGTCGTTCGGCGACGAGAGGGCGGCGTTGACGTTGATGCAGGGAGGCCGCATCGCGCGTGTCGCGATCAGACGGCGTCGGCGGCGTTGACGTTGGTGCCCGGCGCGACGATCGCGTCGATCGCGGCGCGGACCCCGGTCGGCAACGGCCCAGCGCCGGCCGCGAGCAGTTCGTCGAGCTGGCCGAGCGTGCGCGGCCCGATGAGCGCGGTCGTGACCGCCGGGTCGTCGAGCACGAAGCCGAGCGCGAGCTGCACCAGCGTCAAGCCGGCGTCGGCGGCGACAGCGGCGAGCCGGTCGACCAGCGCAACCTTCTCCGCCCTGGCCTGTGCATCGCGATGGTCGAAGTGCTCACCGGCGCGGTTGGCCCGCGAGTCGGGACCGGCCGACCCGTGCTGGTACTTCCCGGTCAGCCATCCGCCGTTGAGCGGCGCCCAGACCACCACGCCGATCGAGTGCGCCCGGCACGTGGGCAGCACGTCGGCCTCGATGCCACGCGCGAGGACCGAGTAGGGCGGCTGCTCGCTCGAGGGGGCGACCAGCCCGAGGGCGCCGGCGACGCGCTGCGCGACACCGAGCTGGTCGGCAGGGAACGTCGAGGTCCCGACCGCGCGGATCTTGCCTGCCTGGACGAGGGCGTCGAACGCACCGAGCGTCTCCTCGAGCGAGGTCGCCGGGTCGGGTCGGTGCATCTGGAACAGGTCGATGTGGTCGACGCCGAGACGGCGCAGGCTGTCGTCGCAGGCGCGGGTGATCCATCGCCGGGACAACCCGCGGCGACCGGGGTCGTCGCCCATCGGGTTGCCGCACTTGGTCGCGAGCACGACCCGGTCGCGACGACCGCGCAGGGCGCTGCCGAGGATCTCCTCGGACACACCGTCGTCGTAGATGTCGGCGGTGTCGAACATGGTGATGCCCGCATCGATCGCGCGGTGGACCATCGTCCGGCATTCGTCGGCGTCGCTGTTGCCCCACGTGCCGAACATCATCGTGCCGAGCGCGATCTGGCTGACCTCGATCCCGCTGTGGCCGAGCCGTCGCGTCGGGACGTGGACCGGGAGGGGGACAGGGACGCTGACCGCCGCGTCGCTCACGCCAGGCCAGCGTGGCGCTGGAAGACGAGGCTGTCCCAGTAGTCGACGCGCTTGGCGATCAGCTCGCCACGCACCTCGAAGCGCATCATCCCGCGCACGGCCACGTCACGGTCGTTGACGTGGGCATGCAGCGTGTACGCCGCGGCGACGTCGTCCGCAGCGGCGATCACGATCTCGACGTCATAGTGCAGATCCGGCATCGAGGCGAGGAACCCCGGCACGCGCGCGGCGTATTCCTCGACCCCGACACAGCCCGATCCGAGCGCTGCGGTGTGCTCGTTGACGAAGTCGTCGGTGACGAAGGCGACGATGTTCGCCGGCTCGCCTGAGGCGAACGCGGCAAGGTAGGCGAGGCAGGTGTCGCGAGGAGTCCGCTCGCTCAGCCCCAGACCTCCTGGGCCTTGGCATAGACGCCCTGGTCGTAGGAGAACTCGATCATGTTGCCGTCAGGATCCTTGAGCGCGCAGATGTAGCCGACGGGCGGGGGGAGCTCCTGCGGGGGCCACGCCAGGCTGCCCTCCGCCTCGCCACGCCGGGCGATCTCGTCGACCTCGGCGCGGCTGGTGACCTCGAACCCGATGTGTGCGAACGGCGCCATCACCGGTTGCGGGCCGCGGTCGTGGTCGCGGTTGAAGCTGACCAGCACGAGGACGAACGGCTTGTCGCCTTGGTCGGGGTGACCCAACCACGCGCCTTGGCCGTCGTCGTCCCGGCGCCGATCGAGCAGCTGCAGCGGGGTGAAGCGTTGGTACCAGTCGATGGTCGCGTCGATGTCGGTGCACGGCAGGGCGATGTGCGTCCAGCGCGTGGAACGCGGCCCGGCGACGGTCTCGGACTTCGTCTGCTCAGCCATCTCTCACCTCTTCCGGGTCTCGAGGGGCGATCATCGCGCGGTTCGTCGAGTGCACCGGGAGACCGAACCGCCGCGTCGAGCGTAGCAACGGGCAGCCGGTCAACGTGTCGTGCCGCGGCCCGTCGCACCCGAGAACAGGTCGACCTCCTGACGCAGCGGAACCAGGTCTCGGCGAGGCGATCGCCGCTCGGCTTCCGCCATCGCCTGCTCGGTGGCGCGGCGCAGGTCCTCGTTCTCCGAACGCAGCCGGTCGACCTCGGCCTCGAGCTGCATCACCCGCCGGATCCCCTCGAGGTTCATCCCCTCGGAGGCCAGCTCGGCGATCCGCCGCAGCCGCTCGATGTCGGTGTCGCTGTAGCGCCGGTTGCCGCCTTGCGTGCGCGCCGGCAGCACCAGGCCGCGCCGCTCGTAGATCCGCAGGGTCTGCGGGTGCATCCCGGCCAGCTCGGCGGCCACGGAGATGACGTAGACAGCGTGGTTGCGCGATCGCATCTCAGCTCCTCGTCGCCTCGAACAGCCCGGCCCGCGGGGACGCCGTGGTGGAGGCGGCGAACGCCTCGACGGCCTGGCGCTGTTCTGCGGTCAGCTCCGTGGGCACCTGCACGTCGACGGTGACGATCAGATCGCCGTGCACCTTCTTGCCGACGATGCCCTTGCCACGGACCCGGTGCCGGGTCCCGCTCTGGGTCCCGGCGCGCAGCTTCACGGTGACCGGACCACCGTCCAGCGTCGGCACCTCGATGTTCGCGCCGAGCACCGCCTCGGCGAACGTGATCGGCACCCGCACGGTGAGGTTGCTGCCGTCGCGACCGAACAGCCGGTGCGCGGCGACGTGGCACTCGACGATCAGATCGCCGGCAGGCCCGCCGTTGCGCCCGGGTGCGCCGCGCCCCTTGAGCCTGATTCGCTGGCCGTCGGCGACCCCGGCGGGGATCCGCGCCTGCACCTCGCGCGGGCGCCGCTCGACGCCGGTGCCATGGCATGTCGGGCACGGATCCTCGATCACCACGCCGGCTCCGCCGCACGCCCGGCACGTCGTCGAGAACGAGAAGAAGCCCTGGTTGTCGTCGATGACCCCGCGCCCACCGCACTGCGAGCAGACCTTCGGCTGGGTACCCGGCTTCGCCCCGCTGCCGTGACACGTGCTGCACTGCGCGTCACTCGTCAGGTGCAAGGTGGTGGTGATCCCGTGCACCGCGTCGGCGAAGTCGAGGGTGAGGTTGGCCTCGAGATCGGCTCCGCGCTGCGGAGCAGCGGATGCGGAAGGACCGCCGCCGCGGCGACCGCGCCCGAACATCTGCCCGAGCACGTCGCCGAGGCCGTCTGCCCCGACGTTGAAGTTGTACGGACCGCCCCCGCGCGGACCGCCGGCCGTGCCGAACGGGGTGTTGCCGACAGGACCGAGGCGGCGGACCTCGTCGTACTCGGCCCGCTTGGCCTCGTCGCCGAGCACGTCGTAGGCCGCGCTGATCTCCTTGAACCGCTCCTCCGAGGCGTCGTCGCCGGGGTGGGTGTCGGGGTGGCTGCCGCGCGCGAGCTTGCGGTAGGCCTTGGTGATGTCCTTCGGCGTCGCGTCCGGGGCGACGCCGAGCACCTTGTAGTAGTCCTTCTCGTACCACTCGCGTTGCGCTGCCATGGACGACTCCTCAGCCCCGCACCTTCACCATGGCCGGGCGGAGCACCCTGCCCTTCCAGGT